>WFXA01000060.1 GCA_015490835.1 Flavobacteriaceae bacterium | reverse complement strand
TTATAAAACACTTAATGTTTTTGTTGAAAAAGTAGATGATGTAGATTTCAGAAATGAAGAAAAATATAAAAAAGAGATAAAAGAACACCCTGAAATTGCTTTTACTCCGGAAGAAATAGAACAAATGAATCAACCGGAAAATTTACAACGACTTAACAATGGAAAAAATCACGCACCAATAAAAAAAGTACGAATTTCAAGAGGTTTTGGAAATCAAAGACCATTAAATACTAACCCTGAATCGGTAAAATCAAAACAATATGTAGTGAATGATAAAGGAACTAATATTTACATTGCAATTTATGAAATAGCAAATAAAGAAAATATCAGCAGAAAAAACCCAATCAGGATTTTTAAAGAAATAAATCTTATTAATTTAATAAAATATCAAAAAAGCACAAAAAGTTTTGATTTACCAATAGAGCGTGAAATTTATAATGAACAAGGTGAAAAGTATAACTTCTTATTCACTTTAACTCAAAATGACATTGTTAAATTTGATACCAATGAAAAAAAAATGATATATGCTTTTAATAGGTTTACCGGTTCAGATATATACTTTAGACCTGTTAATCACGCATCCGAGATTGATAAGTGTGAGATAGATTTAAAACCTAATGGAAAAGGATCGCAAGTTAATGAAACAACAAGTTATGATGGTATTCAAATAAAAAACATCTGCTGGAAACTCAAAGTTGACCGCTTAGGAAATATCAAAGATTTTAAATGGTAATTGACTTTAACCCAGACCTACTAGGTTTCAGAAACCTAGTAGGTCTTCATCCAAAAAAGAAAAAATGAAACTACAACCTTTAGAATCATCATTTTACTATCACTTCTATAATAGAGGAAACAATAAAGAAAATATCTTTATAGAAGAGGATAACTATTTTTACTTTTTAAGTTTAATCAAAAAATATGTACTTCCCATTGCAAACATCTTCAGCTATTGCCTTTTACCCAATCACTTTCATCTACTTTTAAAAATAATAGACAACAAACTACTACCGGAACCCATAAGAAGCGGAAAAACATCAATCCATCAACCATTCTCAAATTTATTTAACGCCTATACAAAAGCATTTAATAAAAAGTATAACAGAACAGGAAGTTTGTTTCAAAAGCATCCTAAAAGAATACAAATCAAAAATGAGGAATATTTACGAAATTTAATCATCTACATCAATACCAATCCAAGCCATCATAATATCGCTTATTTTTCAGAATACAAATTTTCATCTTATCAAGCTTTACTTTCAAACCAACCGACTTTATTAGAAAGAGATAATGTAATTGAATTATTTGACACCGTAGAAAATTTTAAATATACACATCAAATAAAAAAAATAAATTTAGATATCATCCAAGAACTCATAAAAGATGATTATTAAAATGAATACCCGGAGCTACCAGGTTTTCCGCCAAAGGCAGACAAGTAAAAACCTAGTAGGTCTAACAAACCCTTAGAGCTATGATAAAACGTACCTTATTTTTTACCAATCCGGCTTATTTAAGCACTAAAAACAAACAGTTGGTTATTACTTATCCGGAAAAGGAGAAAGAAACCAAAACCGTACCCATTGAAGACATCGGTATGTTAGTATTAGAAAACCAGCAAATAACCATAACCAACGGTTTAATTAGTAAACTTATAGAAAACAAAGCCGCCATAGTAAACTGCAACAATTACCATCTTCCGGTAAGTTTATTACAACCGCTGGTGGGACACAGCGAACAAACCGAACGAATTAAGCAACAACTAAATGCCAGTGTTCCGCTTAAAAAAAACCTATGGCAACAAACCGTAAGTGCCAAAATTACCAATCAAGCTGTTTTTATGGAAAAAAAAGACATTCCGGCACAAAAGATGCACAAATGGGCTTCAGAAGTTAAAAGCGGTGATATAGAGAATCATGAAAGCAGAGCAGCCGTTTATTATTGGAAACATATTTTTGGTATCACTGACTTTACACGCGGACAACACGGCGAGCCGCCCAATAACTTGCTTAATTACGGATATGCCATCTTACGAGGCATTACGGCACGAGCTTTAATAAGTAGCGGGATGTTACCGTCGGTAGGAATTTTTCATAAAAACAAATACAATGCCTATTGTCTGGCAGACGATATAATGGAGCCATATCGTGTTTATGTAGATGTTTTGGTAAACGATTTAGTACAACAATCGCAACCCATAGAAGAACTTTCCGTAGCATTAAAGACACACTTACTGCAATTACCGGTAATGGACGTTGTGATAAACGGGAACAAAAGTCCGTTAATGATTGCTATGAGCCGTACCACAAACAGTTTATACGAATGTTTTGCAGGAATTAGTAGAAAAGTTATTTATCCCTTTTTTTCGTAGATGTAAAATTTGGTAAAAACAAAAATTTAAACAATGGCAGAAAATTATTTTTCACGATTAAACCAATACAGAGTTATGTGGATATTAGTATTTTTTGATTTACCGACCGAGACTAAGAAAGATCGCAAAGCGGCAACACGCTTTAGAAAAAGTTTGCTAGACGATGGCTTTACTATGTTTCAGTTTTCAATCTATATGCGATTTTGTGCCAGTAGAGAAAATGCCGAAGTACACATAAAACGAGTTAAACACAGTCTGCCACAATACGGTAAAGTAGGAATATTACACATTACCGATAAACAATTCGGGATGATGCAATTATTTCACGGTCAAAAACCCACCCAACTGCAAAAACCTTCACAACAATTAGAACTGTTTTAGAAATTAAAAAGCAGGTATTCACTTTAATAGCAGCCTCTTTAAAAAGTTATTTTTCAAATTCTATTTTCTCCAAAATTTAAAAATAAAATAAGCAGAAAGTAATGCAATAGCGGTTAATACTAAACCTGCCGTATTATTTCCGTAAATGTAATATCCGGTGGCAAATA
>WFXA01000059.1 GCA_015490835.1 Flavobacteriaceae bacterium | reverse complement strand
GTCCTAAAATTTATTTAGGATGGGATTGATAGCCGCTACATGATTTTATTAAATTGTTTTTCTATCCCAACCTATTTTGTTACTTTTGCAGGCTAAAAATAAAAGAGAAATTAATTAACTAAATATTTATGGAAAAATACATTATCTATGTACCAATAGTACTTTCGATTGTAGGTTTACTCTTTATGCTTATAAAAATGAGCTGGGTAAAAAAACAACCTGCAGGTAATGAGCGCATGCAGTTTATTTCAAAAAGTATTAAAGAAGGCGCTTTGGCTTTTTTAAATGCAGAATATAGATTACTATTATTTTTTGTAGTAATAGCCTCCGTATTATTATACACCGTTTCTTCACTGGTAGATACTACCAGTTGGATGATTGTTCCTGCTTTTATTATAGGAGCTGTTTTTTCGGCTGCTGCAGGAAATATCGGGATGCGTATTGCAACAGATGCCAATGCACGAACTGCCGAAGCAGCTAAAACCAGTTTGCCACAAGCTCTTAAAGTTTCGTTTGGAGGAGGTACCGTAATGGGATTAGGTGTTGCAGGTCTAGCCGTTTTAGGATTAAGTTTACTGTTACTATTCTTTTTAGGGCAATTTTTAGGTAACGGAAAACCATTTTATGATGAAATGACAATGGTTCTTGAAACACTTGCCGGATTTTCACTTGG
This sequence comes from Flavobacteriaceae bacterium, assembly GCA_015490835.1. GTDB lineage: Bacteria > Bacteroidota > Bacteroidia > Flavobacteriales > Flavobacteriaceae > Marifrigoribacter. The sequence goes on along the minus strand of WFXA01000059.1, from coordinate 16,487 downwards.
AGCCGAATCCATTGCATTATTTGCTCGTGTAGGTGGAGGTATTTATACCAAAGCTGCCGACGTAGGAGCTGATTTAGTAGGTAAAGTAGAAGCCGGTATTCCAGAAGACGATCCTCGAAATCCTGCAACTATTGCAGATAATGTAGGAGATAATGTAGGTGATGTTGCCGGTATGGGAGCCGATTTATTTGGTAGTTACGTTGCAACCGTACTTGCCGCAATGGTACTAGGTAACTATGTGGTAAAAGATATTACTGAAGCTGCCGGAAGTCAACATCAAGATTTATTTAACAATATGGGACCCATTTTACTTCCTATTGTTATTGCCGGTGTAGGTATTATAGCTTCAATTATTGGAACATTTTTAGTTAAAATATCCAGTAATGATGCGAAAGAAAAACAAGTTCAAAAATCATTAGATATAGGAAACTGGGCAGCAATTATTTTAACCTTAATTGCAAGTTACTTCTTAATTAATTGGATGCTACCTGAAACTATGAATATGAAGTTTTTTGGTGAAGGATTTAAAGAAATCCCGTCCATTAATGTGTTTGGTGCAGCATGTATTGGTCTAGCCGTAGGGGCGCTAATATCTGTAGTAACTGCTTATTTTACCAGTTTGGGAAAACCACCGGTTATGGATATTGTAAAAAACAGTTCTACCGGAGCTGCTACTAATATTATCGCAGGTTTGGCTGTAGGTATGAAATCTACTTTTGCTTCGGTATTATTATTTGCCGCAGCAATCTATGGATCGTACGAATTAGCCGGATTTTACGGTGTGGCACTTGCCGCATCAGCGATGATGGCAACCACCGGAATGCAATTGGCAATTGATGCCTTTGGACCTATTGCTGATAATGCTGGAGGTGTGGCAGAAATGAGCGAATTAGATCCTCAAGTGCGTGAACGTACCGATATTTTAGACTCGGTTGGTAATACAACTGCTGCCGTAGGAAAAGGATTTGCAATTGCATCTGCTGCTCTAACAGCACTGGCTCTTTTTGCTGCGTATGTAACTTTTACAGGTATCGACGGAATTAATATTTTTAAAGCAGATGTGTTGGCTATGTTATTTGTTGGTGCAATGATACCCGTTGTGTTTTCGGCAATGGCAATGAAATCGGTAGGAAAAGCAGCCATGGAAATGGTTGAAGAAGTACGTCGCCAGTTTAGAGAAATCCCCGGTATTATGGAAGGTAAAGGTACACCTGAATATGCAAAATGTGTTGACATTTCGACCAAAGCCGCATTAAAAGAAATGCTTTTACCCGGTTTGTTAACCATCGTTACACCAGTTATAATCGGTTTATTATTTGGTGCAGAACCTCTGGGAGGCTATATGGCAGGAGTTTGCGTAAGTGGTGTTATGTGGGCAATTTTTCAAAACAATGCCGGTGGCGCTTGGGATAACGCAAAAAAATCGTTTGAAGCCGGTGTAGAAATTAACGGTAAAATGGAGTATAAAGGAAGTGATGCTCATAAAGCCGCCGTAACAGGTGATACCGTTGGAGATCCTTTTAAAGATACCTCAGGACCCTCTATGAATATTTTAATTAAACTTACTTGTTTAGTAGGATTGGTAATGGCGCCTCTTTTAGGAAACCATTCTTCCGGAACAGCTATGAATACAAACCAAGTAATGGAAGAAACCATTGAAGTGTCCGTGAATAATACTACTAGTAGCGAAAACATTTCAAAAGAAGTTTCTGTTGAAGTAACCGAAGAAGGAGACTTAGCTACAGCCGTAGTTACCATCGAAACTGAAACAAATGGTAAGAAAGTTATCGAAGAAAAAACCCTTACCGGTACTATTGAAGAAATTAAGGAAAAGGTTAAAGATTTACGTAATTAGATAAAATTTTTCCTCTAAAAAATAAAAAGCCGTTTAAACCAAACGGCTTTTTTATTGGCTTAATTCGGCTACTATTGCCATTTTTTTTAGTTTTGAATTCACTGTCAAATGCGTAATATTTAAAATAGAATAGGGAGATAAATCTATTAATTTTTCCCATTTTTGATTGCCAAACAAATCATAAACAAAGATAGAGGAATTACTTCCTATAATAATTCTATCACCATCTAACCAAGCATAATCTTCTACGCCAATAGGTAGTTCGCAAACAAAAAAACTATCTCCGGTTTTCATATCGATGATATAAAGGTCGTGATTACCATCTTCATTAATAACGGTATAACTACAATTATTAGAATGTGGAACGTTACTAATAGACCTGCCAACTTTATTGGTTATCGTGTCGTTTGTTTTATGTGAAATGGAAGAAATCACTAAGTCTAAATCATTACCGTCTAACACAGCCGAAACAATGGTGTCTTTATTAAAAAAAGTATAATAGGCAACTTGTAAATTATTCAGTAATACAGTAGAAGCTCCGGAACGTTCATCGTATTTGTACAATCGTTGTAATCCTGAAGTATCTAATCGTACTGCTGCAATATCAAAACTACCGGGAATACGTTGAGGTGAATATTCTCCTCCCAATGTAGGTTTGTTTACACGAGTATTTGTTTTACCTTGAAATGCATATTGATAAATATCGGTTTGATTGTTATTGGTTCGTGCATAAAGAATAAAATCATCAAAATCAAATGAAGGTTGATTGTCGTACCCGGGATTATTAGAGATATTTGTAAAATTAGAAATTTCGAAGCCTTCGGGATTAAAATTATAATCAAATACAAATACTTCGGTATTCGATTGTGAAAAGCCAAAAAAAGGAATTAATAAAAACAGTAATTTGTTCATAGTTAGAAGTGGTAATAGTCTATAAAAGTACATAAATTATTTAATTAAAAAACCGCTTCAATTAGTTGAAACGGTTTTAACTTTAAGTGTATAGTCTCGACAAATCGAGTAATATTTAAAACGGGTATTTGTTTTCTTTAGATACCTTATCGGCAATTTGGTTGCGTAAAGCAACAACATTTGGCATATTTTGGTATTTAGTAAAACGTTTAAGTCCCATTAGCATCATTTTTTGTTCGTCGCCTTCGGCAAAAGAAACAATAGCCTCTTTGGCTTTTTTACTTATAATATCAACGGCATTATACAAATATAATTGTGCCATAGCTAGTTGCGTTTTTTGATTTTCTTCTCCAAATCGTTTTACATTCTTCTGTGTTCTAAGTATAGTGCTTTCAGCGAGATAAATTTCGATAAGAATATCGGCAGCAGCCATTAAAATTTGTTGGTGTTGCTCTAATTCTGTTCCAAATTTTTGTACTGCACTTCCGGCAACCATTAAAAATACTTTTTTAAGTTTGGATACCATATCTGCTTCTTCAGAGAGCGTTTGGCTGTAATCGGGCATATCAAATGAAGGAATTCCGGTAAGTTCATCGGCAACAGCCATAGCGGGTTTAAGTAAATCTACGTGACCTTTCATCGCTTTTTTTACTAACATTCCTACAGCGAGCATTCGGTTAATTTCGTTTGTACCTTCATAAATTCTGGCAATACGAGCATCACGCCAAGCCGATTCCATAGGTGCTTCTGCACTAAAGCCCATTCCACCGTATATTTGGATACCTTCGTCGGTGCAGTTTTGCACATCTTCCGATACGGCTACTTTAAGGATAGAACATTCTATGGCAAATTCTTCTACTCCTTTTAATTCGGCTTCTTGATGTGTGTTCCCTTCTGTTTCACGAATTTTTATGCGTTTTTCGATATCTGCCGAGGCTCTATACACAGCGCTTTCGTCTGCATATAAACTGGTTGCCATTTCGGCAATTTTAGCTTTAATAGCGCCAAATTTTACAATGGGAGTTTTAAATTGTATGCGTTCGTTTGCATAATTTACCGCTTCGGTAATAACCCTACGTTGTGCGTCTAGGCAGGCTGCGGCAAGTTTAATTCTTCCAATATTTAACGCGTTCATGGCAATTTTAAATCCGTTACCTCTTTCAGAAAGCATATTTTCTACCGGTACTTTGGTGTTGTTAAAAAATACTTGTCGGGTAGAGGAGGAATGAATCCCTAATTTATGTTCTTCTTCTCCGAGGGTAATTCCGTTATCGGGGTCGTTTTCTACAATAAATCCGGTAATGTATTTATCGTCTTCAATTCTAGCAAAAACGATAAATAAATTGGCAAATCCGGCATTGGATATCCACATTTTTTGTCCGTTAATAATGTAGTGTTTACCGTCTTCGCTTAATTCGGCTTTGGTCTTTCCACTATTGGCATCGCTACCGGCTCCGGGCTCGGTTAGACAGTAAGCTCCCATCCATTCGCCTGTGGCAAGTTTTGGTACGTATTTTTTCTTTTGTTCCTCGGTTCCGTAGAGAACGATAGGCATTGTGCCAATTCCGGTATGGGCGCCAAAAGCGGTACTAAACGATCCGCTTGTTCCGGATATATAGTCGCATACCAATACGGTAGAAATAAATCCCATACCGAGACCTCCGTATGCTTCAGGGACTGCAATGCCTAAGAGTCCCAGTTCTCCGGTTTTTTTCATTATTTCTAATGTAAAATCGTAATCGTGTTTTTCAAACCTGGGTTTTTGTGGCCAAATTTCACGATCGACAAATTCAATTACCGAATCGCGCATCATTTTTTGTTCTTCCGAAAAATCTTCGGGAGTAAATACATCTTCCGGAGCGGTTTCTTTAACAATAAATTGTCCGCCTCGTAGTATATTATTTTCCTCGTTACTCATAATTTTTATTTTTTATTGTTTAATTCTACTTGTTATCTTTAATTTTTTTCAGCAAAAGCCAATATGTGTCCGTCTAAATCGGATATATATCCTACATTATCTCCCCAATCTCTTTCTTGTAATTTACTAATTTCTTTTCCTCCCAATTGTATTCCTCTGCTAATGTATTCAGACGGGTTTTTCACTTTCAAATAAAGTTCGCATCTAGGTATTCCGTTTCCGTGTTTGGGATGCGGCAGGTGTTTTTTAATAATTTTTGCGATTCCATTTTCAGGCATTATTCCTAATTTTACCGAATTAGTTAGTTTAAATTCGGTCATTCCAGTAACATTTAATGAGGGTGTCTTCTGCAAAATAGTCTCGTAAAAACGTTTACTCTTTTGTTGGTCTTTTACATAAATTATGAACGTTATTTCATTCATTTTTAAAATATCTTTTTAGCAAGTAATTTTTTTAAGCTATGTTCTTAAATGGTACAGAATTTATTTTCAACAGGCATTCTGTGCGAATAATGCTTATACTTAATTTAAGAACTCAAAAATACCGGCAGCACCTTGTCCTGTACCTACACACATGGTTACCAGTCCGTATTTTCCTTTCATATCTCGTTTTCGCATTTCATCAAACAGTTGTGTAGAAAGTTTTGCTCCGGTGCACCCTAAAGGGTGTCCCAGTGCTATGGCACCTCCGTTTACGTTTACGATGTCGGGGTTAAGTCCCAATTCTCTTATTACGGCTAAAGATTGTGAAGCAAATGCTTCGTTGAGTTCGATTAAATCGATATCTTTTTGTTTTAAACCGGCTTGTTTTAGTGCTTTTGGAATGGCTTTTACCGGACCTATTCCCATAATTCTGGGGGGTACACCAGCTGCTGCAAAGTTAACCATACGGGCAACCGGTTCTAAGCTAAGTTGTTTTACCATTTCTTCATTCATAATAAGTACAAACGAAGCACCATCGCTCATTTGTGATGAGTTACCTGCTGTTACACTTCCTCCTGCTGCAAAAACAGGGCGGAGTTTTGCGAGGGCTTCTAGTGAGGTGCCTTTTCGAGGTCCTTCGTCTTTGGTAACGGTATAGTTTTTGGTTTCTTTTTTACCAGAATCATTTACAAAAGTATGTTCTACGGTTATGGGAACTATTTGGTCTTGAAAGCGATTTTCGGCTTGTGCTTTAAGAGCTTTCATATGGCTGTTGTAAGCAAATTCATCTTGGTCTTCTCTTGAAACGTTGTATTCATTTGCTACTGCTTCGGCAGTTAGTCCCATTCCCCAGTAATAATCTTCGTGACCTTTTTTTGCCAGTTTATAATCGGGTGTGGGTTTGTAACCTCCCATTGGTATATAGCTCATACTTTCGGCACCTCCGGCAATTATACAGTTTGCCATACCACTTTGAATTTTTGCGGTTGCCATGGCAATGGTTTCTAATCCGGAAGCGCAATAACGATTTACAGTTACCCCCGGAACGTCTTCAATTTTCAACCCCATAAGCGATACAAGGCGAGCCATATTTAGTCCTTGTTCGGCTTCGGGCATAGCACAACCTACCATTACATCGTCTATTTGTTTTTTATCGAGTTCGGGTACTTTGCCTAACAAATAGTTAATGGTTTCTGCCGCCATTTCGTCCGGGCGTTTAAAACGGAATAATCCTCGCGGAGCTTTTCCTACTGCTGTTCGATATGCTTTTACGATATATGCTGTTTTCATGGTTTTATTTTTTTAAAAAGTATTAAGTGTTTTTTGTACAAAGTATTAGGCACAAGGTATTAAGTATTAGGTACAAAGTATTAAGTATTAGGTTTTAGTTAATGATTTTTGCAGTGAATAATTCATATTACATACTTCCGATATTTGATTTATAATAGGTTTTGTTTCTTCTTCTGAAGAAAGATTTAATCTTTTTGATAAATATATTTGTGTAAGTAACTCGAATGAAGAACCGTTAGCAATACTTAAGAAATATATAAATTCCTTATTTGAATTTCTACCGGCACCTTCGGCAATGTTTGAGGCAATAGAAACAGCACTTCGTCTTATTTGGGTTGTTAAACCGTATTTTTCTTCCTTAGGAAAAGAAGAAGACAACTTATAGACAGCTTCTGTTATGCCCATTGCTTTTTGCCATATTTTTAAGTCTTTAAATTTATGCATGGTTTTATGTGTTAAGTACAAGGTATTAGGTACAAGGTATTAGGTACAAGGTACAAGGTATTAAGTACAAGGTACAAGGTATTAGGTACAAGGTATTAAGTACAAGGTACATGGTATTAGGTATTAGGTTTTGTTTTTATCATTAGTTAGTGATTTTTGCAGTGAATAATTCATATTACATACTTTTAATATTTGGTTTATAATGGGTTTTGTTTTTTCTAATTTCTTAGCGGTTTCCCCTTTTTTAACATGTGTTCTATTCGTTCTAGGGTTTTCCTTTCTGTTGTTAGACTTAAAAAGGCTTCACGTTCTAAATCGAGTAAATATTGTTCGGAAACATAAGATGGTTCAGAGAGGTCTCCTCCTGCCATTACATACGCCAGTTTATTTGCTATTTTTTTATCGTACTCTGAGATGTAATGTGCTTCTTCCATCGAGTCGGTTCCTACTAAAAACATTCCCAGAGCTTGTTTTCCGAGAACGTAAACATCTTTTCTGGGGATGGGTTTGGTGTATCCTTGATCTGCCATCTGTCTTGCAATTGCTTTTGCAGTAGCCAGTTGGCGGTCTTTATTTACAACAACGATATCTTTTCCTTTTTTTAAGATGTCTAAGTCGTACGCTTCGAATGCAGATGTAGATACTTTTGCCATACCTATGGTTAGGAAATAATCTTGCAAGACATTTAATTTTACATCGTTTTTATGAAAACGATCTCCGGCGCGCAACGCCATTTCTTTAGATCCGCCACCTCCGGGGATAACTCCAACACCAAACTCAACAAGACCTATATAGCTTTCGGCTGCGGCTACCACCCGGTCTGCGTGCAAGGTCATTTCGCAACCGCCACCGAGTGTCATTCCGTGCGGAGCAACTACTGTAGGAATTGATGAATACCGCAAGCGCATTACAGTATCTTGAAAATATTTAATTGCCATGTTTAGTTCGTCGTATTCTTGCTCTACTGCCATCATAAAAATCATTCCGATATTGGCTCCTACCGAAAAGTTTGCTCCTTGATTACCTATTACCAATCCGTCAAAATCTTTTTCGGCAATATCGATGGCTTTGTTTAAAGCAGTGAGAACATCACCGCCAATGGAGTTCATTTTGCTTCTAAATTCCACGTTAAGAATTCCATCGCCTAAATCTTCAATTACGGCTCCGCTATTTTTATATACTTCGTTGGTTTTTCTAATATTATCCAGAATAATAAAAGCATCTTGACCGGGTATTTTTATGTGTTTCTTTTGTGGAATATCATAGTAATACGTAGCACCTTCTTTTACAGTGTAAAAAGAAGTTATTCCCGAGTCTATCATATCTTGCACCCAAGTAGCAGGTTCTTTTCCTATGTCTTTAATTAATTGAATTCCTTTTTCTACTCCTATGGCATCCCAGATTTGAAACGGACCGTGTTCCCAACCAAAACCGGCTTTCATTGCGTTATCAATTTTGTAGAGTTCATCGGCAATTTCGGGAATTCGTTTGGAGGAATAGGCAAACATTGCCGCAAAGCTTTTTCGGTAAAATTCGCCAGCTTTGTCTTTTCCTTTAATTAAAACTTTAAACCTATCGATAACATTATCAATGGATTTGGTAAGTTCCAACGTTGCAAAAGAAGCTCTTTTTTTGCTGCGGTATTCTAACGTATTGAGGTCTAAAGCGAGTATTTCACTTTTACCGTCGTTGTTTTTTACTTTTTTGTAAAATCCTTGTCCGGTTTTACTTCCCAACCAATTATTATCCATCATTTTTTGAATAAAATCGGGGATTTTAAAAATGTTGTGTTCTTCGTCATTGGGACAGTTGTCGTATATTCCTTTGGCTACGTGAACCAACGTATCGAGCCCTACCACATCTACGGTTCTAAAAGTTGCCGATTTCGGGCGACCAATAACAGGTCCGGTTAGTTTATCTATTTCTTCAACGGTAAGCCCCATTTCTTTAACTAAATAAAAGAGACTTTGAATACCGTAAATCCCAATTCTGTTACCAATAAATGCAGGTGTATCTTTGGCAATTACCGAAGTTTTGCCAAGAAATTTTTCGCCATAATTGTTTAAAAATGATAGTATTTCCGGGGATGTTTTGGGTCCGGGAATGATTTCAAAGAGTTTTAAATAACGTGGCGGATTAAAAAAGTGCGTGCCACAGAAGTGTTTTTGAAAATCGTCACTTCGTCCTTCGCTCATAAATTTAATGGGTATTCCGGAAGTGTTACTGGTAATGAGCGTACCGGGTTTTCGGTGTTTTTCAAGTTGGTCGAAAACGAGCTTTTTAATATCCAGACGCTCAACCACTACTTCTATGATCCAATCGGCTTCGGCTACTTTTGCAATATCATCTTCGGTATTTCCGGTAGTTATTCGGCTTGCAAATTTTTTATGGTATAAGGGTGCCGGTTTTGATTTTATTGCGTTTGCAAGATGGTTGTTTACCAATCGGTTTCTTACCTGTTTGTCTTGTAAGGTAAGTCCTTTGGCTATTTCTTTTTCGGTGAGTTCACGAGGAACAATGTCCAGTAATAATACTTCAACACCAATGTTTGCAAAATGACAAGCAATACCGCTTCCCATTATTCCGGAGCCTATAACGGCTACTTTATTTATTCTTCGTTTAGACATGATTTATTTTATTTTATCAGTAAGGTATATTTTTTTTGAATTTACAAGATCTAAGATGTTGTTTGCTACGTTTTTAAAAGTTTGTAATTCTTCTTCAGAAATGGTTTCTTTTACCGCTTCATCAAAACGTAAAACAACTTGTTTTGAATAATCGCGCATTTCTTTTCCGAAAGGAGTAAGAAAAATTAGCACACCTCTGCCGTCGTTGGGATTAGGCTCTCTGTAAATAAGCCCTTTTTCTTCCATCGTTTTTAGCGTTCTTGAAAGGCTGGTAGCTTCCATTCCCATTTTTGGTCCTAACGAGGTAGAGGGCGTTCCTGCCTTCGGATCGATGTTGATTAAAGCAAATCCGGTAGCCATTGTACTGCCTTTTTTTCCGGCTTCTTCGTTATACATTTTGGTTACTGCCATCCAAGTAGCTCGCAATATGTAATCTATTGTTTTCTCTTTCAATGAATTGATTTTTTACAAATATACAAAAAAATATTATGCACGCATAATAAATAAATATATTTTTTCAAATAGTAAAATGTTGTAAACTAGTCGTTGGTTATTAATTAGAATTACCTATTTGCTCAATTTTTTTTCTGGTAAACTCATTATAAGTTTTTTCGTGAAGTGAAAAGTACAGAATTCCGTTAATAAATTGAGACAAAGCTTGTGAGAAGGCAATTGCCAGTAAGAATGAAGTTAGCCCAAGCGTATAAATAATTTTTGCAGTAACAGATTGCGTGATTTCTATTTCGGTAGATGTGGCATGAAAGGTGTAAATACCTACTAAAACACCGGGAATTGCTAAAATAAGTAAGATTAATATTCCGGCTAAAATTCCTATTACTAAGTTTGTACCTACGCAAGTCCAAAAATTATTTTTAACCAAGTTCCATCCTTCGCTAAAAGAATCGATAACGCTTTTTTCTTCGTTTACCATAACCATAAATGAAATTCCAAACCAAGAAGTCATAGCGAAACTTATAACATATTGAACTAAAGCTCCTATAATTGGGATGAAAGCTAATACGACACTTATTATCATAAAAACAAAATAGATTAGCACCAGAAATAATATAAAGGCGATGATGGTTCCTATTTTATTATAAACTAATTTCCAAACATCTTTTTTGCTGACAACTTCTTGAGGAGGTGTTTTTACATAGTTAATCATAAAGGAGGAAGCCAAACTATAATTAAGTGCAGCAACAATTATAAAAACAATAAAAAATAAAATGGCACCACCACCAATAAGTAATGCGTCGGAATCAGAGTTTCCGTTTGATGAAGCAGCTCCAAAAAATCCGGTAATAAGCATGTAACTAATGAGTAAAAATGCCAAGATAAAAATACCGTTATAGTTTATAAAAATATTGGTGAAAGTTTTAAAATTTTGTTTAAAAAAGTCAAAATAAACGGTAATCATTTCGCCCACATCTCGTCGTTGACGAAGTTCTATTTTATTGTCCTGCATGTTTTTTACTTAGTTTAATGGGATACAATATGTAATAATAAATTATTAAAAAAAGAGAAGCAAAAATAACTGAAAAAGCCAACCAATCTGGCATATTGCTGTAACGGGTAAAAAAGCCTTCAATAAAACCGGCAATAATAAAAAACGGGATGGTACTTACCACAATTTTTAATCCGTCTTTGGCTCCTTTCATAAAGGAGACTCGTCTGGAATAGGTTTTAGGAAACAAAATACTGTTTCCCATAACCAATCCGGCACAACCGGCGATAACAATTACCGAAATTTCTATGGTACCGTGTAGCCAAACGCTTTTTGAGGCTTCATAAAGAAGACCTTTGTTGTAAAAAAAGGTCATAAAAGCACCTAACATCACTCCGTTGGAGAAAAGTATGTAACCCGTACCAATAGAGGTAATTACTCCAAAAGCATAGGCTAAAAAAGCAACCCTGATGTTGTTTATAGTAATACCGAGGAATGTACCTATTTGACTTCCGCTTTTATAAATGGCTGTGGGATCGCCTTTTTCAATATTGTTAAGAGTTTCGTTAACATACGCATCACCTAAAATTAACCGAACAAAAGAATCATCGTTTAAAGCTGAAATAACACCAATGGAGGAAGCAACAATAAAAATTAAAAAAGCATAAAGGAGTGTTTTATGGTATTGTTTAAAAAAAAGCGGAAACTCATATTTCCAAAACGAAACGACCCTGTTTTTATCTTCTCTTTTGTTGGCGTAAATTTTTTGATGCGCTTGTGAAGCCAGCGAATTAAGGTAAAGCAACGTTTTACTCTCCGGATAATAGGTACGCGCATACGCCAAATCGTTGGTGAGTTGAATGTAGTAATCTGCCAACGTATCCGGGTTGGTTTTAAAATTTAATGCGATAGCTTTTTCAAAAGCTATCCATTTTTCCTTATTTTGCTTGACGAAAGCAGCTTCACGCATAAAAGATAATTAAACGATAAAGATAAACACTTGTTTGTAAATGGCAAATTTAAAAATAAACACCACACAAAATGTAAATTTAAACTATAGGATAGCCAGTATTGGTGAGCGTATTTTAGCTTTGCTTATCGATTTTTCAATTTTCTTTCTGTATTTCTATATTGTAAGTTTACTTACTTCTTTTTTTAATACGGTTTTTGAGGATAATTGGACGGTTTTCGGGTTACAGAATCTACTGTTACTTCCCGTTATGTTTTATTCCTTATACATGCACATTTTATTTAACGGACGAACGGTAGGTAAAATGATTGTTAAGATAAAAGTAGTACGGGTAGATGGTAGTCCGGCGCATTGGTCTCATTATATGATTAGGTGGATGCTGCGATTGGTAGACTTATGGATTTTTGTTGGAGCTGTAGGGGTGCTGACAATTCTTTTTTCAGATAAAAAGCAACGCTTGGGAGATGCTGCAGCCGGAACGGTAGTAATAAGCACAAAAAATAAAGTAAAAATTACACATACTATTTTAGAAGAAATTGAAGAAAAATACGAGCCAGTATTCCTAAATGTCACCCAACTTACCGATAAAGATGTACGACTTATAAAAGAAACGTATCAAATAGCCCTTCGGTCTTCCGATTACAAAACACTAAACGCTCTACGAAAAAAAGTAGAAACCGTTTTGGATGTTAAAAGTGAGTTATACGACAAGCCGTTTATAAATACCGTGCTTAAGGATTATAATTATTTTACTCAAAATATGTAAGTAACCGGTTTATGTTTGGGTTTGGGTTTTAAAATAAACGTTGGATATTACTCAATTACTTCAATGGTAATATACACATTATAAAGTGGCCAGTCGCCTTCGTCTGCCGGAAGGTTGGCTATTTTTTCTACTACATCCATTCCTTTTGTTACCTTGCCAAAAATGGTATATCTTCCGTTAAGATGTTTGGTCTGACTTTTTTTGCCCAGAAAAATAAAAAATTCGTATGGTGAAGTCATATTATCTGGGTTTTTACGGTATTCTTTAGCTCCCGAAACCGTTCCGTAGGAGTGTACGCTGCCGTTTCCTTTTTCGTAAGGAAGCCTGTATGCATTGCCTAATTTTTTTCGTTTTTTAGGAACCGATGCGTCGTCGGCATTTCCGGCTTGAATTATAAACCCTTTAACCACACGATGAAAATAGGTGTTGTTAAAATATCCTTGTTTTACTAAATAAATAAAATTGGCTCTGTGTAACGGAGTGTCTTTAAAAAGTTGTATATCTATATTACCGTATTTTGTAGTAATTCGTACTTTGGTTTCGGGGTTGTCTTCCCCGTATTGCGTTAAAAACTCAGTTACATTTTTTTGAGTTATTACCGGATAGTTATTTTGTTTTTCCGGCTTTTTTACCTTCTTTTTTGTAGAGATGCTATCTGATATTTGTATTTTTTTTTCTTCTATAACCGCATCTTTTTTTGTATCTTGACATTGGCAAAGTAACCCCAAAATAAATAAACTAAATAGTATTTTTTTCATACGTGATTTTTGAAGAATTTAAAAAACGGATTGCTAAAATAGCAAAAATTGAACTTCCCGGAAAAACAGCACATTACAAAATGGCTCCGCTGGAACGTTACCAATATTTATTATCATTACATCTATACGATACAAAGGTAAAAAAAGCAGGAATAATGGTTTTGTTTTATCCTTCGGAAAAAGGCGAAACGCATTTTGTTTTAATTCAAAGAAAAACCTATAAAGGAGTACACAGTAATCAAATAGGATTTCCGGGCGGGAAATGGGAACCTACTGATACCTCAATGCAAGATACGGCTTTGCGCGAAACAGAAGAAGAAATAGGAGTAAATGCCGATAATATAAAAGTAATAAAAGCCTTGAGTAAAGTGTACATACCGCCCAGTAACTTTAATGTGTTTCCGTTTATAGGTTTACTGCATTACAACCCCAAATTTAGTAGGCAAGTTGAAGAAGTTGAAGCCGTATTAGAAATTTCGTTGCAAGATTTTATGGATGATAAAATTATTGGCACTAAAAATGTTACCACTTCGTATGCTACTAATCTAGATGTACCGGCGTATTTAATACAGGGTTTTACCGTTTGGGGAGCTACTGCAATGATGCTTAGCGAGGTACGAGAATTGTTAAAACAGGTGTTGTAATAAGTGTTTTTTGTATATTAGCATCCCTTTTTTAACGACTTTGTACACGTTGTTTCAATTAAATTAAAACATATGAATCTTTTTAAAAAGAATTCTTTTGGACATATACTATTTTTAAAACTTTGGTTAATACGTATTTTAGGTGCTTTAACCCATCGACGTTTTAGAGGATTTAACAAATTAAAAATTGAAGGAAGTGAAATAATAAAAAACTTACCCGAAACCAATGTGCTTTTTGTCTCTAATCACCAAACCTATTTTGCAGATGTTGTAGCGATGCTTCACGTTTTTAATGCATCATTAAGTGGGAGAGTAGATAGTATAAAAAATGTTGGTTATTTATGGAACCCCAAACTTAATATTTATTTTGTTGCTGCAAAAGAAACGATGAAATCCGGTTTGTTACCAAAAATTTTGGCTTATGCCGGGTCAATAAGTATTGAAAGAACCTGGCGCGAAAAAGGAAAGGAAATTAAACGACAAGTAAAAATGAGTGATGTGAGTAATATCTCTAAAGCATTACAAGAAGGTTGGGTTATAACGTTTCCGCAGGGTACTACCAAACCTTGGAAGCCAATACGAAGAGGAACTGCTCATATCATTAAAAAAAACAAACCCATTGTTGTGCCTATAGTAATAGATGGTTTTAGACGTTCGTTTGACAAAAAAGGGCTTCGGGTGAAAAAGAAAGGCATCTTACAATCTATAGTTATTAAGCAACCGTTGGACATAGATTACGAAAATGATACCGTAAATGAAATTGTTGAAAAATTACAGTTTGCTATTGAGCAACATCCTTCTTTTTTAAAAGTAATCCCGGAAGAAGAACTAAAAAAAGCGGAAGAAGAAAACCTAAAACGACAATGGAAGTATTAACCTTTTAAAAACAATTTAAAGATCTATTTTTTCAAGCTCTTTATAATTTTTCTTTAAACGTTTCAGCAATAAGCCGTAAATTAACCAATAGAACAAAATGAGCAATCCGGCTACTACAATGCCTACAAGTATTTGTATAATAATAAAATAAGTTGCAAAACCTTCTTGTGGTATTCCTTTTGAGGCAAAGTTCATTACTTCATACAACTTTTCACTTTTCGAATAAAAATATGCATCTACTAAAATGCTGGATAGTATAAACATACCAATATTATAATATACAAAATACCGAACCGTTTTTCGTGTTTTTAAAATATTATTCATTAAGGTTTTTGTGCTATCGGTTACCTGAATGTTTTTATAGTTTTTGTAAAACAGATAGATAAAAACACCCACAATAGTAAAATGAATGTAGTTGGAGTAGTTTACTATTTTACCAATTCCCATATCTGCCATTAATTGTTTGTTGGAATCGGGTGTTAGAAAAATTAAACTAATCCAGAAGAGGAGTTCGGCGATACTAATTAATAAAACCCATTTTACAATAGAAGAAGATTTTTTTAACAACATTTGGTAAATATCAGAATACGAAAGCCTAGGAAGCTCTACTTCTTTGGTTTGCCATTGTTTTTTTAATGTTTCCAGTATATCCATAATAGGGTTATGGGTTTAATATTCTTCGTAATTTTTCTTTTGCTCTATTCATTTTTACTCTTGCGTTTATTTCCGATATACCTAAGGTTTGCGAAATTTCTTTATACGATTTGTCTTCCAGATATAAAAACACTAGTGCTTTATCAATGTCGTTCAATTCTTTTAAAGCAGCATACATTAGTTCTAATTGTTGCTCGGTAGTGTCGTTATATTCTTCGGCTTGTATTTTAAAACTTATGTTTTCATAATCTTGTGTTTGTATCCTCCTTTTCGATTTTCGGTATAAGGTGATAGCCGTGTTAAGTGCTACTCGATACATCCAAGTGCTAAACTTTGAATCACCTCTGAATTTAGGATAAGCTCGCCATAATTGTATGGTTATTTCCTGAAACAAATCATTATGCGACTCCCTGTCATGGGTGTACAATCGGCATATTTTATGCACAATGTTTTGGTTTTTTTCCAGTTGCTGCACAAAACTATGTTCTAGTTCTTTTTTCAATTATTTAGGGTTGGTTACCAAGTTAGTAGTTAGCGTGTGCTTTTTGTTACAGAAAGATTAATTTTTGTTTTTATCATACCCGTACGGACAATGTCTGCAACCGCTCTGGCAGCAATACCCTCGTTTTAAATGGTATTGCTCGGTAAAACATTTATAGCCTTCGGGGGTAAGGTAGTAATCGCCTTTTTCTAACGGAATATTTTTTTTAAACAAATTCATTTTACAAAAATAAGAATTGAGTTATTAATTTAGTTTCCATTTAATTTGTTTCCGAGTAATAGGTTCGCTTTTAATCATTCTAATAATAGAATTATGCCAAATAGTCTGTTTGGATTGAGACCGATTGATTCGATAACAAAACTCATCAAAATATTTCTGAATATGTTCTTTACTTACATGAGTTGG
>WFXA01000058.1 GCA_015490835.1 Flavobacteriaceae bacterium | reverse complement strand
AATGTATCCAATCTTGCTGGTGTAAAATGTTGTTCCTCATCAAATTCAACAATTCTACTTTTCAATATTGGATGATTAATAATTGCCCCATCAATATGATGAGATAAGCTTTCAGAATTAAAAATATAATTTGATTTCAAGTCTTTTAAAGTTTGTAAAAAGCAATTTCTTATTTCTTTATTAAAATTGTATTTCTCAAAATTTTTAGGCAAGAATATATGAGATGAATTAATCGGTTTTCCAATGTTTTTTGAAAGCAAGAATTCCGTGCCTAAAATATTGGACAACCCAATAAAAAATCGAGTTTCATCTTTAATTTTTTTATTAGATTGATTCCTTTTATTATTTTCAATAATTGGTTTGTCTTGAATATCAGAAACAATTTCTATTGTAATTTTATTAGTTTCTGATGATTTTAACGTATTTAAAATAGCAACAGCAGGTGACTGCACTCTACCCGATATATACGATTTTGCAATAAAAGTATTTATGGTGTTTTCTTTTGAAAATAGTGTAAATAATTCTGTAACTGAAATACTTTCAGGTTTGGTTTTGTTTTCTCTAATAAACTCCAATCTATCTCCATATACTCGAATGGTGTTGTATTTTTTTCCAGTTACACTTATTGCGGTTTTAATATTGGATAGTTTTTGTAAGAATTCATTCCTTTTCATATCTTCTCTTCTATTGTTAAGCTTGCATCACAACGGTGAAATAACAATACTAAACCGCTAACAAAACGGATATTTATATCGGGTAATTTAATGTTATTTTGGTAGTCACATCAGTATTTTAAAATATCTTCTAAAGTTTGTTTAATTTTGGTTATTGTAGTTTGCTTCCACTAAGGCTTAATCTTTAATTTCTATGGTTTTAATTTTATGATTTTTGTAATATAAATCAACAGATTTTATGGAATTATGAATACCGAAATAATAGTCTATTGTTTTATTACTAAACCTTTCACTTGCATAAAATACAGACATATTTTTAGGCTTTTTCTTAGTTCCGTAATTAATAATTGTTGGAATGTTATGGTAACCTTCTAAACTATAATCTAAAAAAATATCCTTGCTGTGTTGTTGACGTCTTCTTTTATATCTATCACCTCAGAATTATCTTATGTATCTAAAGTTAAAAAACTTACGAAACCGTGCATCATATATGCATATTTAACATCTGTTGGTCTAAATCTACATTTACATAAGTCTGAAACGATTGAAAAAGCATTTGGATTAAACCATTGTCTTTTCTTGGTATTTGATTTTATTCGAATTCTAACCCACAATTTTTTCATGTTTTTTGGAATTCTAACCCAACTTGAAGAGGATGTAAAATTAAAAGCATTCACTTTTGTTTGTTTAATTTCAATAGTAAAATCATCGTCATTTATTATTTGACTGTAGGATGAAATAAAACACCCTAATATTAAAAAAAATGTTACTAATGAGATTTTAGAATTCATAATCATTACATATAATTTTTAAAATATATCTAGCTTTCTCCCTAAACAGGAACTCGCTCAATAATTGCTGCATATCCTTGTCCAACACCAATACACATGGTAACTAATGCATATCTTTTTTCTGTAATTTGTAGCTCTAATGCAGCCGAATAAGCAATACGAGTGCCGGTTACTCCCAGCGGATGACCTATGGCAATGGCTCCACCATTAGGGTTTAAACGAAGGTCATTATCTTTTAATCCCCACGCTCTTGTACAAGCTAATGCTTGAGCTGCAAATGCTTCGTTAAGTTCAATAATATCCATATCCTCCATCGTTAAACCGGCTTTTTTAAGGGCTTTATTGCTTGCTTCAACGGGACCAATACCCATTATACGTGGCTCTACTCCTACCACCGCCGAGCTTACAATACGAGCCATCGGTTGTAAATTATATTTTTTTACTGCTGCTTCGGAAGCTATTATTGTTACTGCTGCTCCATCGTTTAAGCCAGAAGAATTTCCTGCCGTAACACTGCCTCCTTCTTTTTTAAATGCAGGGCGTAATTTTGCTAATATTTCTTTTGAAGTATTGGGCTTTATAAATTCATCGTCTTTAAAAAGGATTGGGTCTTTCTTTCGTTGTGGTATTTCTACAGTAACTATTTCTTTAGACAGTCTTCCGTTTTTTTGAGCCTTACTAGCTTTCATCTGACTCCAATAAGCAAAGGCATCTTGGTCTCCTCGAGATATATTGTATTTCTCTACCAAGTTTTCGGCGGTTACGCCCATTGCGTCTGTACCGTATTGTTGGTGCATTTTCGGGTTTACAAATCGCCACCCGAAACTGGAGTCGTAGAGTTTACTATCGTTTCCAAAAGCACTAGAGGGTTTGCTCATCACATACGGACCGCGTGTCATATTTTCTACTCCTCCGGCGATAAATACGTCTCCATCTCCTGCTTTGATAGCACGATTGGCATGTATGATTGCTGAAAGTCCGCTGCTGCACAGTCTGTTGACTGTTTCACCGGGAACGGTGACCGGCAGTCCTGCCAGCAGCAGCGCCATACGAGCTAAGTTTCTATTATCTTCTCCCGCTTGGTTGGCACAACCTATGATAACATCGTCAAAGGCTTCTTTTGGGATATTCGGGTTTCGTTTTACGATTTCGGCTATTACCAAAGCACCTAAATCGTCTGTACGAATGGTGCTTAATGTTCCTTTGTAATTTCCTATTGGAGTTCGTATTCCGTCTATGATGTATGATTCCATATTAAATGTAAAAGGTTAAATGTAAAAGTTATTGATAACTCCATTTAACATTTTTTTAGTTTTACATTTTTAGTTGTTTTAATACTTGCTGTAAAAATAGCAACAAGTTCATTACTTTCTTTCATTATTGTATCAAAAATAACCTTATCATTTATTAAATCTGATTTTTCAAGAATTTGAAGATTTACTTTAGATTCTCGTAGTTCTTTCAAACAAATTTTCATTTTATGTAAAAAATCTCTTTGAGTTATTAATTTAGTCTCCATTTAATTTGTTTCCGAGTAATAGGTTCGCTTTTAATCATTCTAATAATAGAATTATGCCAAATAGTCTGTTTGGATTGAGACCGATTGATTCGATAACAAAACTCATCAAAATATTTCTGAATATGTTCTTTACTTACATGAGTTGG
>WFXA01000057.1 GCA_015490835.1 Flavobacteriaceae bacterium | reverse complement strand
GCCCCCATCACCGCGACAAGCGAGCAAAGTTTTGAAGAAAAATTAAGTAAAAAATCACTAATAAAAGCAAAAAATATAATAAAAAAACTAGAAGAAAAGAATTTAAATGAGCTTGAAAGACAAAAAATAAATAAAGGTCAAATTACAACAAAAAAACAACTATATATAAAATATGCTGGTACAGATAGGGCAGAAAATGTCAAATTTGGTAATATAGAAGATATTATTCAAGAATTTGAAAATAAATACAAAAAGCGCTATGGTTTTTTAATGTTGGGGGCTGATTTAATAATTGAAACAATCGCAGTTGAAACAATAAATTTTGAAAAGACTATAACAAATATAAATCTCTTAGAGCCAACAGATACCGAACAAAAAATAACAATAGTAGATGTCTATATGGCAGGAAAATATAGAAAAACTCCCATTTACAAGCGTGAATATCTATTAGTTGACAAAGAAATATCTGGTCCCGCAATAATATTGGATAGCACTGGCACAACGATAATTGAACCTAACTGGCAAGCAAAAATTGACTCTATTGGTAATATAGTTATTACCAAAAGCAAGCAAAATAAAAAAAATACCAATATAAAAGAAGATTTAAATAAAGCCGACCCAGTTACACTTGAAATATTTAATAACCTATTTATGTCTGTTGCCGAACAGATGGGTTCTATTTTAGAAAACACCGCCTATTCGGTTAATATTAAGGAAAGACTGGATTTTTCATGTGCTGTTTTTGATGAAAATGGAGGGCTTGTTGCCAACGCCCCACATATGCCTGTACATTTAGGCTCTATGGGCGACAGCGTCAAAGAAATAATTAACAATAGAAAAAATAAAATGCAAATTGGCGATGTTTACATGCTAAACGACCCTTATCATGGTGGCACGCATCTCCCAGATATAACTGTAATTACTCCTGTTTTTATCAAAAATAATAAAATACCAGATTTTTATGTAGCCACTCGTGGCCATCACGCCGATATTGGAGGAATAACTCCAGGCTCTATGCCCGCATTTAGCACCAATATTGCTGAAGAAGGAGTAATGTTGAAAAATATACAAATTGTAAAAAATGGTATTTTTCAAGAAAAATACATAAAAAAATTACTCAAAAATAACAAATATCCAGCTAGAAATATTGAGCAAAATATAAAAGACCTAAAAGCCCAAATCGCTGCTAATACAAAAGGAGTAGATGAGCTAAACAAAATGACCCAACATTTTGGGTTAAAAAAAGTAAAAGCATATATGCAACATATACAAAAAAATGCTGAAGAACATGTAAGACGGGCAATTGCTGACTTAAAAATTCAAGATGCTAGCTTTGTATCAGAAATGGACAATGGTGCAAAAATTAAGGTAACTATCAAAATAGATAAAATAAATAGATGCGTAGAAATTAACTTCACAGATACGAATGCACAACTTAACAATTCAAATTTTAATGCCCCGCTTTCTGTTTGTAGAGCCGCCGTTTTATATGTGTTTAGAAGCTTAGTTGATGATGATATTCCAATGAATGAGGGCTGTTTAAAACCAATAAAACTAATAGTTCCAAAAGGCTCAATGTTAAATCCTACCCCACCTGCAGCTGTTGTTGCGGGTAATGTTGAAACATCACAGGTTATAACAGATACTCTTTATGGCGCTTTAAAAATTATGGCCTCTGCCCAAGGCACGATGAATAATTTTACCTTTGGCAATGATAAATATCAATATTACGAAACCATCTGCGGAGGCAGTGGAGCTGGAGATGGATTTTCAGGTACTGATGCAGTTCAAACTCATATGACAAATTCCAGACTAACCGACCCAGAAATATTAGAAACACGCTTTCCCGTTATATTAGAAGAATTTTCAATTCGCAAAAACTCAGGCGGTATGGGAAAATATACAGGTGGAAATGGCACTATTCGGCGAATTAAATTTTTAGAAAATATGACTGTATCTATGCTTGCTAATCACTATAAAATACTGCCATTTGGTCTAAATGGTGGGAAAGATGGCAAAGCTGGTGCTTTTACAATAATCAGAGCAAATGGCAAAATTGAAAAAATGCCCTCAACTGCCCAAACACAAGTAAAAAATGGTGATTTGATAGAAATAAAAACTGCGGGTGGTGGCGGTTTTGGAAAAACCAGTAAAAAACAGTAATTTAATTACTTATTTGATAGCGTATTAACACTATGTTAATGTACTTTTGCTAGCATTATTCCAATAGTAAATTACATTATTCCAATAGTAAATTAGGTGATTTTATGACTGATAAAAATGATAAAAGCTTGGATTTTTCCTATGCAAAAGAAATAGAAAGATTCTATGAAGACTTTCCAGAGTTAAAAGGAAAGGTTTTTATTGTTGATCCTAATAAATATAAATCAACTCAAGATTTCATAGATGCCAATCCAGAATTTTTAGCAACACAAAGAAAATTTCAAAGATTTGATCATATTAAAAATAGTGGTGTTACTATAGAGGATTACAAGCGAGTGATTTGGGCTACATTCCCTGGAGCTTCACAGCTTGACAAACATTATAAAGATGGTGGTTTTTGTTGTCCAATTTTAAATTTTGCTGACCTGATTGCTTTTTCTAAAGATAAAAAACAAGCACAAGATATAGAAGTCATTTATTTTATTATGCCAATAAAAACAACCCCTCTTTTCAATATAGAATTTTTAAACTGCTTACAAGAAAGTGATTTTAACGATGATTGCAACATGGAAATATTACATAAATATGTCTTATATCATGAAATAGGGCATGCTCTTTACAACGAAATAAAGAAGGAAAAATCAGCCCAATATATTCTTGACGGATATAGCCAAGATGCTGAACATATATATGAAGGTGAAGCTACAGCTGAAAGTTACGCTCTAATTAAGTTAATACAAGAATATGGAGTTAAAAATCCAACCATAGAATTCATTATAGCCCGAAGAACCTTAAGTCGAATAACAAAAGATAGCAGCGCTTATAATTTTCTACCCTCAATAGACAAAGTGGTTGAATATGCAAATGTAGGAAAACTAGACAATTTAACCTCAAAAGAATCAGCTCAACTTGCCTGTCAAATAGCCGAAGAAAATAGCCTAACAGCTGAACATTCAAAAGAAATATCTGTACATACTCACCCTATTTATTCTAGCCTTTACGGTGGTCATAAATTAAATGAATTTGACATCAATCGGATAAAAAAAATAAAAACTCCTGTTGTTTTGCATGATATACAATATGTATTAAATTGTTTAGAGCAAACAACAGCCGCTAATCCCGAAATTAAAAGACGGGTAAAGGAAGCTTGGTCCGCTTTGAAGCAAAATGAACTTATAAAAAATGGGCAGGCTCGCCTAAAGCCAGCGTGGCAGGCGCGTAAATTACAAGCTAAAAAACCTAAAACAATCAATCTAGGACCTAAAAAATTTACATCACATACAAATAGTAAAGGACCAAAAATATGAATAATACAGATTTTTCTTATACCCAAGAAATAGAAAAATTTTACAAAGAATTTCCTGAATTTCATGAAAAAGTTTTTTTTATCAATCCTGATACTTATCAAAATATGGGGGAATTTTTAAGAGAAAATCCTGAACTTGAAAAGAAGATAGAAAAATTCACATCACCTAAAAGGGCAGAAGAATTGGGGATAGAATCTTGTCTTCCCAAATTTCTTTATTTTAATGAAGCGCACATTAACACACTCTATATAAAAGGTAGTTTTTGCATGACTTTTTATGACCAAATAGAACTACTTTCTAAAAGAGATCCTACCAAAAAATATGAATATGCGTCACTCATAATTTTGCAATCAGATAAAAGTCGTACATTGGATAGAGATACTCAGTTAATAAATTCATTTAATATAGCCTCTTACAAAGATATGCTTGATAAAGATATAATAAAAAAACATACATTTTACCATGAAACAGGGCACGTTCTTTTTGAACAGAACAATACTGAAGAAATGCTTAAATTTATGATACATAGAATGACCAACTCTAGAAATAATAAAGATTTTGACTTTATATGTCTTGGTGAAACAACGGCAGAAAGCTACGCCATGATTAGACTAATACAAGAATATGGTATAGACAATCCAACTGTTGAATTTTTAATTAGCCAAAGAATAATAGACAGGTTGGGACATGCTGATTCTACATATAATTTTACACCTGCATTAGATGAAATTGTAAGACTTGCAAGAGAAGATGCTCTATCAGACCTATCATTGCATGAAGTTATAGATGTGGCAGATAAAATAGCAAAAGAACACGCAGTTACTGTAGCGGATTCAAGATTACTTGCTAAGAATGTTTATGCACAATATTTACAGTTTCATGATGCTATGGATATACAGATGGGAGCAGAAAATTTAATTTCTACAATCCCCCATATTAAAGAGCCTGTTGTTTTGCGTGATATTCAATATATAGTTCATTGCTTAGATAGTTTAACCTCTAACGACCCTAAGTTACAAAAAGCGGTTAAAAACATTCACTCAGCATTACAAAAAAACAGTCTTGTCAAGGAAGGAAAAGCAACCATAAAGCCCGCTTTTCACCCCAAACAAATAAAAGTTCAAGGGCATAAATCTTCCCCTCCTTTAAAACGGTAAGATTTACTTATTCAAACAATATTGACCTTGGCTATTATTATCTTTATCCTCGTATTTGGTTGGTAACTACAAATGATTTATAATGTTTAACATGTTAAATAATCTCCCAAAAGCAGAATTGCACGTACATTTAGAAGGAACAATCACCCCTGATAAGGCAAAAGAGCTTGCAAAAAAATATGGTAAAGAATTGCCTGCTAATATCTTCAATGATGATAAAACTACTTATTTTTGGGAAGATGACAGCACAGCGGCTAGTGCTTTGCGTGGGTTTTTGCATAGTTATGATGTTGTAACTTCTCTTTTGCAATCAGCTGAAGACTACAAAGATATAACATATGACTATCTTATGCGTAGCGCTGCAGAAGGCGTGATATATACAGAGCTTATAATTTCTGCCGACCATGGTAAAATGATTGGACTTAGCTATAAAGAAATGGTTGATGCAATTGCTGAAGGTGTAGAAAAAGCAAAAAATAAAACTGGAATAGAGTGTAGATTACTTTCTGCTTGTGTACGCCATTTTGGTCCTGAAAATGCAATAGAAGTTGCCAAACAAACAAAAGACTACCCCCATGAACTAGTAACTGGCTTTACGATGGCAGGCGATGAAAATGCTTTTAGCGTTGCTGATTTTGTGCCAGCATTCAAGATTGCATGCGAAGAAGGTAGACTGCAGGCAACTGCGCATGCTGGTGAGGCTGCAGGTCCAGAAAGTGTTAAAAATGTACTTTACCTTCTAGGTTGTAAAAGATTTGGTCATATGGTGCGCGCAATAGAAGACGGCGAATTACTAAAAGAATTAAAAGAGCACGGAGCAGTTCCAGAGATATGTATAAGTAGTAATATGGCACTAAAAGTTTTTAAAACTTATGATGAACATCCTCTAAGACAATTTTATAACATGGGTTTTGATGTTACCCTAGGTAGCGATGATCCTTCTTTTTTTAATACTTCTATCGGTAAAGAATACGAAATTGCTAAAGAGAAATTTTATTTCTCAGAAGAAGAACTTTTGCAAATCACCCAAAATGCTGTAAACGCTGCATTTGTTGATGAAGAAGTTAGAGAAAAATTACTAAATAAAATTGGGGACTATAAATTAAACCTAATACATACACGCCAAATGATAAATAAAAAAAGAAGATAAACACTTTAATTAAATTCACAAGAAACGTTCAACATAAACGCTTGACATATGAAAAATATTTGTATATTGTCACTACGCAAATATTTACAACATTACATATGGTTTTAGAGTTATGACAAGCAATAATAAAGAACAAATACTACATGCAATTAGAATAAAAGACACAGCTAAAATAAAGTATCTTTTAAATACGGGGACTGCCCCCAATATATGCGACATATCTCAAACAACTATTTTAATGCATGCGTGTGAAAATGGTTGGATAGATATTTTAGAAATACTGATTGCAAAAAAGGCCGATGTAAATAAGATTAACCTTAATGGAAAAACAGCACTAAATATTACAATTGCCTCCAACAATATTAGCAACGAGAGTAGAAATAAAATATTTGAAACATTACTAAAAAATGGTGCTAACCCTGACCTTAAAAATACGGACCACACCCTACCTTTAATGTATGCTACTAGTTTTGGTATGACTGAGTTAGTAGAATTACTAGTTAAATATAAGGCAAATATCAATACAGTAACTAAAATAGAAAAAATAACCCCCCTAATACTTGCCGCCATGCAAGGAAAAAAAGATATAGTAAAAATTTTACTTGAAAATGGG
Organism: Flavobacteriaceae bacterium; assembly: GCA_015490835.1. GTDB lineage: Bacteria > Bacteroidota > Bacteroidia > Flavobacteriales > Flavobacteriaceae > Marifrigoribacter. The sequence goes on along the minus strand of WFXA01000057.1, from coordinate 1,121 downwards.
GCAGATATTGACGCTCAAAGAAAAGACGGCGCAACAGCACTACAACTAGCACTAGAAGCTAATCAGCCATCAATTGCAAATTATTTGCTAAGCAGGGGGGCAAATCCAAACCTTGCCCGTACAGATACTGATGCTTGTACCCCTTTAATGGTCGCGATTTACAAAAGAAATTTTGAATTAGCCAAAGATTTGATAAATAAATATTCTGCAGACGTTGATATAGCTAGTACAACTGGTTGGACTACCCTTATGTGTGCTGCCTCTAATAATGAAGTGGGACTAGATATTTTTAACCTTATCTTATCAAAAAAACCAAAAATCAACATAAAGGCCAAAAATGGTATAAGTGCTTTAGGACGTGCAGTTTCATATAACAATACAGAAAAAGCAAAATTACTTCTAGAGGCAGGGGCAGATGCAAATATTACAGATAACACGGGAACAACCCCCCTGATGCAAACAGTTAGCTTAATGAAAAACCCAGAAAACATGGCAGAGTTACTAATAAGATATGGTGCAGACATGCAAGCAAAAGACACCTGCGGAAAAACAGCGCTTGATATTTTTAACTCTCTTAATCGGGATAATAAAAAACTAGCTGCCTTACTTACAATGGACAACAAAACAGCCCAAGAATATAAATTATCTCAACAATTTATCCAACAAACAAAAAAACACAATTCAATGCGTAAATATATAAGAAATAATCGTTCTTTTAGAAGAGTTTTAAAATAGCTTAAAATCTACTTGTAATTTTTTTTGTTATATCTAGTATATATGCTTTAAGGATATAATTTTAATTTATATTTAAGGGCTGGCTTTATGAAAGGTCTTTTAGGTTTTGTATTTATTTTGATTATTTTCTGGATAATAAATTCAGGATATTTTAAGCCTTTACTGTTGGAGCTTGGTGCTTTTTCTGTGATTGCAGTTGTTTTTTTAACATGGAAAATGAAAAAACAAGATGGTGAATTTTTTCCCCTAATTATGCCTAGCTTTAAACTACCATCATATCTTTTTTGGATGTGTGGACAGATAATTTCTGCCAATATTGATGTTGCGAAACGAATCTGGCTTGGACGTAAATCTATTAGTCCTGTTATTTTTCAAATTAGCTCTAG
>WFXA01000056.1 GCA_015490835.1 Flavobacteriaceae bacterium | reverse complement strand
TTTAAATACAACAAGAATTTAGAAATTATGATTGTTGATTGATGATTTATTCGATTTAGGATTGAGGAATTAGGTGGTGAGTTGATGAGGTGGTGAGTTGATGAGGTGGTGAGTTGATGAGGTGGTGAGTTTGAGAGTTAATAAAGATTGAAGATAATTTCTGAACTCTAAACTATGAATTTTGAAAACTACCAACTGAAAACTACCAACTGAAAACTACCAACTGAAAACTGCCAACTGAAAACTGCCAACTGAAAACTGCCAATTGAAGATTTTTTTGATTGAAGATTTGAGATTTGGGATTGAAGATTTGAGATTTGGGATTGAAGATTGGTATTCGAGCCTGTCTATCATAAGCAGTTATATCTGCCGAAAGATAAACATTTAACTTGTTGAATATATCGAGGATGCTGAAAAATAACGATTATTTCGATTATTTATGTTTGTTTTACTGCCAACTCTACCAAAAACAAACAATTAATCTAAATACCCCATCTCTCGCATCCAATCGTCGTTAAACATTTTTCCTACATAGCGACTGCCGTGATCGTGAAAAAGCACCACCACCACATCGTCTTTGGTGAAATGTTGTTGGAGTTGTAATACACCTTTCATGGCGGCTCCGGCAGAATTTCCGAGAAACATACCTTCTTTTTTAGCTAATAGTTGCGTGTAAACAGCCGCATCTTTATCGGTTACTTTGGTAAATCCGTTGATGATGTCAAAATTTACATTTTTGGGTAGAATATCTTCACCTATTCCTTCGGTTACGTAAGGATATATTTCATTTTCGTCAAAAATTCCGGTTTCGTGGTATTTTTTAAATACGCTTCCGTAGGTATCTATTCCCCAAATTTTAATATTTGGGTTTTGTTCTTTTAAGTATTTTCCAACACCCGAGATAGTTCCACCTGTACCCACTCCTACCACAAAATGGGTGATTTTTCCTTCGGTTTGTTTCCAAATTTCGGGTCCGGTACTTTGATAATGTGCTTTGGTATTGCTGGGATTATCGTATTGGTTTACGTACCAACTGTTGGGAATTTCTTCCGATAAACGCTTGGATACCGAGTAATACGAGCGCGGATCGTCAGGTTCTACAGCCGTTGGACATACTACCACTTCGGCTCCAACAGCTTTTAAGATATCTGCTTTTTCTTTAGATTGTTTGTCTGCCATTACAAAAATACATTTATATCCTTTTACAATAGCAGCAAGCGCCAGTCCCATTCCGGTATTTCCGCTGGTTCCTTCAATGATGGTACCACCGGGTTTTAGCAATCCTTGTGCTTCGGCATCTTCAATCATAGTAAGTGCCATTCGGTCTTTCACCGAGTTGCCGGGATTAAAGGTCTCAACTTTTGCCAGTACCAAAGCCGGGATTTCTTCAGCTAATTTATTAATCTTTACCAAAGGTGTATTACCAATGGTTTCCAGTATGTTTTTTGCGTATTTCATTATCTAAAATTGGATTGCAAAAGTATAAAAAGCAATGGGATTTTTATTTAAAATGCTAATATATTTGTTGTAGGATAAGACTAAAATAAAGTATCTTCGCTGTATGATTCAGGTTGTTATACTTGGTACAGGAAATGTAGCCACACACCTTTTTGATGCTTTTTTAGAGGCTTCGGGTGTTGAGGTGCTTCAAGTGTATGGTAGAAATAAAAAATCGCTTGCATATTTTTCAAATAAAACCAAAACAACTACACAACTTCGAGAGTTGAAACATGCCGATGTGTATATTATGGCTGTTTCCGATGATGCTATTGGAAGTTTTTCTAACCAAATCCCTTTTTCTAACAGATTGGTTGTGCATACTTCGGGTGGTGTGGATATGGATGTTCTTTCTAATAAAAACAGAAAAGGCGTTTTTTATCCGTTGCAAACTTTTACCAAAGAAAAAAGTATTGATTTTTCAACTATACCAGTTTGTGTAGAAGCCGAAAACGTTTCAGACCTGACATTATTAAAGAAATTAGGAGAACAAATATCAAAAAAAGTGGTAGAAATTTCTTCTGAAGAAAGAAGCAAACTACACGTAGCTGCTGTTTTTGTAAACAATTTTGTAAATTATTTATATTTTGCCGGCGAAGAAATTACAAAAGAGAATACATTGGATTTCGAATTGTTGAAACCGCTTATTTTAGAAACTGCAAGAAAAATTGAAACGCTTTCTCCTAAGGAAGCACAAACGGGTCCGGCAAAACGTAACGATATAAAAACAATAAAAAAACACCTACATTTGCTTCGCAATTCAACACATAAAAAACTCTATAAACAGCTTACAAAGGCTATTGTAAAACAGTATGGAAAAAAACTATAAAGAATACCTGCAACACATAACCACTTTTGTTTTTGATGTGGATGGTGTACTCACCGACGGCACGATTACTATTACTACAGAAGGTGAAATGTACCGGAAAATGCACACCAAAGACGGTTTTGCTTTAAAAACAGCAGTAGATAAAGGATACCATGTTTGTATTATTTCGGGAGGAAATAACGAAGGCGTACGAAAACGTTTACAAGGACTGGGGATTACCGATATTTACCTCGGCACACACCATAAAACCGAAACCTTAGAAGAATATTTGGATATTTACAACATTAAACCCGAAAACGTATTGTATATGGGAGATGATATTCCCGATTTGTACGTAATGAAAGAAGTGGGATTACCCTGCGCTCCGCAAGATGCCGTACCCGAAATTAAAGCCGTTGCAAAGTATGTTTCGCATAAAAAAGGCGGAAAAGGTTGCGTGAGAGATATTATAGAACAAGTTTTAAAAGTACAAGGAAAATGGATTGTAAGTAATAAGCAAAGTGCAAAATATGATTGAAGCATTTATGAAGTACCTCAAATTAATTAGATTACCCAACCTGCTTTTTATTGCAATTGCTCAAATACTTATTAAATTAGCCCTGTTTAAACCTTTTGGTATTGCTACTTCCTTGTCTTTGACAGATTTTATTTTGTTGGTTGTTGCTACGGTAAGCATTGCTGCGGGCGGTAATATAATTAATGATATTTATGATGTAACTATTGATAAAATTAACAAACCGGATAAGGTTATTGTAGGCAAATCTATTTCTGAAAAAAGTGCTTACAACCTCTATTTTATTTTAAATATAATTGGAGTAGGTATTGGTTTTTATCTATCAAATAAGATTGATAAACCGAGTTTTTCGGCTGTTTTTATAGTAATTTCTGCACTTTTGTATTTATATGCTTCCTATTTTAAATCGATGCTTCTGCTCGGAAACATAATAATCTCGGCGTTGGTGGCTTTTAGTTTAATCATCGTTGGTATTTTCGATTTGTTTCCGGCTATTACCGAAGTAAACCGCACAACACAATCTACTATATTTAGCATTATTATTGATTACGCTTTATTTGCTTTTTTCCTGAATTTTATTCGTGAAATTGTAAAAGATGTTCAAGATATAAAAGGCGATATAAATGGAGGACTAAACACACTGCCCATTGCGATTGGCAAAGAACGAACCTTAAAAGTTGTTTTTATTTTAGGAATTATTGCCGTTTTTCTTGTGGTAAGATATATGTATCTATATCTTTATAACAGTCAAACCTTAATGCTGTATTTTTTGCTTTTGGTATTGGCTCCGTTACTCTACTTTTGCATTCAGGCATTTGGTGCAAAAACAGAAAAAGAAATTAGCCGACTTTCGGTTGTATTAAAAATTGTACTATTTTTTGGTATGTGTTCTTTGGCACTGTATCCTTTTGTTTTAAAATAATATGTTACAAGAAAAATTAAAAGAGTATCGCATCATTTTAGCATCTGCATCGCCTAGACGCCAATATTTTTTTAAAGAGTTAAATATTGACTTTTCGGTAGTTGTAAAACCCGTTGATGAGAAATACCCAAAACATTTACAAAGAGAAGAAATTACAAATTATCTAGCTAAATTAAAAGCGGACGCTTTTACTACTATTTCCGAAAAAGAAATTATTATTACCAGCGATACCATTGTTTGGAAAGACGATAACGCCATAGAGAAACCTAAAGATTTTAAAAAAGCACAACAAATGTTACGGTTACTTAGCGGGAGTGTACATGAGGTAATTACTTCGGTTTGTTTTACAGGCAAAAATTTTCAGAAAATTGTCTTCGATACTACCAAAGTATGGTTTAAAAAACTTACCGATGAAGAAATAACGCATTACGTTAAAAAATACAAACCCTTTGATAAAGCAGGAAGTTACGGCATTCAAGAATGGATAGGTTATATAGGCGTTACTAAAATTGAAGGCTCCTATTTTAATGTAATGGGTTTGCCGGTACACAAAGTATATAAAACATTTTTGGAACTATAATTTACTTTTTAAAATGAAAAAAATAATCTTCACTCCAAAAGCTCCGGCTCCTATTGGAGCTTACAGCCAAGCTGTTTTAAAAGATAAAATGCTGTTTACTTCGGGGCAAATAGCTATTAATCCCGATACAGGAGACTTAATTTTAGACTCTATTGAAGCTGAAACCAAGCAAGTAATGGAAAATTTAAATGCCGTTTTAGAAGCAGCCGGAATGACATTTGAAAATGTACTGAAAACCTCTATTTTTTTAAGTGATATGAAGCATTTTCAGGAAGTAAATACTGTGTACGGAAGTTATTTTAACGAAGCAACCGCACCGGCGCGTGAAACGGTTGAAGTTGCCAATTTGCCCAAATATGTAAACGTAGAAATTTCGATGATTGCAAGTTTGTAACCATTTTTGAAACTAAAATCGGTAAAAAGAAATGATGATAAAAATTTTTAATCTTTAGTTGCTTTAGGAGAAAAATCGATTGGTTTTTCTTCTTCTTTAGGCTCTGAATCATCTTTGGGAGATGCTTCCAGTTCTATCTTTTTTCCGAATAATTTTTCAATTAATTCCTTTAAGGTATCAAAATTAACCGAATAAGAAACACCTGCTCCTTGTTCAAATATTTGTTCTTCTCCTATAAATTGTAAATTGGCTTGGCGGTTAAAAAAGTTAATTCGCAAACTACCATCTTCATTGACCAGCCATTGTACTCTAACATCACCTGCTATAGATGATTCGTTAACACCGCCAACCGGAATTCCTACTTTACCGTTGATGATAATGCGCTTACCGATTTGTGTTTGAAGCTGCACCAAAAATTGGTCTGCCGTCTCTTGATTTAATGTTCTTACGCTGGGTTCATACGAAGGAAGAATCACAAAACGTGAATCGCTATTGGATAAAATATCTGCGACTAAGGAATTAATGCGTTCTGCAATAGAGCTTGCCAACATAGTTTGTCCACTTCCATCTCCGGCAAAGGTTCCGGTAGAAATTAAAAATAAAGCTTGTTGTTCTCTAAATTCGGGGTCTTGTAATTTGTATTCTAATTCGCTTTTAACAGTACTGGCGACATTGGGAAACTCAATCTCAAAATCTAAATTAGGCTGCATTACTTCTCCGGTAAGGTTAATGGCTACAGAAACATCTATTTTCCGGTTTAAGGAAGGATTGTCTAATAAAACAGAAGGGTTTGCACGTGTATTGTAAATTGCCTTTAAATTGAGCTGGGCTTTGGTAGGGTTTCCGCCCCAAGTAATAGTTCCATTACGTTCTACATCTATGGTTTTTTGCACCAACCCCTTGTATCTAAAATCATAAAGTCCTTCCCAAACAATAAAGTCACCATACATTTCAAATTTACCGTTTGTGTTAATGCTTAAGAGCAAGTTACCAGCTCCTCTTCCTTTTAAAGTCGAATTATTATTTTTGTCCACCACTACTTCCACTTCGGCATCGGGAGTAATGTCCAAGTCAAACTCCATTTCCATCCCTTTAATGGTGTTGCTCACTACTTTTTCGCCTCGCGACCGTGCTGCTTTTTCGCTTGGCGATAAAAATTTAATGAATGATCCATCTCCAATACTTTCGGCATCACTTATAGGAATTTTAAACGAAGTTCCTTTCTCTGTTTTGGCATTAGCAGAGATATTTAATTCGTTCATAGGTCCGGCAATGGTGGCATCGCCACTTATAAAGGCTGTTCCGTAATATAGTTGGTCTTCATCCGGTGGCGTATCGAGTACTAACAATCTGTTGGTATCTAAATTTAAAAATAATCCCCACTTATTGAAGTTAGTATGAGTGATACTTCCGCTAAGGTTTGCTTTTGTTTTATATTTTGTATCGGTAATAACTGTTTTGCTAAAATCGAACGTATTTTTTGTTACCGAAATATACGTGGGGGATTCAAAATCGAAATCGGTATTAAGGTAAGGAATCTTTAACCCGCCTTCTTCCAATTGCAAATTACCTCTAACAGTTGGCGACGAAATAGCTCCTAATACATTGGCATTACCCGAAACGTTCCCTCTAATTTTGGTAATAACACCTTTCCCTATGGGTGTAAAAGGTGCCAAATCAAAATCATTAATATTTACATCCAACTGTATTTGTGTTTCTTTATGTGAAACATCCAGTGCTCCTACCGCTCTTAAATGCTGCTTGCCCTCGTTAATTAATGAGGCGTTAATAGTGTATAATGTTAAATTTTGATTTCCTCCTACGTTAAGTTTTAAATCACCGTACAAAGTAGTATTTACAGCAACATTTTTAACAACAATTTCGGCATTTGGAAAATAATTTTTATCTCTTTGAACAAAATCTATATCACCCGTAATGGCTCCGGTAATTTCTAAACTGTCAACTTTTGGAGCGATACTATTAATATTTACATCTTTTAAACGTACTTTAAGTTGCTTATACGATGTGTCTTTGATTATTCCGGCTAATTGTATTTTTTCATTATTATGACTTAGCTCTAACGAGTCTATTTTTAAAGTTCTAAGCGCATTATCCCATACTAATTTATTTAGTGAATTATTGTTTGCGTTGAGATTCCAAACTTTTTCACGATACGTAATATCTGACCTTTTAACACCAACAACCGATTTTCCGTCTGCATTTAAAGTATGATACAATGATAAATTAAAGAGATCTTCTAAGCGGTTTCCTCCTTTAAATTCGGAACGTATGTAGAGTGTGTCATTTAATGTTTTGTTTATAAAATTAATTTTAGAAACACTGTATAAATCTGTATGAATAGAATCAATAGAAACATAAGTGTTGAATAACGGGTTGTCATTATCGACCTGAATTTTTATGTTTTCCAGATAGTTTTTATAGAGAAGCACTTCAGGAGATTTAAAATTGAGTTTAAATTTAGATTCATCTGAAGATACCGAACCTCTAATTCGAGTATTCTCACCGAGTTGAAGTTGGGGTACAAAGACTTCTATAATTTGACTGTACACTTTAAAGTTATAATCCAGATATTGATTGGGCGTAACTTCAATAGGAATGTAATTTGTATAGATACTTCCTATAGCATTTCTAAAAAGATTAGGAATATCTTTAATGGTGTATTCTCCCGAAATTTTTCCGTCAATAATATCGGGAGAATTTACAGAAATAATATGTTTTTTATTTTCAAAAGAGGAAGTGATTTTAAAATCATCAAAATAATAATCATCATTTTCACTTTGGTAAAAGGTTTCTTTAAATGTTAGCTTACCAGCTGCATTATCGACGGTTGTACCATCCATATCCATGCTTATTTTTCCTACAAATACAGAGACACTGTCTCTTTTAAAAAGATTAAGTTTATTTAACTCGGCATATTCTATATCGGCATTAAAATGATATCTGTTGTATTCTTCTTTCATACTTATAAGACCATCAAAATTCATTTTAAGATTAGGATCATCTATTTTTAAAATACCATTAAATTCGGGTTTTTTAAAATTTCCGCTTACTTCGATATTCTTATAATTATATCCTTCAAAATAAAATTCATCAACCGTGCCACTTAATATTGTATTTAATTTGTTTAAAGAAAAACCTACACCGTTCATATCTAAATTTGCCGTGATATTTTTTAATGAAGAGGTGTTAGCAATAGAACCAATATTAAAATTATCGACAACAATATTTCCTTTATAGGCGGCAGACTCCGGATTGTTTAAATTGCTAATAATAAGATTTGTTTTTGCATAGCCCAAAGCACTGGTTAAAACACTATTTGTTGTAAGCTGAGTTGGTGTAATACTGGTAGTTCCAATAAATTTAACTGTTCCAAAACTTTTTAATTCCTGTGGAAGTCTTCTTCCTAAAACACGAGGTAACAAACCGGCTAAATTGTAATAATTCGCAATAACGGTATGGTTGTTTGCGTTAATATTGAAGGCTTCATTTGTATTAATAAGATTTTTAAATGAATAATCTCCTTTTAATGAAAGTCCTTTGGTTTTTACTTCGGCATTGGTAAAAGTAAAATCATTAAGTATGCCGTTTAATTTTCCGTTGAGTGTAATAATTAAATCTTTCCCAAATTCGCTATAAAAACCATTTAAATCGTTTGTTGCAATTTTTGAGTTAGTTAATAATGCATTAATAGTAACATTGTTGGCAAAATTCCCCATTCCCTTTCCTCCATGATCTAACGATATATCACCTTTAATAGTTGAGTTAAGTGTCTCAAGTACAAGGTTTTTTAAAAACAAACCGTTGTTGTTATAGGTAAGATCGCTACTAAGATTTGTAATTTCAAAACCTCGTTTTGAATGTGTGGTAAGTTGCTTAATTTTTGCTGTAATAATATCGTCATTAATTTGAAAATTTTCGGCATTTAAAAATAATTGTGAAAGATTAAAGGTTTCGGGCGTTTCTAAATTTTCATCGGTAATTTTAACTCGGCTGTTAAGTAATGTAACCGCTCCCGAATTTAAAAGAAATGGTTTTGTGCTCTTGGAATTTTTAGGCTTAATCCTTCTTGCAAAAATACTAAGATTATCGTTTGTTTCATCTTTATACGTTTTAACATACAATTTTGCGCCGGTTAATGTAACAAAACTAAAATCTAAGTCACCCTCGTATAATTTTTTAAAACTTAATATAGTTGTCTGAATTTCTTTAGAAAAGATTAGCGTATCATTATGATGATCGGCAATATAAACTCCTCTTATATCAACCTCTCCTTTCCAGTTAAGCCCTAATCTGTTAACCTGAATATTGGTTCCGTACTTTCCATTGAGACTATTTGTAACTTTATGTGCAATATAAGTTTGTACCGAAGGCAAGGATAATAAAATCACCGACAAAAACAAAAGCAGTAGCATTACTGCAATAATCCGAATAGTTATTTTTTTTAGACGCTTAATAATTGCCAATTGGTTTAAAATTGTTGTAAAATTACTTTAAATAACCCGAATACCCAATAGGAATTTTTAATTGTAAATATCCTTAAAATAATAGTATTTTTACACCAATAATTATACCTGTTTTAAGTGACTAGCGAAATTTACATTTTAGGCATTGAATCTTCCTGCGACGATACAGCCGCAGCTGTTATAAGTAACGGTAAAATACTTTCTAATGTTGTAGCATCACAAAAAATTCATGAAGAATATGGTGGTGTCGTTCCCGAACTTGCTTCACGCGCCCATCAACAAAATATTGTTCCGGTGGTGCAAATGGCTTTAAAAAAAGCAGGAATTAATAAAAACAAACTTTCTGCAATTGCATTTACCAAGGGTCCCGGACTTATGGGCTCTTTACTGGTAGGAGCTTCATTTGCCAAGTCTTTGGCTATGGGGTTAGAAATTCCGTTATTGGATGTAAACCATATGCAAGGACACATTCTGGCACATTTTATTAAAGCCGAAGGACAAACAGCTCCGTCTTTTCCGTTTTTGGCACTAACCATTAGTGGCGGACATACACAAATAGTAAAAGTTACCGATTATTTTAAAATGGAAGTTATTGGCTCAACCATTGATGATGCCGTTGGAGAAGCTTTTGATAAAAGTGCAAAAATAATAGGTCTTCCCTATCCCGGAGGACATTTAATCGATAAATATGCACAGTTGGGAAATCCCAAAAGGTTTTCATTTCCAAAACCCAAAGTTGGCGATTTAGATTTTAGTTTTAGTGGTTTAAAAACTTCTGTCTTATATTTTATTGAACGCGAAACAAGCAAAAACCCCCGATTTATTCAAGAAAACCGAAACGATATTTGCGCCAGCCTGCAAGCCACTATTGTTGACTATTTAATGGATAAGCTTAAAAATGCTGTAAATCAAACCGGAATCAAGGAAATTGCAATTGGAGGAGGTGTTTCTGCTAATAGTGGTATAAGGAAAGCACTTAAAGAAGCCGAAAAAACGATGGGTTGGAAAACCCATATACCTTTATTTGAATACTGTACCGATAATGCGGCTATGATTGCAATGGTCGGCGAACTTAAATACAAACAAGGACTGTTTGCTAAATATGATGTTACGGCTCAAGCAAGAATGGAGTATTAAAATTTTCTATATATTAGGCAATAAATTTAATGGTCATAAAATAGTTAGGATGCTCACCATTACTGGCTTTAATAGCATTTACAATAGGAAGTATAAATGCAATAATACCTAAGAAAATAAGCATTAAAACACCTAACCCGAATAAAAATATTGCCGGAATACTAATAATTGCCCAAAGCAATAAACTAAGCTGAAAATTTACTATTGCCTTTCCGTGTTCGTCCATTCCAACAATTTTATCCCGTTGGGTTAACCATAAAATCAGCGGCACCAATAAGCCACCAAATCCCGTAAAATGTG
>WFXA01000055.1 GCA_015490835.1 Flavobacteriaceae bacterium | reverse complement strand
TCAGATGTGTATAAGAGACAGGACTTGGTTTATGAAAACACAGAACAATTATTAGTTATCTTTGTAATACAAATAAAAAAACATACGAATTATGAAAAATTTAATAGGAATAGATAAGCTAAAAGCAGAAATTTTAGCAGATAAACTAAACGATTTACTTGCAAACTACCAACTATTTTATCAAAACCTTAGAGGTTTTCACTGGAATATTAAAGGTAAAGAGTTTTTTGAGCTTCATTTAAAATTTGAAGAACTATACAACGACGCTGTTATTAAAGTAGACGAAATTGCAGAACGAATATTAACTTTAGAAGGTGAACCCTTACACACCTTTAGCGATTATTTAAAAACAACTGAAATTACCGAAGCCAAAGGAGTTTCAAACGGTGTAGATGGTGTTAAAATTACACTTCAGAATTTTTTTGCTTTAATTAATAAAGAACGAGAAATACTAGCAATTGCAGCCGACGCAAATGATGAAGGTACTCTTAGTTTAATGAGCGACTACATTGTACAAACCGAAAAAACAATGTGGATGTTAAACAGTTATTTAAAGTAATACCTTTTTTTCAATTTTAAATAAACGAGCGGATTATTATACTTATACCAAAAGGTATTATTCCGTTCGTTTTTTTGCTTTTTTGCTTCCGGCATACATATCATACCGAACCAATCTACTTTCTAATTTTCCGTTAAAGAGTTTAATTTTTCGAGACGGACGTAATCCAACATATTTTAATGCCTCGAGATTTCCGGTAATAAACCAAGCTTGACTTTCAGGATAGTTATGTTTTAATGTAGTACCGATAGATGCGTAAAATTTTTCGATACTTACTCGCAATCTTTCGTCGTAGGGCGGATTAAAAAGTAAATGAAGTGGTTTTTCCAAAAAATCGTTGGTAATTATTTCTCTTTTAGAAGAAGTAAAAAAATCTTGTCTTTTTAGCTCAATAAATTCATCAAGATTTGCTTTTTTAATATTCTTATTTGCTTTTTTTAAAGCTATTTCATCTATATCGTAACCATAAATTGTGTAATTAAAATCGCGTATTTTTTTTAATGCGGCATTTTCAATTACTTCGTATAAATCTACATCAAAATCTTGCCAATTTTCAAAACCGAACTCCTCTCTGTTCAAATTAGGCGGAATGTTACAGGCAATCATTGCTGCTTCGGTTAAAATGGTACCGCTTCCACACATGGGGTCTAAAAAATCGCATTGTCCGTTCCAACCCGAAAGCAGTACCAATCCTGCTGCTAACACTTCATTAATAGGTGCTAAGGTGGTGGCTGTTTTATATCCTCTTTTGTGTAACGATTGCCCCGAACTGTCTAAAGAAACGGTACAAATATTGCGATCTATATGCATATTAATCCGCAATGTCGGGTGGTCTAAATTTACATTAGGTCGTGTTCCGGTTTTATCTCTAAACCTATCTACAATAGCATCTTTTGTTTTTAACGCCACATATTTTGAATGCGTAAATTGTTTTGAGAAAACCGTAGCATCAATAGCCAAACTTCCGGTTGCGTCCATATAATTTTCCCAAGGAAAATCATACACTTGTTGGTACAAATCTTTTTCGTTAAAGACATTAAAAGCAGTAATGGGCTTTAAAATTTTTATGGCAGTTCGGCAGCACAAATTTGCTTTGTACATAAAACCGGTATCGCCGTAAAAAACTACATTTCTAACTCCCTTTTCTACTCCGGAAGCACCTAACTTACGCAATTCGTTTGCTAATAAATCCTCAAACCCGTAAAGGGTTTTAGCTACCATTTTAAAATTTTTCGCCATCTGTTACTTTCGTTCAGGCAAAAATACACTAATTTAGTGGCACAAAACAACAACAATGCAAAAAGAAAAAACTACGTGGTTTGCTTCTTGGTTTAATACTTCCTACTATCATATTTTATACAAACATCGCAATTATGATGAAGCGGCGAGGTTTATGAACAATCTAACAGCTTATTTAAAATTGCCACAAGGTGCTTCGATACTGGATTTGGCTTGCGGAAAAGGGAGGCATTCTATTTATTTAAGCAAATTGGGATACCATGTTACCGGAATTGATTTATCTCCCGAGAGCATTGCTTTTGCAAATAAATATAAAAACCATTCTCTTCATTTTGAAGTTCACGATATGCGGAATTTTTACAATAAAAAATTTGATGCCGTTTTTAATCTGTTTACCAGTTTTGGTTATTTTGAAACCGAAGAAGAAAATAGAGCAACCATTCGTTCTATTAAAAACAGCTTAAAATCCAACGGAGTTGGTGTAATTGATTTTTTGAATACCGAATACGTGATAAATAATTTGGTGCCGGAAGAAACTAAAATTATAGACGGTATTACTTTTTATTTAAAACGATATGTAAAAGATAATTTTATTTGCAAAGACATAACGTTTACCGACAACGGCGAAACATTTACATTTACAGAAAGAGTAAGAGCCCTAACACTAACCCATTTTAAAACCTATTTTAAAGAGTCTAACTGTACGTTATTGCATTATTTTGGCGATTATAATCTTACAAAGTATGATGCTAAAACTTCAAAACGTTTAATTTTACTATTTAAATAATGCATTACCTCTTTTTATTTATATCGGTATTTATTGGTTACGGAATTGCTTTATACATTTCAAAAAACAAAAGCAACCAATGGCTTTCGGTTTTTATGGCTTTTAGCGGTTCTTTTTTACTTTCGGTAACGGTTTTTGAATTATTACCCGAAGTATATACTTCTTTAAATAAGCATATCGGGATTTTTATAATGTGTGGTGTACTGCTTCAAATAATTTTAGAATTTTTTTCGAAAGGAGCCGAACACGGTCATGTGCATCTTCACGGCTCTAAAGAAACATTTCCGTGGCTCTTGTTTGTTAGCTTATCTATTCACGCTCTAATTGAAGGTTTTCCAATACATCAAAATAATCATGTTTTACAAGCAGTAATTATTCACAAAATTCCGGTTACCATAATATTAAGTTTGTTTTTCTTTAAAGCCAAATACAAACAAAATACCATCTTATTTTTTATATTATTATTTGCTTTAATGACTCCTTTGGGTAATTGGAGTTTCATAAATAGTTCGTTTTTAAAAAATTATGGTATCGAAATAACAGCGCTTGCCATAGGTGTTATTTTTCATGTAGCAACAACTATTCTTTTTGAAAGTTCTAAAAATCACACGTTTAATATTTCAAAAATGAGTGCTGTAATTTTCGGAATAGTTTTAGCTTACTTATTATAAATTGCTGTTTGGGTAATTTTCACAAAACTTTTAGAAAAAGGTTTTTAAATACCTTTATATTTAACCCGACATAAAACATTTGGAATGAAAAAAATAATTTTCCCTTTACTTGCGCTTTTCTTGGTATCCTGCAATTCGGCTCAAAATACTTCAAAAAAGAATGCAACACCGCAAGATTTCGCCAACACTATTTCTGCTAAGCAACTAAAAACAATGTTATACACCTTTGCTTCTAATGAAATGCAAGGACGTATGACCGGAACTGCGGGAAATGTAAAAGCCGCCGAATACCTGCGAAATTTTTATATAGACCACGGAATTGCTTCTCCTCTTGCAGATAAGGAGGATTACTTTCAGAACATTCCGCACGACTATTTTAGGAACTTAAAAGATAACAAACCCACTCAAAACGTAGTAGCATATATTAAAGGAAGTGAATTTCCGGATGAGGTTATCGTTATTTCGGCTCACTACGATCACATAGGTATTAAAAATGGCGAAGTGTATAACGGTGCCGATGATGATGGAAGCGGAAGTATGGCACTGTTAGAAATAGCTGAAGCGTTTCAAGAAGCCGTTAAAAAAGGCTACAGACCCAAACGCTCTATCTTGTTTTTACACGTTACCGGTGAAGAAATTGGTTTGTATGGCTCTAAATATTATACCGACAACCCTATTTTCCCGCTAGAAAATACCGTTTGCGACCTTAATATTGATATGATAGGACGAATTGGCGAAGGAAAAGAAGGAAACGAAAATTATGTTTACTTAATTGGAAGCGATAAACTTAGTCAAGAATTACACAACCTCTCTGAAGAAGTAAATAAAAAATACACCCAACTGGAGTTGGATTATACCTACAACGATATCAACGATCCAAATCGTTTTTATTACAGAAGCGACCATTATAATTTTGCAAAACATAATGTTCCTATTATTTTTTACTTTAACGGAGTACACGAAGATTATCATCAAGCTTCCGATACGCCGGATAAAATACATTATGATTTGTTAGCAAAAAGAGCAAAGTTGGTTTTTTTAACCGCTTGGGAAGTTGCCAATCGTGAGAATAGAATTACAGCCGACAAATTAAATTAAGAAGTAAGTACACTACAAGTAAACAAAATTTTTACACCTTGTTATTGTGAACAAATATTAAATGCCATATATTTGCACCCGCTAATTTAGCGAAATTAAATGGTGGTTGTAGCTCAGCTGGTTAGAGCGCCGGATTGTGGTTCCGGAGGTCGCCGGTTCGAAACCGGTCTTCCACCCTAATTAGAAGCTTCTTTTTGTCAAGGAGCTTTTTTTGGTTTTACTATTTAATAAATACATACCGGTTGAGAAGTTTATGCGACTTTACTAAGGCGCAAAACCGGTCTTCCAC
>WFXA01000054.1 GCA_015490835.1 Flavobacteriaceae bacterium | reverse complement strand
ATATAAAACTCCTAATGAAGTATTTTTAGCTAATTTTAAACAAAATGTTGCACTTATTAATTGAATCTAGCAAAAAAAATTTTGAAAAGTGTAGGATTTTGTCGTTGGGGATTTCGGGTGTTGTTTAAAAAAAACAGAAAATATCCGGTAAGATTTTCAGTTTTTAATATGCGACAAATATTGCTTTACGGTTTTTATTTTAAAATCTGTGATTTCAAAATATTTTTTACATCTTCCGTTTTTAATATGGTAAAGAACCGGCTTTAAAAAACCCGTTTCATAGTTAAGGACTTCGGATTTTTTATCGTTTAAAACCAATTTATATTTTCTTTTAATTACATTAATTTCTCTGCTATAATCTGTTTCCTTTTCAGAACCAATTAACACCGGTATAATATCATTGGTTTTTTCTATTCCTAATAATAAATTTAGGTTTAAATAAACACACATATCACAATTATTTGTAATTGGAACTAAATAGTATATTTTGTTTTTTTTTATTTTTTTTACGTTAATATTAAAAACATCTTGCATATAATATCCAAAACCCTCATAGTAAATACAGTTTGAGTTGTTGTATTGAGTACAGTTAACGAAAGAAAAACAACTAATTAGTAAAATCAATCGTTGTAAAATGCTTGGTGTCTTCATTTTTAGGGTCTGTATAATAAAACATTAAACCATTTTTGTTAACACAAAAACTTAAATAATTAAACTTTTTACCGTCAAAATAAGCTTCTCCTTTGTATTTAAAGTTGTTATCTAACACAATAACCGAAAAGGACCTGTTGTTTATAGGATGTTTTAATTTTTTTGTTTTTTCATCTATTAAATTTTGGTTATGCACAACTATTCTGTAATATTCATTTTTATGCGGGTTGTATAACAAATTGAAATAACTGCCGTCTTTTCGCATCGAATTAATAAATTTTTGCATGTCTATCTTTCTTGGAAGCAATTCTACCTTCGAAGCATCAAAGTACTTGCTCTTAGCCAAAAACTTTTCTAAAAAATCGCCGGTCTTTATATCATAAATATATAAAAAATCCTCTCTACGGTCTGAAACAACCAATAAATTATCTTTAAAATTTAATACAAAACTGTTTTGATAGTCGGCTGGAAAAAAAGAATTTTTAGTTTGTGTTATTTTGCTAAAATTACCGAAAGATTTAATAAATTTTTTAGTTGTGTTGTTGTATTCCGATAAAAAGGGTTTGGTATAAAAACTTGCATTTACATACCAATTTAAAGGAGGAATACTACGAAAATAAAACACATAGTTATTAACAACAAAGTTTCTTCTGGCAACTGCTACTATTTCAGAAAAATTTTCAGATTGGTTTGTTTTAACAGCATTTTTTAAATCGATTATTTGTTTTAACTTTCCTGTAAAATCTATATTAAAAACCACCTTATTAGCGGTTGCTAATAAATATATATCATTAAAATCGGCTACAAATATATCGTCAAAACCTTCGACAATATTATATTTTAAAACTTCCGGAATGTTACTTATATCAACTATTTTCACGGTTTTGTTGGTTAAATTTATTATTTCCACGTTACCGGAAAACAAGTCTAAACCAATAAGATATTCTTGCGTATCGGTTGTGATATAATACGGGTCAACATCATATTGTAAAGCTAATTCTTGACTTGTTATAATAAAGCTATCAACTTTCTTAAATTTTGCTTCTTGAAGATGTTCTTTTTTGTTTTCGGGCAAGTTTTTAGCTTTAGAATCATTTTTACAAGAAACTAAAACCGTAAATACTAAAAAAACTAAATATCGCATTTTTCATTTTTTTATTATAAAAAGTAACCTTTAAAAAGTTTTTGAATTTTAATTTTCAGAAAATTAGCTACACTTCGTACAAACTAAGTTAGAAAATTTTATTTGTTTAACAATAAACTGATAATTTAACATTTAAGTCATTGTATTAGCCAGTATCCGAATAACACTTTTTAAAGGTTACTTAGAGTTTAAAGGGTTATGGTTATTGCATTTGTACGCAATCAAAACCTATTGTTCGGCTACAAAGATTCCCGTTTCCGGTGCAACGCATCATATATCCGCCTCCGCACCTGTCTGTTTCTCTAATGGTCATGGTATCTCCTTTGCTGGATCTTGTTACTTCTATGGTTTTAGTGTTAGCATTTAATATAAAACTAACACCAAAGACACACAAACACACAAACAGAATTTTAAAAATATGTTTTTTCATAATCTAAAAATTTTGCGGTTTTGTAAAGATACAAAACCTTGGTTAAACTTAAATTT
>WFXA01000053.1 GCA_015490835.1 Flavobacteriaceae bacterium | reverse complement strand
GCTATAGTCTTGTTTAAATTATGCATTGCATACATTATACAGCATTAAATTTATGTTTTTGTTATACACATCAAAATCTTGCTAATATACCCCATGGGGGTATTATTATAGTTAATTAACATTAAATTCAATAATATGAAAGAAGCTTTATATATAATTAAAAAATCATGCACCAAAGTTTTTCGTGATTCTGTTTTTGTAATATTGGCGATTGCTTTCGCTCTTTTATATCTTATTTTTGATTATCTTATTTTTGTTCAAAGTACAACCGTGAAGGTGTTTTTGGAATTAAACAATGCCGTGTTTGTTTTATCGGCGTTAGCTCTAGATTTGGTAACAGCAACGCTTTTTGGGATTTCTTTGTCAATGCTAATTTACTTGTTTAAAAATAAGAAAACAACCCTAGCAGGCTCGGGTATATCCAGTGTTTCAGGAGCTTTTTTCTCTCTTTTGGCAAGTGGGTGCCCTGTTTGTGGCGCATGGCTTTTAAGCATTTTGGGAATTGCAGGATCTTTGGCAGTGTTTCCACTGCAAGGGTTAGAGTTTAGAGTGATCTCTGTAGTACTCCTTTTATTCTCAATATATATGTCTGCTAAATACATAATGGGTGCCTGCTCTAAAGAAGAAAGAAAAAAGCTCCATATAATTTTAGGCACGATTCTAGCTTTTTCAGCTATTGTTTTGTTCTTCTCTTACAAACTGGACTCTTCTTTCAAAGTGAAGTTTCAAAAAAGCTATCAATACAACTCCCAAACATCTCAAGCAACAAAAACAAGTAAATTGTCCAGCTCTCAATTACAGAAGATATACGATCAAGTTAATCCAAAAGAAGGATACAAGATAAATGCAAAATATGGAAACATGGGATACAAATTAGTACAAGCAGGGGTTATAGATTTTGACAAGTTTAAAAGTATTTACAAAAACGCTGGAGTACCTCTTACAGAAAAACAGCTAAAAGTTTTCTCAAAAGAAGGTTTAGATGAGAATATTAAAATAGACAGAGAGAATGCTTATTTTTTACTAAACCTCTTTTGGGCATTTGGTTTGGCTAATAAAAATCCAATCCTAACAGAGGGACAAATTACAAAATATGGGGACATTGGAAGTTTTGCATCTACAGGTGGTTGGACAATAGCAAAGAGAAACTTGAAAGACTTCTACGCAAAACTTGAGCTCGCAAAACTAAACGAAAAACAGCAGAAAATGGTTGAAAAAGTGGCCTCTGCGGTTTACAGACCATGTTGTGGAAATCCTACATCGTTTCCGGATTGTAATCATGGTATGGCGCTTCTTGGTGTTCTAGAGCTTATGGCGGCAAATGGAGCTACTGAGGAAGAGTTGTTTGAAGCGGCTAAATATTTCTCTGCTTATTGGTTTCCGGGTCAGATGGTTGATATAGCAACATACTTTAAAGTGACAGAAAACAAAGATTTTTCAGAATTGGATCCAAGGATTATTTTAAGTTCTAGCATGTTCTCAGCTAGAGGCTGGAGCAATGTAAAAAATTGGTTAAATAAAAATGTTAAGACAGATCAAATTAACAACCTAGGAGGTGGAGCTTGCGGGGTATAATTTTAATTATAAGTTTAAGTATTTATTAATTAAACAAGTAATATGAAAAAAATAATTACAATAAGTTTAGCAATAGTAGGGGCACTAGTATTGTTTGCCATTTTCTCAGGTGATAAGAGCAAAGACGAAAGGATGGTTGAAGATTCAACTACTTATAAAAACATAAGCGCGGCAGAATTAGAGAAAATGTTAGAAAATAAAGATTTTGTATTGATTGACACTCATATACCCGAACAAAGACACATACCAGGCACAGATTATTTCATACCATATAATGAAATTGATAATATAAAAAACGTAGTAAGCGACAAGAATCAAAAAATAGTGTTGTATTGCAGAAGTGGATCAATGAGCAAAATAGCTTCAGAAAGATTAAGTGAATTAGGATATAAAAATGTATTTAACCTAGAAGGTGGAGTAAACGAATGGATCAGATATGGCAAGAGTTTAATACCTCAAGGCTCAGTTAAAACAGTAAATAATTTAAAAACACCTTACGATAACGAAAATGAAGGCGATAATAATATTAAAGAGTTTGTAGTAGTTGCGTCCAATTTCTCATTTTCAAAAAAACAAATAAAAGTAAAACAAGGTGATAGAGTCAGAATAATTTTGAAAAATTCTCAAGGTATGCATGACTTTCGAATTGATGAATTGGGAGTTGGAACGAGAATCCTTCAAGAAGGTGAACAAGATGCGATAGAATTTACAGCTGATAAAAAAGGTAAGTTTAGTTTCTATTGTTCTGTTGGCAACCATAGAGCACTGGGCATGGAAGGTGAATTTATTGTGGAATAAATTTATTAGTAAGTTAATAAACTGTTATGCACGAACAAAAAACGTTTTCCTACACAAAAAAACTTGTAGGAGACTACAATACAATATTGGAAAAAACTATTGAGAGTTTGGCTGAACAGGGGTTTGGTGTGCTCTGCAAAATAGATGTTAAAAAAACAATGAAAGAAAAACTAAACATAGATTACCCAGATTACACAATACTTAGTGTATGTAATCCTGTTTTAGCAAACAAAGCAATATCCGCAGATAAACAAATTGGTTTGTTTCTTCCATGTAATGTAGTGGTGTATAAAGATACTCAAGATGCGGATGAAGTGTTAGTATCTACCATACTTCCTCATGCGCTTGTAAACTTCTTTGATAATAAGGTGATAGAAGAGGTCGGAAATATGGCACAGACAAAGCTAATGAATGCTATACACAATGTATAACAATATGTACACATTGCATATGTGGAAAACCTTATTGCAAGACAATTGTACATGTGCAAAAATAAATGCATGAGAAATAAAAATTTTATACGAAAACTAAAAAGTTTTAAGAACTTGGTACTATCTCTGATTATAGGCCTCACTTTAGCAACTGGAATAACTTTCGCCTGGAACGCCGTATGGCACGGAACGGATTGGAT
>WFXA01000052.1 GCA_015490835.1 Flavobacteriaceae bacterium | reverse complement strand
ATTAAACCTATTCTGTTTTATTTTCCAAATTCCTGAAAAATCTTTTTTCGTATAAACAGAATCTTTATTTGCATAGCAATTTTTTGGGAAAATGAAATTTTTAAAAAGGATTTTACCACTTTCATAAATTTCTACTTCCATTTTTTTATCTGTTTTATCATTTTTTAAAAAAGTATAACTATGAGAGTCTGCCTTCCACTTTCCAATAAGTTTTTGCTTTTCAATTGGATGTGTAACAGCTTCCATTGTGTGTTCATCTAAAACACCAAAGAAATTACACGAGGATAGTGAACTATTTAATATAATAAAATAAATAAATTTTCTAAGCATAATAATTAATAAGTTTCTGTCCAGTTCCAAATCTGATTAAAATTACCATAATTTTTAATGCCTTTGTCTCATAAAAATTGTCTATATTTAAAACTGATTAGTTACTAAATTTAATTTAATGGAGGTGGCGTGTTAGATATTTTAACCAGTTGTAGAACTTCCGGAAATGTAGATGGAGGTTCCGGTGTTGCACACGGGTGGTTGATAATTATTTTGTTTTTGCCTGTAAGTATCATTTTTGCAACCAAAGGATTTCCGTTACCGTAATTTAATATTTGCATCCCCACATTATAATGTACATTGTAAGTTTCGCAATTTCCATTAACAGATTGCGCTCCATAATCTACAATACCGGACGAACGCCAGTACAACTCTATTCCATCTCTGGTTATACCCCAGAAAGGCGCATTTGTTATATTATTCAGGTCTGTTAAATAAGGAGTTGTGTTTATAATTTCGACCCCGTTTTCTTTGTAAATATAATTACCTACTAATGCGTCTCTCCAATATTCTCCCTGTCCCCACCAGTTGCCTTGTGATTTCATATCCCAATTATAAATATGAAGGATAAATTCTTTATTTCCACTACTGTATCGCCAAGTGCCAACAAAATTGGCTCTAACCCCGTCTAAATCTTTTAAGTAATGATTACCGCCTATAGGACCAGTTAATGATACAATGGTTTGTGCTTGACTTGCATAAATACTTGCAAGTATTACTACTGTTATATATAATAAACGTTTCATAATTATTTTTTTTAGTTACAATTGCTATAGTTAATTTGGTTATAATTTAATTCTACTTTTTTCCAGTTTTCAAAGTTTTCATCGGCTTTATAAAGTTCTAATCCTATATTTACCAATGTATTATCTAAAATTTTCATAAAGCTTAATTCGTTTTCTTCTACAGTATTACTATTTTTTATACCTGTTGGAAAGGTTAAAGTACTATCATCTTTACCTGCAAATTCATCATTTAAAGAATTTGAATTGTTTTCAGCATCTTCGTCATCCCACCCGAAAAAATTAACATCTCCAAAATTTATTAAAGCAGAAGCGTTGTTTACACGTAGCGCATAAACAGTACCGCTTGCTGTTACTAAGAAAGAAAAAAATAATGAATTACTTTCAGCATTATCAAATTTAATGATTCTGTAAAGAGTATAAATGTCTGCCGGAGAGAAGATTGATAAATCTCTATTTTCAGCATCGTTATTATGATTATGTGCCATCGCAGATAATTTATATCCCTCATCTATTGTAAGATTAACTCCCAATTCACTTTCAACACCTTCATATGGATCGTAATATTGATAATTGCCTGTCATTAAAACATTGCCTGTCATTATGTAAACTGTTTCTTTATTGTCTGTTGAGGCTTTGTTCTTTAAGTCTTGTAGTATTAATTTAAAATCACTATTGTTTTCGAGTGATGATAAGATTTCACAGGGTATTTGAGTAAGATTTATCCCGGTTTCATTATTTTCATTAGTCGGGTCGTTGGGGTCGGGTAGGCAGTTGCAATCTTGGTCAAATCCAAACTCACAATCGTTCTGCAACTCACATTCTTCTGGTTGTGTGGGTAGTGGGCAGGGTGTGCGTAATGGGTTAAAAAAATAATCTTCACATGTGTAAACATGAATAATTTCACAGTATTGCCCTCCTCCACAATCAACTGTTTCAATTACAATTACAATACAAGGGTCTCCACCTCCACCGCCCGTTGGAGGGTTGTTACCACCTCCCGTTGGTGGTGGATTGTTTCCGCCACCACTAGGAGGATTGTTTCCAGTACCGCCATTAGGAGGGTTTCCTCCACCGCCACCGGGTGGGTTATTTCCTCCTCCTTCGTTAGGGCATGGGTCTCGGGTTTCGTAGCTTACGGGTTGCCCAGCACTAAATGTGGTTTTGTGTACATAAATACCCTCTGAGGTATAAAGTATTATGTCGCCGGTGTAATCCACCATATTCATTTCGGTTCCGGTTTGGTTGTTAAACCAATTTACATCGGGTCGTATTTTCATAATATAACTATACACCCCTGTAGCGGTTTCTTTTACAACTAAATTTAAAAAAGATAACTCGCCGTCGGGTTCGGTTTTGGTCATAGCAAAGGTGTAGTTAGATAGGTTGTACGGGTTGGTTACCTGCAAAATGTTTGCCGTTTGTACTTGTCCTACGGTTAAATCGGGTTCGCGAGTTCCGGGAACACCTTTTAATTGGTAGGTAAGTCGTCCGTTTGTTTGCTCGTTAACAAATTGCATAATCTCGGGTATGTCGGCTGCATTTACACGTCGAGAAGTAGATGAGGCTTCATTGCTAATTATTGCTTCATCTTCTACTTCAAGAACATCTTCTTTACAGCTAAAAGTACCCATAAAAACTCCAAGGAGTAAAAAAGTTAAAAACGTTTTAAAGTTTAATTTTTTAATCATGGTTTGATGGTTTAAAGCTACCTTTTTTGGCTCTATGTCAAATATAGTGGGTAATCAAATTTAAGTTTTCCGCATATGAAGTAAATCATATTGATAAAATTCTTTGTGTTTCTATAT
>WFXA01000051.1 GCA_015490835.1 Flavobacteriaceae bacterium | reverse complement strand
CCTGTCTCGTGGGCCTCGGAGATGTGTATAAGAGACAGACCTATAGATTCTTGCGAAAAAATTTGAATTACTTGCCCCAACGATTGCTGAATTAGCTCTACATTGGAGAGTGTATCTAATTGTTCTTCTAAATCTTGTTGATTAATTTTTGAAAGTGGAAGCGATTGCAGCTCGTTTAAAAGAAAAAGGTTATAATCTTGCTCCTTTTCGGCTTCAATTTTTTGTTGGCTTATACTTTGTAATTCTTTTGAAACAGTTAAATATAGATTTCGAGTTTTTGAAAATTCTGCAAGTACCGATGCGTTATCGGCTAATGTGTCTAACAATTGAAACTGAAAATTTTCAGAAAACAACGAAAGTGTTTGATGCTGATTATGAATATCTATTAAATAATTGGAAACCGCTTGTAATTGGGATAAGGTAACCGGCGAGTCGTTAACAAAGGCTCTGGATTTTCCACCCGGAAGCAATTCTCTACGTAAAATGGTTACGGAATCGTAATCTAAATTGTTTTTATTAAAAACCGAAATTATATTATAATTGGAAACATCGAGATGTGCTTCTACATAACATTTTTTTGATGTGTCGTTTACACTGCTTAAATCGGCTCTTTTTCCTAAAACTAATGACAAGGCATCCAATAAAATAGATTTTCCGGCTCCAGTTTCTCCGGTTAAAACCGTTAAGCCTTTATTTAAATTAACCTCTATGTGGTTTATTAAAGCGTAATTATGTATGGTTAATGATGTTATCAAATTTTTGAATTTCTAAAAAAAACAAAGATAGGGTCTAAATTGGGAAATGTGAAAGATTAAAATAAAAAATAGAAAAAACAGGTGGGTAAAATAATAAAAAAATGAAATTTTTGAAAATTGGTTAAATCCAATTTGTATATTTTGGATTCACCAAGAGTCTAATTTTTATTTTAAAATTTAATATTAGACCAAAGTGTTCTTTTAGTTGGTGCCATTCGGTTCAGGTTTTCAACTAGTTTTACAATATCTACTTTAGGTCCGGCAGAAAATACGTCAACGATTTCATCGGCTTTGGCATCAAAAAAGGTGCGGAGCAAAAACGAATTAGGTCTTCGGTCGTTTATATTCTTAAGGTGTCCCATTGCGCTAATAATAGCTGCTTTTCCTTCTTTTGGTTTATCCGTCATTAAATCCATTCCTAAGCGATGGTATTTGTACATTGCCACATGAAACTCTGAATAAACATTAGAGAGTAACGCATCGTTAAATCGGTATCTGGATTGTGTTCCGTCAGTGGCTTTCCAACCCAAATAGTTGCTCGATGAAGCCGTATTAACAATTTGTCTTGCTGTTTCAAAATAAGGGATTCCTCCTTCCATAGCAAAAGTATCGGCATCTAAACCTATTATTGTATAAGCGTGATAAGCTAAAACAGATACCAAATTTGAGTCAAAATTATTAATATTAAATACCAAAGGTTGAAACTCTTTGTAAGTAAAAGTTAGTTGTCTGTCGTTATAATTATAGGTTGGGCTATCGTAAGTCGTGTTAAAAACAGGTCTTGAAGCAGAAACTTGCAATGTGGCTCTAAAAAAATCGCCATCAAACTCGGTTACAATTAAAGTAAAACTACAGTCTATTCGTTCTTGGTTTTTATACTCTTTATCTGTCCATTGTGTGGTAGATAAAAATTCTTCCAGCTGTTGCTTCATCGTTCTAAAAACTTGAGCATTAGGTTGTCCTGTTTGCTCTGCATCTATTGTTACCGTAGCATTAAGTTCTTGTGCAGAAACTACCGGAATACTACTTAAAAGAATGATTAAAACTATTAATTTACGCATAAGTGAGGTCTATAATTTGTTGTAATATATCGTTAGCTACTTGGGTTTTAGGTTTAACTGAAAAAGGTATTATTTTATTGTCCTTGGTTATCAAAGTTATCTTATTGGTGTCTTTTCCAAAACCTGCTCCCGAATCGTTAAGCGAATTTAAAACAATCAAGTCTAAATTCTTTTTTTTTAGCTTATTTTTTGCATTTTCAAGTTCGTTTTGTGTTTCTAAAGCAAACCCAACTAAAAATTGTTTTTCTTTAATTGCTCCAACCGAAGCCAAAATATCTTTGGTTTTAACTAACGATAGTGAAAGCACATCTTCTTTCTTTTTTATTTTTTGTTCGGCTACTTTTTTAGGTGTAAAATCGGCTACAGCCGCGCTAAAAATTGCTATATCACAAGTTGAAAAATTTGTATGAACAGCCTCGTACATTTGTTGTGCAGATACTACATCGATGCGTTTAATTTGCTTGTTAACAACCGAAAGATGTGTAGGACCAGAAACTAAAATTACGTTTGCGCCCAAATTGGCTGCTTGTTCCGATAGGGCAAATCCCATTTTTCCGCTGGAATGATTTCCGATAAATCGAACCGGATCTATGGCTTCAAAAGTAGGTCCGGCAGTAATTAATATGGTTTTATTCTTCAAAGGAAGTTTTTTTAGAATGTCTTTTTCAATAAAAGCAATAATATCTTCGGGTTCTGCCATTCGCCCCTCTCCTATTAGTCCGCTTGCTAATTCGCCATAAGTAGCCGGAATTTGAATATTCCCGTATTCTGAAAGTTTTACAAAAGAGTTTTTAGTTGTTGGGTGTTGGTACATATCCAAATCCATTGCAGGTGCATAATAAACAGGACATTTCGCCGAAAGATATACCGCAAGCAATAAATTATCACAAACCCCATTTGCCATTTTAGATAAGGTGTTTGCAGTAGCAGGAGCTATAAGTAACAAATCTGCCCACATACCAATTTCTACGTGGTTATTCCAATCTAATGTGTCTTCTGTTTGATTGGTGAACGAGGAGTATACCGGATTTTTGGATAATGTAGATAGGGTTAAAGGAGTAACAAACTCTTGTGAAGAAGGTGTCATTACAACCCTTACCTGAGCTCCTTTTTTTATTAATTGACGGACTAAATAAGTAGTTTTATAAGCAGCAATACCGGCAGTAATGCCCAGTACAATTTTTTTACCGCTTAAAACAGACATGGTATAAAACTATTCTTGATTATCTTCTTCCTTTGTATTCCGATAATAAATTTTATTTTCAAGCCATTCTTCAATTGCAATAGCGTGAGGTTTAGGAAGTCGTTCATAAAATCTGGAAACTTCTATTTGCTCTTTGTTTTCAAAAATTTCTTCCAGACTATCATTATACGTAGCAAACTCATCTAATTTTTCAAGTAATTCTTTCTTGATATCTCCGTTAATTTGAACTGCTCTTTTTGCTATAATAGATATGGCTTCATATAGATTTCCGGTTGGAGCATCTATTTTGTTTCTATCGTATGTAATTGTATTATCGGGTGCATTTGAGTTTTTGTAATCCTTCATAATAACTTGATATTTAGATTTTTTCTAGTCGTTTGTTGATGTCTTGTAAAATGGCATCGGCTTCTTCCATTAATTCGGAAGATGAATAATATTTTACAAAATCATCATAATATTTTTTTGCTTCTTTTAAGCGTTCTTCTCTTAACTGAGGGTAACTGTTGATTGCTCTTTGGTATGCAGCTTGAAACCTTCCTAAGAAAGCTTCTTTTCTGTATTTTGAGCCGGGATGATCCGAGATAAAATTATCAAAAGCAGCAATAGCAACTTTATAATCGTTTATATAATCACCAATTTTAAGGTACTGTTTGGCTGTTTCGATATCTTTCTTTTCCAATTTCTCTGTTAATTCTAAAACTCTTTGGTTTGCTTGCTGACGAAACGAGGAATTTGGGAATTGATCAACAAAACCTTGTAATTTTTCCAATGCTTTATAAGTATCTTTTTGATCTAGCGAATAAATTGGGGATAATTTATAATAACTGTCGGCAGAACGAAAGGCAGCTACTTCTACACTATCGCTACTTGGATACGATTTTACAAAACGTTCAAACTGATATCCGGAAAGATAGTTGTCTCCTATTTTATAAAATGTATTGGCATAATTAAACATCAACCTTTCGGCTTGTGGTTTTCCTCTATATGCAGGAACCAACTGCTCCATTAAGACCAATGCTTTTTTATATTTCCCGATATTATATAATGAATCTGCCATTTTATATTTAGCACCTAAATTATCAGATTTAAGTACTTGTTGGTATTCGTTGCAAGAAACGAGTGTCACCAATAAAACAGCAACTAAGAATATTGTATTTACTTTTCTAAAAAACATCGTGCAAAAGTAGTGAATTAAACGGGATTATAAAAACTTTATTTTTGATGCATTTAAGAACTGAACAGCTACCAACCAATCATAAAATTTATTGTTTTCCCAAAGTGAAACTTTTTATATCTATGCGAAAATAATCAGCTTTAATTTAAAGGTGTTTTTTTTTCGAAATATTTAACTAAAAACTACATCAATTTAACAAAATCTTCAATTTTATGTTGTAGTGTTTTACTCACCGAAACCAAAGGAAGGCGAACTACATCGTTACAAAGTCCTTTTGCTTTAAAAACTGCTTTTATTCCTGCCGGGTTTCCTTCTTGAAAAATATAATCGATGCAAGGAGCCAACCGATAATGAATAGCATACGCTTCTTTTACTTTGTTTTGGAAACCCAATTGCACCATGGTTGAAAATTGTTTTGGAAAACCTTCCCCTATAACAGAGATAACACCGGCTCCTCCGGAGAGAACCATTGGCAAAGTAATCATATCATCGCCCGATATAATTAGAAAATTATCGGGGGTTTCATTTATAAGCTTCATTGCTTGAACAATATCGCCGGAAGCCTCTTTTATTGCAACTATATTTTTGAAATCAGTTGCCAGTCTAACTACGGTTTCTACCGTAATATTAGAACCGGTACGTCCCGGTACGTTGTATAAAATAATAGGTTTAGGTGAAACGCTAGCGATTCTGGAAAAGTGCCGATAAATACCTTCTTGAGTAGGTTTGTTATAATACGGCGACACCGAAAGCACAGCGGTAAATGCTGACAAGTCGGTTTGGTTAATTTCTTCCACAACGGCATTTGTATTGTTTCCTCCTATTCCTAAAACCAACGGTAGTCTTCCTGCGTTTTCAGAAACAATGGTACTAACAACCAACTGTTTTTCTTGTTTGCTTAATGTAGCGCTCTCGGCAGTGGTTCCTAAAACCACCAAATAATTTATCCCGTTTTCTATGTTGTAATTTACAACTCGTTTAAGAGCTTCTACATCTACCGAATAGTCTTCATTAAAAGGTGTAATTAGGGCAACACCGGTACCTATTAATTCTTTCATTATAATTTATTTAATACGATTAAATATTTTTTTAGTTCGGTTATAAAAATTTCTTTTTCAGAAGGGGAAACTTGAATAATTAAATCAAACAATTTTTCGTCGGCATTTTTAAAACCTACTTTAAATTTAGCTTTGCTTTGCGAAATCATCCAATCCAAATATGAGTTTTTCTCATCATAAACACCTAGTAGCATATCAAAATCTTGGTTTAAAAAATTTTGAGCTTGCGGGTTATGCAAATCGCCTTTCCAACCAAAATCTTTATTTGTTATTTGATTGGCTTCTTGTACTGTATTTTTTAATGGTTTTGCTTTATAGGTAAGGATAGAAATATTTTTAGCCGAAACCTTAAAGAAATCGGCAAATTCATTAGGCATTATAAAGTTTTTATGAAACTTTTCATCCATTAGCAAACCTATAGTTTTAAGCACCGAATTTCGGTTGGAAACATTTCGCTTAGTAACATTTTTAAGTGTTCTTTTTTGTAATGTTTTTTCTTTTATTATCTTCAACATCGCATTCGTTTCGGTTTAAAAATACAATTTAATAAGTGCTTTAATCAAACGGTATTTGTTATCGTCTGCAAAAATTCTTCTTCCGAAATAATAGGGATATTCAACGTTTCGGCTTTTGCTTTTTTACTGGGTCCCATATTCTCTCCGGCGACAATATAAGTGGTTTTTTTTGAAATGGAAGAAGCTACTTTTCCGCCGTTAGTTTCGATTAACTTTTTCAACTCGTTTCTGGATATTTTATGAAAAACACCTGAAACCACAAAGGTTTTTCCTTGTAAAACAGTAGTTTGTCCCTTTAATTCTTCTTCCGAAATTTTCAACTTAACTCCTGCGTTTTTAAGTCGTTCAATTAGTTTCATATTAATTGGGTTTTGAAAGAAACTCACCACACTTTTAGCAATTGTATCACCTATATCATCCAACTTCACCAATTCTTCTTCCGAAACATTCTGTAAAGCATCGATACTCTTGTAATGACGTGCCAGTTTCTTAGCAACGGTTTCACCTACATGTCGTATTCCAAGGGCAAAAAGAACCCGTTCAAACGGAATATTTTTAGATTTTTCTATTCCTTGAAGTAAATTTTCAACACTCTTTTTTGCCATTCGTTCCAACGGAAGCAATTGTTCTTTTTTAAGATTGTATAAATCGGCATAGTTGGTTATTAGTTTTTCCTTAACCAATTGCGCTACCGTTTCGTCTCCCAAACCGTCTATATCCATAGCTTTCCGGCTAATAAAATGTTGTATTCTTCCTATAATCTGAGGCGGACAACCGTACGAATTAGGACAATAATGTTGTGCTTCTCCTTCCTTGCGTATGAGCGGTGTGTTACATTCCGGACAGTTTGTGATGTATTCGGTAGATTTAGAGTTTGGTGGTCGTTTAGTTAAATCTACGCCTACAATTTTAGGGATAATTTCACCTCCTTTTTCTACAAAAACCGTATCGCCCTCGCGTACATCCAGTTTTTTAATTTGATCGGCGTTGTGTAACGATGCGCGTTTAACAATAGTGCCTGCCAACGCAACCGGCTTTAAATTGGCTACGGGAGTTATGGCTCCGGTACGCCCAACTTGGTAGGTGATTTTTTCTAACAAAGTAGCCACCCTTTCTGCTTTAAATTTATATGCTATTGCCCAACGTGGTGCTTTGGCGGTATAACCCAACTCTTCTTGTTGTTGCAGGTTGTTTACTTTAATTACCACGCCGTCGGTTTCGTAAGGTAAGTTATGGCGGTGTACATCCCAGTAGTTTATAAACTCCATAACTTCTTCCACAGTGTCGGCTAGTTTTGCAACGTCGGGTACTTTAAAACCCCATTTTCTCGCTTTTTGCAGACTTTCAAATTGTGTAGAAACCGGTAATTTTTCGGCAACTAAGGCATAGATTAAACAATCTAAAGGTCGCTTTGCTACTTCTGCACTATCTTGTAATTTTAAACTTCCGGAAGCGGTATTTCGGGGGTTTTTAAAGTGTTCTTCTCCTATGTCCTCCCGCTCTTCATTCATCTTTATAAAATCACTTATAGGGATAATAATTTCACCCCTTGCATCAAACCGATTAGGAAAATCGTTTCCTTTTAAAACCAAAGGAACCGAACGAATGGTTTTAATGTTAACGGTTACATCGTCTCCTTGTATTCCATCACCTCGTGTTACTGCTCTAAGAAGTTTTCCGTCTTGGTAGGTAATACTAATAGAAGCACCATCGTATTTTAACTCGCAGGTGTAGTTTAAATCACCGTCTACTAATTTTTTAATTCGTTTTTCCCAATCTAACAAATCTTCTAAGGAGTAGGAATTATCCAACGAATACATTCTAAAATCATGTACTACGGTGTTAAAATTCTTGGTTATATCGCCACCTACTCGAAGTGTGGGTGAATTTGGGTCGTAAAATTCGGGATGTTTTTCTTCCAATAATTGCAGTTTCTTCAGTTTTTGGTCAAACTCGTAATCGGAAATAATCGGGTCACTTAGTACATAATAATGGTAATTGTGCTCTCTTAGTTCGCTACGGAGTTGTTCTATTTCTTGTTTTACATCCATAGAGGCAAAAGTAAAAAATAAACCTCATTTGCAATAGCTGCAAACGAGGTTTACCTTACTTTTTATAAACAAATTGTAATTTTATACCAAAAACAACTATATATTAGTCCAAAATACAATTCCTTTTGTTATAACCCGAAAAATTCACGGAATTTTTAAACGACTAAGTACTACCAACAAATTTGTGTATTTTGAAAACACCTAAATTTGGGGCATTTCTATCCCGATAATAATCGGGAGGGGTTTCCCGTATTTCCACCTTTGTCCATAGCAAATTCATATAATTCACTTCGTTTTTATATGAATAATGCGGGTTAATCTTCAATAAACAGTTTCCGTACAAGGGCTGCAAAAATTCCACCGGCAATAGGCGCAACAAAAAACAACCAGAGTTGACTTAAAGCTTTACCTCCTGCAAAAATCGCAGGACCTAAACTACGAGCAGGGTTTACCGAAGTTCCGGTAATTGGAATAACAACCATATGAATTAACGTAAGCGATAACCCGATTGCTAACCCCGCCATTAACGGAGAAGCATTTTTTGCTGTAGTTCCGAAAATGACCATTAAAAACAAAAAGGTAAAGACAAATTCGGCTATAAAGGCAGCTTTCATCGAATAATTTCCTAAATAGCCTTCGCCCCATCCGTTACTACCTAACCCCCATTCGGGCATGGTAAAACCAAAGGCTTCGGAAGCTAAGATATACAATACTCCGGCAGCCAAAATGGCTCCAATGCATTGTGCAATAACATAGCCTACCGTATCTTTTAACGATAGCTTTCCGGCGACTAACATAGAAATAGA
The DNA here is from genome assembly GCA_015490835.1 of Flavobacteriaceae bacterium. Taxonomy (GTDB): domain Bacteria; phylum Bacteroidota; class Bacteroidia; order Flavobacteriales; family Flavobacteriaceae; genus Marifrigoribacter. The sequence continues at coordinate 26,838 of WFXA01000051.1, read as the reverse complement.
AATTGCCGGATTAATATGGCATCCCGAAACAGGTCCTATAGCATAAGCCATAACTACTACAGCCAATCCAAAAGCAAATGATATTCCTAATAATCCTAATCCAGAGGGTCCTGATGCCGAAACTCCGGCAATAGTTGCAGCTCCACAACCAAACAATACCAAAGAAAAGGTTCCTAATGCTTCGGCAAAATACTTTTTTGTTGCATTCATTTTTTTACGTTTTAAAGGTTAATGGTTAAATATAAGCATTTTATCTTTTTCTTACTTTTCTTGTTTAAAAAACGCTTCATTTAGTTGATAAGTTTTTAAGTTAGGTAGAATTTTTATTAAAATCATTTGCGTTTTTAAGAACAAAAAGAACAAGCTATAAATTTGTTTTTTGGTTAAAAAACGTACTTTCGCTATATGAATTCCATTTTTTTACAAACTCCAATCGATTATTTAAAAGGTGTAGGACCTAATCGTGCCGATTTACTAAAAAAAGAATTGGATATTTTTACGTACCAAGATTTACTTAACCTATTCCCTAACAGATATTTAGACCGAACGAAATATTACAAAATACACGAACTTCAAAAAACCAATGCAGAAGTACAACTTATAGGAAAAATTACACATCTTAAAACCGTTCAGCAAAAAAGAGGAAAACGATTAGTAGCTACATTTCAAGACGAAACAGGAAAAATAGAGTTGGTTTGGTTTAGAGGGCATAAATGGATTCAAGAAAACTTAAAAATTAATGTTCCGTATGTAGTTTTCGGAAAAATTAATTGGTTTAACGGTATTTTTTCAATGCCGCATCCCGATATGGAATTGCTGGAAACCCATGAAAAAAAACTTCGGTCTGCGATGCAACCCATTTATCCGTCAACCGAAAAACTTTCTTCTAAAGGAATTAGCAATCGAGTACTGCATAAACTCGTAGAAACACTCTTTTTGGAAGTACAAGCAAAGTTTGCCGAAACGCTTCCGAATTACATACTCCAACAATATAAATTACTCTCAAAATCGGAAGCACTTTTTAACATTCATTTTCCCAAAAATCAAGAGTTGCTTTCGGCAGCACAATATCGTCTTAAATTGGAAGAATTATTTTACATTCAGTTGCAACTTATTCGAAAAAATTTAGTTCATAAATCAAAAATTAAAGGATATCCTTTTAGCAAAATAGGGAACTATTTTAACACGTTTTACAAAAACCATTTACCCTTTGAATTAACACAAGCTCAAAAGCGGGTTATAAAGGAAATTAGAAAAGATTTAGGCAGCAAAGCACAAATGAATCGGTTGTTACAAGGCGATGTAGGTTCGGGGAAGACCATAGTTGCGCTATTATCAATGTTAATAGCACTTGACAACGGTTTTCAGGCTTGTTTAATGGCTCCGACTGAAATTTTGTCAGTACAGCATTACAATGGATTAGTTGAACTTTGCAATAACCTAAATATCAGCATTTCATTGCTCACTGGTTCAACAAAAACTTCAAGTAGGAGAGAAATTCATAAAAATCTTAAAAATGGCTCATTGCAAATCCTAATAGGAACCCATGCCTTGTTGGAAGATGTGGTTCAATTTAAAAATCTCGGCTTGGCAATTATAGACGAGCAACATCGTTTTGGAGTTGCTCAAAGAGCCAAACTTTGGAAAAAAAACACCTTCCCTCCTCACATTTTGGTGATGACCGCAACACCCATTCCACGAACACTTGCTATGAGTGTTTATGGTGATTTAGATATAAGTATAATAGACGAACTTCCGCCGGGACGAAAAACGGTTAAAACAGTACATAGATTTGACAGTAACCGGCTTAAAGTTTTTCGGTTTTTAAAAAATGAAATCGCTAAGGGGAGACAGGTTTATATTGTGTATCCGTTAATACAAGAAAGCGAGGCTTTAGACTACAAGGATTTGATGGACGGCTACGAGAGTATATCGAGAGAATTTCCGCTTCCAAATTATCAGATTTCCATCGTTCACGGAAAAATGAAACCCGCAGACAAGGAGTTTGAAATGAATCGTTTTAAAAAAGGAGAAACCCAAATTATGGTCGCTACAACGGTGATTGAGGTTGGTGTAAATATTCCCAATGCCAGTGTTATGGTAATAGAAAGTGCCGAACGCTTTGGTTTATCGCAGTTGCATCAACTTCGTGGTCGCGTAGGTCGAGGAGCCGACCAGAGTTATTGCATATTAATGACCGGACACAAACTCTCCGGCGATGCTAAAATCAGACTGGAAACGATGGTTCGTACATCCGACGGGTTTGAAATTGCCGAAGTAGATTTAAAACTTCGAGGTCCCGGAGATATTATGGGAACCAAACAAAGTGGCGTTTTAAACTTACGCATTGCCGATATTGTAAAAGACCATGAAATTTTAAAATTAGCACGTAGTTTGGCTTTTTCGGTGTTAAAAAACGACCCGCAGTTGTCTAAACCGGAAAATATTCCTGTTAAACAAACATTTTTACAATTAACCAAATATAAAAACATTTGGAATTATATATCTTAACAATCATTTTATGAAGCCACCTATTTGTACAATTTGCAATAAACGCTTTAAGCCTTCAGAAAAACAAGGACTTATACGATTTAAACTTTCAGAAAAAGATAAAGAATTTAATAAAAAATTTGAAGAAAAAGGATTTGTAGGACACAAAGCTGGAGAAGATTGGTTTTGCGAAACTCATTACAAAGTTGCCTTAAAATACAAACATCTAAGTCTTACAGAAGCATATAAACAAATAAAAAAAGACATTCAAAATAGTTACACAGAAAAAGGATAAATACTATCTTTGCCCTTTGATGCAAAATTAAAATTTAATGAAGATTTCATACAACTGGTTAAAACAGTTTATAAATATAGATTGGAACGCCGAAAAAGCGGGTGAATTATTAACCGATTTAGGACTAGAAGTAGAAGGTATTGACACATTTACTTCTGTAAAAGGAGGATTAGAAGGTCTGGTTGTAGGTTATGTAATAAGTTGCCAACAACATCCCAATGCAGACCGTCTAAAAGTTACTCGCGTAGATGTAGGAACAGAAGAACCCCTGCACATTGTTTGTGGTGCTCCTAATGTTGATACCGGACAAAAAGTTCCTGTTGCTCTTGTGGGAACAACGTTATATGATACAGACGGAAAACCATGGAAAATAAAAAAAGGAAAAATACGAGGTGAAATAAGTCAAGGAATGATTTGTGCCGAAGACGAACTGGGCTTAGGGAGCAATCACGATGGAATTATGATACTAGACAAGTCCTTATCTCCCGGAACGCCTTTAAACCAAGTGATTGAAATTGAGAATGATGCCGTTTTTGAAATTGGCTTAACACCCAATCGAGCAGACGCTATGAGTCATTGGGGGGTTGCCAGAGACTTAAAAGCCGGTTTGCTACAAAAAGATATTTTACTAGAGCTTATTACACCTTCTACCAGTAAATTTAAAATAGACAACCGAACTCGAAAAGTTACCATAAAAGTTTTAGATACTTTTCAAGCTCCAAGATACTGTGGTATTACAATTAGTGGCTTAACAGTAAAGGATTCTCCTAACTGGCTACAGAACAGATTAAAAGCCATAGGAGTTACACCCATAAACAATATCGTAGATGCAACCAATTATGTATTACACGAATTAGGACAACCTCTACATGCGTTTGATTTAGACAAAATTAAAGATAATACAATTGAAGTTAAAAACCTTCCTGAAGGCACCAAATTCACCACACTAGATGGTATAGAACGAACCTTAAGCAGAGAAGATTTAATGATTTGCGATTCTGAAAAACCACTTTGTATTGCCGGTGTTTTTGGAGGTCAAGAAAGTGGCGTAACCCATAACACAACATCTATATTTTTAGAAAGTGCTTATTTTAATCCAATTATAATACGAAAAACCGCAAAGCGTCATGGTTTAAATACAGATGCTTCATTTAGATTTGAAAGAGGAATAGACCCAAATACAACCGATTTTGCATTAAAAAGAGCCGTTTTGCTTATTTTAGAAATCGCAGGAGGAGAAGTAACCAGTGACCTTGAAGATTTATACCCTAAGAAAATTGAAGACCACCAAGTATTTCTTACGTATGCCAATGCAAACCGTCTTATTGGAGAAAAAATTGATAAAGAAATTATTAAAGAAATTCTTACTTCTTTAGAGATTAAAATAAACAATTCTACCGAAACCGGAATTGGCATGACCATACCCGCTTATAGAAACGATGTAACTCGCGAAGCCGATGTAATTGAAGAAATCCTACGTGTTTACGGCTATAACAATATTAAATCTTCTAAAAAATTAAATGCCTCGATTTCACATTCCGATAAAATAGAAGACGATAAAATACAAAACAAAATTGCCTCTCAACTTATAGCACAAGGCTTTTTTGAGACCATGACCAATTCACTTACCTCTCCAAATTACATAACCCTGAGCAACGAATTTTCTGCCAATAAAAATGTAACCATTTTAAACCCTTTGAGTACTGATTTGTCTGTTATGCGACAATCTATGCTGTTTTCCTTGCTGGAAACAATGGCATATAACCACAACAGAAAAGCAAAAAACTTAAAGTTGTTTGAGTTTGGAAAAACCTATTGTAAAGAAGAAGATAGCTATAACGAAAGGAAGCATTTGGCATTGGCTGTTTCCGGAAGCAGTAATAACGATAGTTGGGCAATTGCACCCAAAAGAAACACTTTTTTTTACCTTAAAGGAATTGTCTCTGCAATTATCACTAGATTAGGAATTAAAAATATTGCCGAAAAACCAACAGAAAATACAATTTTTTCGGAAGGAATATCGTTTTCTTCAGGCGATGATACATTGATGGATATCGGAATTGTTTCGAAAAAAATAACCGCTCATTTTGATATTGAGGGCGAAATACACTATGCAGATTTTAATTGGGATGCCATTTTAAAAAACATCCCCACCACTAGTTTGAAAGTTACTCCAATTGCTAAATTTCCTAGTGTAAAACGTGATTTTGCTTTACTTTTAGACGAAACTGTTTCTTTTAAAGACTTGGCAAATTTAGCATCTAAAACCGAAAAAAACCTATTAAAAAACATTTCGTTGTTTGATGTATATACAGGTAAAAATCTTCCGAAAGGAAAAAAATCGTATGCGCTGAGTTTTACCCTACAGGACAATAAAAAAACATTAACCGATAAGCAGATAGATAAAGTTATGAAAAAACTTCAGCTTCAATTTGAAAAAGAATTTGGTGCTGTTTTACGTTAATTTTTGCAAACTACCAACCGCAATAATTTATCGTTAAAATTTAAAAAAATGAAACTGGAAAATCAATTATTGCAAATTCGCAACAAGCAAAACAAAAACATAGTAGAAGAAGTAAAAAAAATACTTTCAGAAACTAATAAGCAGCGTGAGATTATACGTAACACGCTTAGAAACCCCAAAAAAACTACAACAAAAGCAACCACCTTTAAGTTTGACTTGTTACAATCGGATAAAATTTTTCATATTGAAGATATTAAAACACTTTGTATAAATTACAGATTACGTTTCTTGGATGCACATTTTTTTAAAGGAGATTTTCCTGAAGAAGCCATTTCAAAAATACGCGAACTGGAAAAGATACACGGTACAAATCTTACCGAATTCAAAATTGTTGCTCCTTCAAAATTGTTAAAATTGGAAAACTTAGACGACCCCCTGCTCTTTGCATCTATGGGAAATGATTATTTCTACCTAATACACAAATGGGGAAATGACCTAAAATGGTATAGACGTTTGCTTGTTTTGCCTTTTAAAAACAGTATAAATTTACTAATTACACTGTTACTCACCAGCGGATTATTGTCACTACTCATTCCTATTCATTTATTTTCACCAACGGTGGGAATTAGAGAGCGCATTACTATTTTTGTCTTTATGTTTATTTGGATAACTGCAGTGGTAATTTTATATGGCGGCTCGAAGGGAAAAAATTTTAATGACGTTATTTGGAATAGCAAGTTCTATAATGTATAATTTTTGTATCTTTAGTACCCACACATAATTAAAAGCAATATTCATGGACAACAACAGCACAATTGTTAAAATTTTTACCGGAAGTGAAATTTTAGCACAAGCATTAATTGCCAGATTAAACGAAGTTGGTATTAGCCCTATTGAGCGAGACGATGCGCAAAGTGCTACTCGGGCAGGATTTGCGACACCTTTACCAATGCAAGAAACACTCTTTTTGCGTAAAGAAGAAATGGAAAAAGCGCAACCCATTATTGATGCTTTTTTAAAAGAAATTAGCTGATTGAGGATTTTGGATTTGGGATTTAGGATTTTTTCGGCATACGAAACACGATTGACGACTCACAAAACACGATTCACTACTCACGACTCACGAAACACGACTAAAGACTGCCTACTTAAGACTACTCACTTTTTCGCATCAATTCGTGCCTGAGCCATATTATAAGCTGCTTGATAAGTTGTAAGGTTACTATTTTGGGCATTTTGCAAAATTTTAAGTGTTGTGTCGTAAATATTTTCGGTTTTTCGCATAATTTCAGCTCGATCATAGTTTTCTAATTCTGCATAAACATTAATTATTCCGCCTGCGTTAATTAAAAAATCGGGTGCATACACAATTCCTTTTTCTTTTAGTAATTGTCCGTGTTTAAGTTCGTCTGCCAATTGGTTATTTGCTGCACCGGCAATTACTTTTGCTTTAAATTGGTTAATGGTTGTATCATTTATTGTTGCTCCCAGTGCACAAGGGGCATAAATATCCATTTTTTCGGCATAAAGGTTAGTTCCTTCATAAATAGAAACCGAATATTTATCACGAATTTCTTCTAATCTATCTTTATTAATATCAGATATAAAAATAGTAGCACCCTCGTTTGTAAGGTGCTCTACTAATGCTTCGCCTACGTTGCCAATTCCTTGTACATAAACTGTTTTTCCTTCTAATATATCGGTTCCGTAAGCAAATTTTGCAGCAGCTTTCATTCCCATAAAAACACCATACGCTGTAATTGGAGATGGGTTTCCGGCACCGCCTTTCTCTTCAGAAATTCCGGTGACATACGGTGTAACTGTTCGTACTAAATCCATATCTTCCGTAGCCATACCAACATCTTCGGCAGTTATGTATTTACCACCTAACGAATGAACAAACTCACCAAACCGCAACATTAGCTCGGGTGTTTTTTGTGTTTTTGCATCGCCTATAATTACCGCTTTTCCTCCACCGAGATTTAATCCTGTAATAGCAGCCTTATAGGTCATTCCTCTAGAAAGTCGCAAAACATCGTTTAATGCCTCCCATTCATTTTTATATTGCCACATACGAGTACCGCCCAGAGCCGGTCCCAAAGTTGTGTTATGTATGCCTATGATTGCTTTTAATCCAGTATCTTTGTCGTTGCAAAAAACCACTTGTTCGTGATTATCAAAAGAGTGTTGCCCAAAAACGGGAGCTATTTTGTGAAGTTCGTTAGCATTTATTACTTCGGTTACCATATTTTTTGGTTTTAAATATCTTTAAAAAGGAAGTGCAAAAGTAGTTGTTAGCTAATTGTTTTACAAAGAAAACATATTATAATTACGAATTTGTTAAAAAGTATAGGATACATATTTAAATGAAAGAATTAAAATACATAAATAAATATTTTATAAAATACAAAGGACGATTAATTTTAGGGCTAATCATTACAATTATCGCTCGTTTGTTTGCTTTATTAACACCTAAGTTTATAGGCGACACCATTGATGTAGTTGAAAAATATTTAAACAAAGACATTACAAATATTGAAATCGTAAAATCGCAACTCCTTACCAATATTTTACTTATAATAGGAAGTACATTACTCGCCGCTTTATTTACGTTTTTAATGAGACAAACGTTTATTGTGGTTTCCAGAAATATTGAATTTGATTTAAAAAATAAAATTTTCCAGCACTACCAAAAACTATCGTTAAACTTTTATAAACAAAACCGAACCGGAGATTTAATGAACCGAATTAGTGAGGATGTTTCTAAAGTACGAATGTACGTTGGTCCGGCGTTGATGTACAGCGTTACTACATTAACCCTTTTTATTGTGGTAATTAGTTATATGCTATATAAAGCTCCTGTATTAACATTATACGCCATTGCACCGCTCCCAATTTTATCTGTTGCTATTTACAAACTAAGTACGGCAATTCATAAAAAAAGTACTGCCGTACAACAATTTTTATCAAAACTAACAACATTTTCCCAAGAAAGTTTTACAGGAATTACCGTTATTAAAGCTTATGGTATTGAACCCCAATTAACAAATGAATTTGAAACTTTGGCTGAAACCGGAAAGAAAAAGAATTTGGATTTAGCACGTGTTCAAGCCCTGTTTTTCCCAATGATGATTTTATTGATAGGAATGAGTAACATTTTGGTTTTATACATTGGCGGAAACCAATTTATTTCGGGTGAAATAAAAGAAATGGGAACAATCGTCTCATTTTTAATCTATGTTAATATGCTTACTTGGCCAGTTGCAGTTGTAGGATGGGTAACCTCTATGATACAACAAGCCGAAGCATCTCAAAAACGAATTAATGAATTTTTAAAAGTTAAACCCGAAATTATTAATACGGTTAAAAAACAAACACCTATAACCGGAAATATTACGTTTAACCAAGTAACTTTCACGTATCCGGATACCAATATAACCGCCCTAAAAAATATTTCGTTTTCTGTAAATAAAGGAGAAACAACTGCCATAATAGGTAATACCGGATCGGGAAAATCTACAATTCTTGAATTAATAGGTCGTTTATACGATATTAATAGCGGTGAGCTGTTAATAGACAATACGCCAATAAAAAACTTAAATCTACACAACCTAAGAGATAATTTAGGATATGTGCCTCAAGATGCTTTTTTATTTAGTGATACGATTGCAAACAATATTAAATTTGGAAAACCGAATGCTTCTGAAGAAGAACTGATTGAAGCAGCAAAAAAAGCAGTTGTTCACAAAAATATCATTGGTTTTAAAAAGGGCTATAATACCATTTTGGGAGAACGCGGTATTACCTTAAGTGGCGGACAAAAACAGCGATTGTCTATAGCTAGAGCGATTATTAAAAACCCGAAAATACTCCTTTTAGATGATTGCCTTTCTGCCGTAGATACGCAAACCGAAGAAAAAATTCTACGCCATTTAACTTCGGTTACAAAAAACAAAACAACACTTATTGTAAGCCACCGAATTTCAACCGTAAAAAATGCAGATAAAATTATTGTATTAAAAAAAGGTGAAATCATCCAGCAAGGCACTCATAATGAACTGATAAACCAAGAAGGATACTATAAAAAATTGTATACAAAACAACTATTAGAAAAAGAAAGTTGAAAATTAGTTGGCATATTTATATTTTTTTTAGATTTTTGGCTACATTAAAACATTAAAACTTTTTTATTATGAGTGATCAGCATATGTCGGAACGAGAAGAGATAAACTCAAAAGTAATGCGCGCCGGAAGACGCACCTACTTTTTTGACGTAAGAGCCACAAAGGCCGGAGATTATTATCTTACCATCACCGAGAGTAAGAAATTTACAAACGAAGACGGTTCGTACTTTTACAAAAAACACAAAATCTATCTTTATAAAGAAGATTTTTCTGAGTTTAAAGATAATTTAAACGAAATGATGGATTTTATTATTGCCGAAAAAGGCGAAGAGGTAATTAGCGAACGTCACCAAAAGGATTACAAACGTGAAGAAACACCTGTTTCTGAAACACAGAAACAGGTAAGTGAAGACACTACACAAGAAGAAACACCAACAACTAATTTTACAGATGTAGAGTTTGATGATATTTAAAATATTCATACTCTATAATTTAACAATCCGCTTCTATAAACTGAAGCGGTTTTTTTTTACTTTTAGATTTTTAAAATTCCAATCATGAAATACACCGCTATTTTTCTTCTTTTCTACTTACAATTAGCAACCTCACAAACCTATCATGCTAATTTAGATTATTACCTTCCTAACGATGTAACCTACGATGCATCCATACCTACTCCCCAAGAAATTATTGGTTTTCAACTTGGTGACTGGCACGTTACCCATGACAAGTTGGTAAACTATATGTACGCACTCGCAAAGGCAAGTAATCGTATTACCTTAGAAAACAGAGGATATACATACGAAGGAAGACCTCTTTTATTATTAACTATTACTTCACCTAAAAATCATAAAAACATTGAGCAAATAAGAAAACAGCATCTGGATTTAACCGAAAAAACCTTAGATAAAAATACCTTAAAAAATCTTCCAAGCGTTTTGTATCAAGGTTTCTCCATTCACGGAAACGAACCCAGTGGGTCAAATGCAGCAATGTTAGTAGCTTACTATCTTGCTGCTGCTCAAGGAGACGAAATAAACACACTTTTAAACAATGTAGTAGTTCTTTTTGATCCCGGCTACAATCCGGACGGACTACAACGTTTTGCCTATTGGGCAAACAGCAATAAAAGTAAAAATATTAATCCCGATCCAAACGATAGAGAATACCACGAAGTATGGCCCGGTGGAAGAACCAACCATTATTGGTTTGATATGAATCGAGACTGGCTTCCGGTACAACTTCCCGAAAGTAAAGCAAGAATAAAAACCTTTCACCAATGGTATCCCAATGTTTTAACCGACCATCATGAAATGGGAACCAATGCTACTTTTTTCTTTCAGCCCGGAATCCCTTCAAGAACCCATCCGCTTACTCCCAAACGCAATCAGGAGTTAACCGAACTAATTGCTCAATTTCACGCTAATGCTTTTAACAAAATAGGCTCGTTGTATTATACAAAAGAAAGCTACGATGACTTTTACTACGGAAAAGGCTCTACGTTTCCCGATATTAACGGCGGAATTGGTATTTTGTTTGAACAAGCATCCTCTCGCGGACACGCACAAGAAAGCGATAACGGAATTATAACTTTTCCGTACACCATAAAGAATCAATTTACCGCAGCACTTTCAACCCTAGAAGCAGTAAAAACTTTGCGAAACGAATTACTATCGTACAAACAAAACTTTTATAAAAATGCTAGAAATGAAAATAACAAAGGTGTTTATATACTTGGCGATTCAGATACCGATAAGTTATTTGAGTTGGCTACTATTTTAAAACAACATGATATCAAAATTTATAAAGCTTCAAAAGACATTACTGCCAACGGAATCTCTTTCAAAAAAGATAAGAGTTATGTAATTCCTAAAAACCAAAAACAATCCCGATTGCTAAAAGCCATGTTTGAAAAACGAACAAAATTTCAAGACAGTTTGTTTTACGATGTAAGTGCTTGGAGTTTACAACTTGCTTTTAATGTTGACTTTACCGAAACAACTTCAAGTATTACTTTAGGTGATGAAATTTCAGATTTAAACCCGACAAAAAGAAATTTACCCAAACAATCAAACTATGCCTATTTACTTAATTGGAACACCTACTACGCTCCCAAAGCACTTTCGATGTTATTAGAAAAAGGTATCCGGGTTAAGGTAGGTTTTAAACCATTTACAGTTGAAAATAAAACCTATGACTACGGAACCATTTTAATTCCGGTACAAAATCAAAAACCGGATGCAACCCAATTATTTCAATTTATAAAAAAGGTTGCTAAAGAAAGTAACTGCGAAATTACCGGAGTTGCAACCGGCTTAACAAAAGGTATCGATTTAGGCAGCAATCTTTTTAAAACGCTTCAACCACCTAAAGTGGCATTGTTGGTTGGTGACGGAATTACGCCATATGACGCCGGAGAAATATGGCATTTATTCGATCAACGATTCGATATAAAAATAACCAAATTGGATACTCAAAACTTTGAATACATAGACTTAAGGCGTTATACTGCTTTAATTATTCCTAATTCTTGGGGTAGTTTAAATAAAGACATCGCAGAAAAAATAAAAACTTGGGTTAGAAACGGAGGCGTAGTTATAGGCTACCGAAACATAGGAAAGTGGTTTGTTAAAAATAATTTTTTTAAAGCTAAATTTTTATCAAAAAAAGACAGTACATCAACTATTAGGTTTGAAGATAAAAGAAATTATTTTGGCGCACAAGTCATTGGTGGAGCTATTTTTAACACAGAGTTAGATCGTTCGCACCCCATTGCATTTGGATATTCAAAAAACAACCTTCCGGTTTTTAGAAACACTACCCTATTTTTAGAGCCGAATAAAGATAGTTTTAACAATCCTATAAAATACACCAATAACCCATTACTTAGCGGATATATTTCTAATAAAAATCTATCGCTTCTCAAAAATACGGCAATGTTTAAGGTGGAGAATCTTGGTCAAGGAAAAGTTATCTATTTTACAGACAACACCAATTTTAGAGCGTTTTGGTACGGTACGAATAAGCTATTGATGAACGCTGTATTTTTTGGTGATAAGATGTAGTTATTTGTATAGGTAAAAGACCTATATTTGCGACTTTTTTAACACAAAGTCCAAATGATTAAGCACATCTTTAAGAATTTTACATTTAACCCCAAAAACGATATCCTTTCCGGTTTAACCGTTGCGTTAGCACTCGTTCCGGAAGCGGTTGCCTTTGCTTTTGTGGCTGGTATCGATCCATTAGTAGGTTTGTATGGTGCTTTTATGATGGGCATCATTACTTCCTTATTTGGAGGACGACCGGGAATGATTAGCGGAGCAACCGGTGCAATGGCGGTGGTAATGGTTTATCTTATTCAAAAAGGGAATGAAGTAGGACTCTCATTAGACAAACCTATTGACAACCTTGGAGTTCAATGGCTTTTTATAACCTTATTAGTTGTTGGTGTTATTCAAATATCCGCAGGTGTTTTTAAGCTTGGTAAGTTTGTTAGGCTTATCCCCTATCCGGTAATGATGGGATTTGTAAACGGATTGGCAATAGTAATATTCCTTTCGCAATTAGGAATGTTTAAAAAAACAACAAATGGAGAAACGCATTGGTTGCAAGGACAAGAACTATGGATAATGATTGGATTTGTGGCGCTAACGATGCTTATTATGTATTTTTTACCTAAAATTACCAAAAAAATACCGGCTGCATTAGTAGCAATAATTGTAGTTGCAGCCATAACAATTTTCGGAAAAATAGATGTTAGCACTGTAGGTTCATTTATCAAAGATGGTGGTGGCGAAGGGCTTAAAGGGTCATTGCCCAGTTTTCAATTTCAACTATTTGAATTATTTCATACACTTTCCGGACATTGGAATGTTATTTTATCTTCTGCCTTTGTATTAGCTGCCATAGGTTTAATTGAATCGTTAATGACACTAAACCTAATTGATGAAATGACTGAAACGCGTGGAAGCGGAAATCGAGAATGTATTGCACAAGGTAGTGCCAATATTGTAAACGGACTTTTTGGAGGAATGGGCGGCTGTGCTATGATAGGTCAATCTATCATTAACGTAACATCAGGAGGTCGAGGAAGGCTTTCAGGTATTGTTGCAGCTTTGGCTTTGCTGAGTTTTATCTTGTTTGGTGCACCACTTATCGAAAAAATACCCATTGCGGCATTGGTTGGCGTAATGTTTATGGTGGTTATCGGTACGTTTGCGTGGAGTAGTTTTAGAATTTTACATAAAATCCCTCTAACCGATGCTTTTGTGTTACTTGTTGTTTCGGTTATTACCGTTTGGAAAGATTTAGCCGTAGCAGTAATCGTTGGGGTTATTATTTCGGCATTGGTTTTTGCTTGGAAAAATGCTACGATGATTCGTGCCAGAAAACACATTAAACCCAATGGTACAAAAGTTTATGAAATTTGGGGACCCTTGTTTTTTGGTTCTATTCAAAATTTTAATTCAAAATTTGATGTTAAAAACGATCCGGATACTGTTGAAATAGACTTTATGGAATCGAAAGTTGCCGACCATTCGGGTATTGAAGCACTTCGGAACATCGCAAATAAATATTTAAACGTTGGAAAAAAGGTGAAACTCATTCATCTTAGTCCCGATTGTAAAAAATTGTTGCTAAAGAACAACCCTGATTTTGCTTCCATAATTGAAGAATCTATAGATGACCCGAGATATTATGTGGTTACCGATAAACTAGATGCAGAGGTGTAAAACTATCTTTTAATAAATTTTTTAAAACCTGTTTTCTCGTTAATAGTAACCGAAATAAAATAAACGCCTTTTTCTAAAGAAGGTAAGTCTATTTTTAAAAATTTGTTGCTTATTTGAGCCGAAAAACGCTTTATTTTTTTTCCTAATATAGAATGAATAGTAACGGTAGCCAAACCGTTTTCATTAGTACGCAATGAGATTTCATTTCCGGAAACCGGATTAGGATAAAGCGAAAAATTTCCGGTTTGTGTTTCATCAACTCGTAGAAAAGCTTGGTTAAGAGCTGCTTCGGCATTTAATCTTCCGTAACCGTAATAGTTATCAAAACCAGGAATATCTTCCGATGGCAAACCTACTTCATCTTCGGCTGTAGTTCGTAAAATAGTTCGAATTTGAGAGGGAGTTAACGTTGGGTTTTCGGCTAAAAGCAAAGCTATAACACCGGAAACGTGAGGTGCCGCTTGCGAAGTACCACTCCAAAACCACGAATAATTGGTTCCGTTAGAGGGATTCAGTCCGTAAACTCTATCACCTGGTGCAACAATATCTATTTCGGGACCAAAATTACTACCTCCTCCCCAATGAAACGGATTGGCTCTATCATCCTCGGCATTGGTTGCTCCTATTGCTAAGGCGTTTTCATAACGTGCAGGATACTGAATGACACTACTCTGATTTCCGTTAGAAACCACAACCGTTACTCCATTTGAATAGGCATAATTAACGGCATCTTCTAACAGTGAAGATGGGTTATTTCCGCCAAGCGACATATTAATTACGTTGGCACCATTATCTACGGCATAATAAATTCCGTCTGCCCACCAAGTATAAAGTCCAAAACCGTCATCTTCCAAAACTTTAACCCGAAAAATTCACGGAATTTTTAAACGACTAAGTACTGCCAACAAATTTGTGTATTTTGAAAACACCCAAATTTGGGGCATTTCTAAGTCGGGGTTTCCCGCATTTCTACCTTTGTCCATAGCAGATTCATATAATTCACTTCGTTTTTATATGATTAATGCGGGTTAATATTCATTAGTTTGCAATTCCAATCAACTCCGGCGTAGCCTATATTGTTATTGCCTTGCGCGCCAATAATTCCCGAAACGTTGGTGCCGTGACCTAACACATCAGATAAATCGTTGTCGTCATAAGCATAATCCCAACCGTTTATATCGTCTATGAGCCCGTTGCCGTCTGTATCGGTGCCATCTGCAGTTTCATTGGGATTTATCCATATTCTTCCGCTAAATTCGGGGTGATTAATAAACGACCCTGAGTCTAAAACGGCAACTATAATAGTACTACTTCCCTGCTGGATGTCCCACGCATTATCCATACTAATATCTGCTCCGGCGGTTGCAGGTGCATCAGGGAATGTACCATCGTTATGCAAACTCCATTGCCAAGGATACGTAAATTGGTCGTTAGGTGTCGTTTCTACACCAAGCAAACCATGAGAATTACCAATATAATTGGGTTCTACATACTCAAATCTATGGGTGTTTTGATATTGTTTTATGGCTTGTTCTATATCTATGGAACTATTAAAAAACAAGATAAACGTTTTTTGTAAATGCTTGTTTCCAACTTGTTTAATACCGGATAAACCGTATGTAGTATTTAATACATCAACCTCAGGCAAAAAAAACTTTTTTTGAGAAAGCACCTCATTTACCGAATGGGAAACCGGGTTTTTAAACTTAATCACCAATTGATTAGTAACAAAATTTTGTTGTTGCGCAACGCTTACTGAAGTAAGAAAAAAAAGAACTAAAACTAAGAGCAAATTTTTCATTTGTTTACTTTTTAGCAATCTGAAAATGTGGGAAATAAAAAAATCATACATTTCAGACCAACTATTATTTACACAAATATAGTATTATTATCATTTGCTTAACATTTTAATATTCAAAAAATGAATAAATTACACTACTTTTAAAATTAGTTAACATAGGTGAATGGTTTTTAAAACCAACTAGTTCATCTTTGCTAAAGATATTTTTAAACACATACAATCATGAAAAAAACATTTTTATCAGTTTTATTTATTGTAGCATCATTAGGGATGCTGGCACAAACCACTTGGAAAGTAGACCCAAATCATTCAAAAGTACGATTTTCGGTGAGTCACCTGGTTGTTTCTGAAGTAGATGGAAACTTTAAAGTTTTTAACGGAAGCTTTACTACTGAAGGTACTGATTTTACAAATGCAAAAGCCTTATTTACCGTAGATGCTAATTCTATTAACACCGAGAATGAGGACAGAGACGCACATTTAAAATCGGAAGACTTTTTCTTTACAGAAAAATACCCCGAAATTTCTTTTACCAGCACTTCTTTTACCAAAACCGGAGAAAACACATATCAATTAAAAGGCGATTTAACCATGCGAGGAGTAACCAAACCGGTAACACTTAATGCTACTTTTGGAGGTACTATTGAAGATCCTTGGGGTGGAACTCGAGCCGGAATGAAAGTTACCGGAACACTTAACAGAATGGATTATGGAATTGCATTTAACGGAAAAACCAAACACGGTGCGCTTATGGTAGGAAACACCATTGATATTGAAGTTAAATTAGAATTGATTAAACAATAGTTTTACTAATTTTATATACAAAAACACCGGATGCTTTGTTTCCGGTCTTTTTGTTTAAAATAAATGCAATAAAAAATTACTCTCCAAATGCTGCTGCTACTCCGGCAGAAAGACGTTTATAAGTACCGCTTTCTAATCGTTCTCGTATTGCTGAAAATGCATTTAAAGTTTCTTCTACATCTTGTAAGGTATGCGAAGCCGTAGGTATCATACGTAATAAAATAAGCCCTTTTGGTATTACGGGATATACTACAATGGAGCAGAAAACACCATGATTTTCACGTAAATCTTTTACTAATGCCATTGCTTCCGGTACCGAGCCTTTAAGGTAAACCGGAGTTACACAACTCTGTGTGGTTCCAATATCAAATCCGCGCTCTTTCAGTCCTCCTTGTAAAGCATTCACGTTCTCCCATAATTTTTCTTTTAACTCGGGCATGGTACGTATCATATCCAAACGTTTTAATGCGCCTACCACCAACTGCATTTGTAAGGATTTGGCAAACATTTGTGAACGTAAGTTATATTTAAGATAATTAATTATTTCTTCGTCAGCTGCAATAAAAGCCCCGGTACTAGCCATAGATTTTGCAAAAGTGGCAAAATAAACATCAATATTATCTTGGACACCTTGTTCTTCTCCGGCTCCGGCTCCGGTTTTTCCCAGTGTTCCAAAACCGTGTGCATCATCTACAAATAATCTAAAATTATATTTTTTCTTTAACGCTACTATTTCTTTAAGTCTTCCTTGTTCTCCTCGCATTCCGAAAACTCCTTCCGAAATAAGCAAAATACCGCCACCCGTTTTATTGGCAACTTTTTCGGCTCGTTTAAGGTTTTTTTCAATACTTTCCATATCATTATGTCGATAGGTAAAGCGTTGTCCCATATGTAAGCGTACACCGTCTATAATACAAGCATGCGCATCTACATCATATACAATCACATCGTCTTTACCCACCAAGGCATCGATGGTAGAAACCATTCCTTGATATCCGAAATTCAATAAATAAGCGGCTTCCTTTTTTACAAAAGCGGCTAGTTCGTTTTGTAATTGTTCATGTAATTCTGTATGACCACTCATCATACGTGCGCCCATAGGGTATGCCGAGCCGTATTTTTTCGCCGCTTCGGCATCTACTTTTCTTACTTCGGGGTGATTGGCTAAGCCTAAATAATCATTTATACTCCAAGTAATTACTTCTTTGCCTTGAAATTTCATTCGGTTTGAAATTTCACCTTCTAATTTGGGAAATACAAAATATCCTTCAGCTACTTCTGCCCATTTTCCCAATGGTCCTTTATCTTTATAGATTTTATCAAATAAATCTCTCATTATTGTTTGTGTTGTTTCGGTGCAAAATTAACTAAATAATTGAAACTCATAGTTTATTCTAAAAAATTATTGTCAACAAAAAAACCGCTGTAAAAGTTAATTTCTACAGCGGTTTTAAAATTTATTATTCAGTTTATTATTTAATATACTCAATTTCAGCAGATTCCACGTTTACAGCATCTAAGAATCCTTGTTGTTTCATCCAACAGTCACTGTAAATCTTACTCATATAACGGGAACCGTGATCGGGGAAAATAACAACTACAATACTGTTTTCATTAAAAATTCCTTCTTCTGCCAGTTGTTTTATTCCTTGCATTGCGGCTCCGCTGGTATAACCCACAAATAAACCTTCTGTTTTTGCTAACTCACGAGCAGTATGGGCACTATTCTCATCGGTTACTTTAATAAAACGGTCTATATGATCAAAATCTGTTGCCGTAGGAATAAGGTTTTTTCCTAGTCCTTCAATTCGGTACGGATAAATTTCAGACTCATCAAACTCACGGGTTTCGTGGTATTTTTTTAATACAGATCCATAAGCGTCTATTCCTATAACTTGTACTTTCGGTTTTTTTTCTTTAAGGTAACGGGCAATTCCGGAAATAGTTCCTCCGGTACCGCTACATGCAATCAAATGCGTAATTTTTCCTCCGGTTTGTTTCCAAATCTCCTGTCCGGTAGACAGATAATGAGCATCTATATTCAGTTCGTTAAAATATTGATTGATATAGATAGAGCCGGGTATTTCTTTATGAAGTCGTTTTGCAACTTCATAATAAGATCTTGGGTCATCTGCAGGTACGTGAGCCGGACAAACATATACCGTAGCTCCCATTGTAGTAAGCATATCTATCTTGTCTTTAGACGATTTGCTACTTACCGCCAATATGCACTTGTATCCTTTAATAATACTAACCATTGCTAAGCTAAATCCGGTATTTCCACTGGTGGTTTCAATAATGGTATCACCAGGATTCAATATTCCTTTTTTTTCAGCTTGTTCAATGATGTAAAGTGCGATTCTGTCTTTGGTGGAGTGTCCGGGGTTAAATCCTTCTACTTTTGCTAAAAATGTACCCTTTAAGTTGGAAGTGATGTTATTAAGCTTAATTAGAGGTGTATTGCCTATAAGCTCTAACACATTGTTGCAGGCTTGTAATTCTCCTTTCATAAAAAGATGTTTTATTTAATCGAAAAGCTTTTTATTTCGATTTAAAAATCTGCACAAATTTACGGTAAAAAATTTAAACTACTCGGTTTTTCCTTCCAAATCCAATAAAAAAGCATAATCTCTAGCTACCTCCTTTAAGGCTTCAAATCTTCCTGAAGCACCACCGTGTCCTGCTTCCATATTAATATGAAGAAGTAATAAATTATTGTCTTTTTTTAGTTCTCTAAGTTTTGCTACCCATTTTGCAGGTTCCCAATACTGCACTTGCGAATCGTGTAGTCCTGTAGTAACCAGCATATTCGGGTAAATCTTCGCTTCGATATTATCATAAGGCGAATAGGATTTTATATAAAAATAATATTCTTTTTCGTTAGGATTTCCCCATTCGTCATATTCACCGGTTGTTAACGGAATACTATCGTCAAGCATTGTGGTAACAACATCTACAAAAGGTACGGTAGCAACGATACCATGATACAGTTCAGGAGACATATTTGCAACGGCTCCCATCAACAGTCCTCCGGCAGAGCCTCCCATTGCGTATAAATGCTCCGGTGAAGTATAATTTTCTTTAATTAAATGTTTTGAAACATCTATAAAATCATAAAATGTATTCTTCTTTTTTAATAGTTTTCCGTTTTCATACCATTGCCGCCCTAAATACTCTCCTCCTCTTATATGTGCAATGGCAAAGATAAATCCTCTGTCTAACAAACTCAACCGCACACTTGAAAAATATGGGTCTATCGTGTTGCCGTAAGAACCGTAACCGTATTGTAACAACGGGTTTGTTCCGTCTAATTTTATTCCTTTTCGGTACACTAATGACACCGGAATTTTTGTTCCATCTCTTCCGGTTGCCCAGATGCGTTTTTCTTCGTAATTAGATTTATCAAATTTACCTCCCAATACTTCGGTTTCCTTTAAAACGGTTTTTTCTTGAGTATCCATGTTAAAATCAATTACCGAAGCCGGAGTAGTTAACGAGTTGTATCTATATCGCAATACATTCGTATCAAATTCAGAGTTATGTGAAGGATAAGCGGTATAGGTTTCGCTAGAGAAGGGTAAATAATATTCATTACTTCCATCCCATCGGCGAATGTGTATTTTGTTTAATCCGTTTTGCCTTTCGCTTACAACCATAAAATCTTTAAAAATCTCAATCCCTTCTAGCAAAACATCTTCTCTGTGCGGAATTACTTCTTTCCAGTTTTCCTTCTTTGTTTTGGTTTCGGAAGTTTTCATCAACTTAAAGTTGGTCGCTTTATCTTTATTTGTTAACACATAAAAAGCATCACCAAAATGTGAGATATTGTATTCCAACCCTCTTTCTCTTGGCTGAAAAACTTTAAATTTGCCATTGGGATTGTTTGCCGGAAGTATTCTGTATTCGGTTGTTAAAGTACTATGCGAACCAATAACTAAATATTTTTTTGATTTGGTTTTATATACAAACGTGCCAAAAGTCTCATCCTTTTCGTGATAAATAAGCGGGTCTTTTTCAGGATTGGATCCTAAAGTGTGCTTGTAAATTTTATCTGCACGAAGTGTTTTTTCATCCTTTCGGGTATAAAAAAGTGTTTTGTTATCATTTGCCCAAGTGGCACTTCCTGTAGTTACCGGAATACTTTCTTTTAAAATCTTTCCGGTCTCTAAGTTTTTAATGTAGATCGTGTATTTTCTTCGGCTAACCGTATCTACTCCAAAAGCAACGAGTTTATTATTAGGACTCACACTCAACCCTCTTAATTGGTAATACGAGTGCCCCGCTGCCATTTTATTTACATCAAATAATAATTCTTCAGGAGCATCAAGGCTTCCTTTTTTACGGGTGTATATAGGGTAATCTTTTCCTTTTTCGTAACGTGTAATGTAAAAATAACCGTTCAATTTATAAGGCACCGACTCATCATCTTCTTTAATCCTACTTTTCATTTCTTGAAACAAATCTTTCTTGAACGTGTCTGTATGTTGCGTAATTATGTCGTAATAATTATTCTCACGTTCCAGATAATCTATTACTTCTTCGTTGTCTCTGTCCCGCAACCAATAATAATTATCGATTCTCACATCGCCGTGTTTTTCAAGGTGCTTAGGTATTTTATCTGCTATTGGGGGGCTCAATTTCATTTGTTGTAAAGTGTTTATATTAGAATTGTTTTTTTTACAAGAGGATGCAAAAATAACTGAAAGGATTGTAATGGTGGTAAAAAATTTCATTATAAAAAGATTGATTTATTCTTTAGCAAAATACTAAATTTGCTGAAATAACTTAAAACAGTAAAATTATGTTTGGAGATTTAATGGGAATGATGGGTAAGTTAAAAGAAACCCAAGAAAAAGTAAAGCAAACAAAAGAGCGACTAAACACCGTCTTTATTGAAGAGAAAAGTGCTGATAATTTAGTAACAATACAACTCACTGCCAATAGAGAAATTAAATCGATTACAATTGATGATCGCTTACTAACCGATAAAGAACAACTGGAAGATTACTTAATTGTTACCCTAAATAAAGCAATTGCAAATGCCACCCAGATTCAAGAAACCGAGCTGGCTACCGTTGCAAAAGAAGGGATACCTAACATTCCCGGGTTAAATGGGTTGCTAGGGTAAGTAGTCGTCTTTCTTTTCTTACAGTTATTGTTTTTTGACAAAATTTCATAGTACAATTACGGCATTGTATTTGATTTTACATACCTTTGAAATTGAAATATTATGGGACTACTAAAAACACGGAAAAACAAAAAATTTAACTACGAACCTCGTTATTATAAACATGAAGGAGGGGGAAGTCCTTTTCAAATTGAACATACCTTTGATAAATTTAGAAGCACCGTGGGAGAAAACAAAGGTTTAAAAGCTAGGTTTCATGAAGCTTGGCACGATTTACGAACCCCTAACGAAAAAATTGTCACAAAACGTATCTTAATCATCATTGCGATTTTGATTGTGCTGTTTTTATTTATTATTGATTTTGATTTATCGATATTTTTTTCAAATTAATTTATGCCGGACATTATTCAATTATTACCCGATCATGTTGCAAATCAAATAGCTGCCGGCGAAGTTGTACAACGACCTGCTTCGGTTGTAAAAGAGCTTTTGGAAAATGCCATAGATGCAAAAGCAACCCAGATAAAACTAGTAGTAAAAGATGCCGGAAAAACACTTATACAAGTAATAGACGACGGAATAGGAATGAGCACAACAGATGCTCGATTGAGTTTTGAACGACATGCAACCTCAAAAATTAAAACAGCAAAAGATCTTTTTAATCTTCACACAAAAGGATTTAGAGGCGAGGCTTTGGCTTCTATTGCCGCCATTGCACACGTAACACTTAAAACAAAAACCCAAGACGCCGAAATTGGTACGCAGCTTATTATTGAAGGAAGTAAAGTAACATCGCAAGAAGCAACGGTAACACAAAAGGGAACTATTATTACCGTTAAAAATTTGTTTTATAACATTCCTGCGCGGCGCAATTTTTTAAAAAGCAATACTGTAGAAATGCGTCATATCGTAGATGAATTTCATCGCGTGGCATTGGCACATCCTCAAATAAGTTTTATCATGCTTAACAACGGAAGCCCTGTTTTTAATCTTCCGGCTAGTAATTTAAGACAACGTATTGTTGGTGTTTTTGGAAGTAAAACAAACGCCAAATTAGTACCTGTTACCGAAGAAACCGATATTGTTAAAGTTACCGGTTTTGTCTTAAAACCCGAATTTGCAAAAAAAAGTAGGGGCGAACAATTCTTTTTTGTAAACAACCGATTTATAAAAAACGGATACCTGCACCATGCTGTTCTTTCGGCTTTTGAAGGATTAATAAAAGACAGAACACATCCCGGATATTTTTTATTTTTAGAACTTAACCCACAATCTATAGATATTAATATTCATCCCACCAAAACCGAAATTAAGTTTGAAAACGAGCACGCCATTTATGCTATGCTTCGTGCAACCATAAAACACAGCCTTGGGCAATTTAGTATTGCTCCCGTTTTAGATTTTGAAAAAGATTCGGGTTTTGAAACGCCTTACGAATACCAAAAAAAAACTCCGGTAGCCCCTACAATTGACGTAGATAGAACGTTTAATCCGTTTCGTGAAGATACTTCAAACGCAAACAAAAAATCCTATTTCAAAAAAGAAAAAAATCCTGCTTGGGAAGCTATGTATGTGGGATTAAAAAACACGCCTGTTTCCGAAATTGAATTTGAAAGCGAAGAAGTAACCGGAAGTTTTTTTGATAACCAACAAACCGAATCTTCAGGTAAAAACACATTTCAACTTCAAAATAAATACATTGTAAGTGCCATTAAAAACGGAATGATGCTCATTCATCAAAACTTAGCACACCAACGAATTTTATACGAAGAATTTTTAAAAAATATGACTATTGAGGATGGTGTAAGTCAGCAATTGTTGTTTCCGTTGGTTATGGATTTTTCAAAATCCGAAATAGTGACGCTTCAATCCGTTAAAGAACCGCTTGAAAAAGCCGGCTTTTTATTTAATGTTTTAGAAGAAGAAACAGCCGAAATTTCAGGAATCCCATCCGGAATTCCTTCCGAAAATATTGCTAACGTCTTAAACCGGCTTATATCCGACCTTCAAAACGAAGTTCCCGAAACAAGTTTTAGCGTAAACGACATTTTGGCAAAATCACTTGCAAAAAGCTTGGCTATTAAAACAGGTACATCATTAAGCACGCAAGAACAAGAACACATTATCCACCAACTATTTGCATGTAAAGAACCTACGGTTTGCCCTAACAATCACAAGGTTCTGGTTACAATTGAAGCAAAAGAAATAGATGCAAAATTTTAAACTATGGGACGAATCACAGATACAGTAAAAACACTCATAATTATAAATGTAATCTTTTTTATAGGTTCACAAATACTGGGAGAAACCGCTTATAAGTTGTTTTCGCTTTATTATTTTGAAAGTCCAAACTTTCAGGTTTGGCAACCCATTACGCATATGTTTATGCACGGCGGATTTATGCATATACTGTTTAATATGTATGCATTGTGGGCGTTTGGTTCGCCTTTAGAAATGCGTTGGGGACGAAATAAATTTTTGTTTTTTTATTTTTCTGCCGGATTGGGAGCTGCACTTATTCATACCCTTTACAATTACTACCAATTTCATCAAGGTTTTGATGCCCTTACCGCATTGGGATATCCGCCTAATCAAATTTGGGACTTATTAAACGAAACACTTCAAGAAGGCTCTTATAGAAACATCCCTGAAATAGGGAGTGACTTATCCCAACAGTTTTTTCAAGCCTATAATACACCTGCCGTAGGAGCCTCGGGAGCAATTTACGGTATTTTAGTTGCCTTTGGGATGATGTTCCCCAATGCCGAGTTAATGCTTATCTTTTTTCCGGTTCCTGTTAAAGCAAAATATTTTATACCGGGATTAATTTTAATGGATTTATTTTTCGGAATTTCGGGATCCCCAATGGGAATAGCGCACTGGGCACATATTGGAGGTGCTTTGTTTGGCTTTATAATGGCTTGGTACTGGCGTAAAAACGATATAAATAAATATAGATGGAATTAGATTTAGCAACACATTTTACTTCATAAAAGATGTTACTTTTTCAGATTATAATATGTTTTTCAAATCTTGTCTTCCAACAATTGCCATTATCTCAATACTATTTTTATTAACCCTAAAGTAGATGCTATCAACTTCACAAACACAACGCCTATAATCTTTTCTTACATATTCAACCGATTTAAAAGAATAAGGTCTTTCTGCAATAATATCAAAACATTCAAAAAACGACTCAAAATACTTGTCGGCTTGAATCATTCCTAAGTTAAGCTTAAAACTAATTTTTTTGTTAGTAACCAATTTGTACTACTTAATACTATAATTCCTTTTATCTTTGTACAAATTTTTTTTATGACATTAATTAAATCTATTTCCGGAATACGAGGAACCATTGGTGGAAAAGAAGGAGACAACCTCACTCCTATCGATGCTGTAAAATACGCAGCGGCTTATGGAACTTGGATACAACAACAACGCAACAAACAAAATTACAAAGTTGTAATAGGTAGAGATGCACGAATTTCGGGCGAAATGATTCAGCAATTGGTAATGAACACGCTTGTAGGTATGGGAATTCATGTTGTAGATGTTGGATTATCTACCACACCAACCGTAGAAATGGCTGTAACTATGGAACACGCAGATGGCGGAATTATTCTTACGGCAAGTCACAACCCAAAACAATGGAACGCTCTAAAACTCTTAAATCATAAAGGTGAATTTTTAAATGCTCAAGCAGGCAAACAAATCCTTACCATCGCCAATAGTGATGCTATGATTTTTAGTGAAATTGACGATTTAGGAACCATCACCAAAAATGAAGCCTATATAGATTTGCACATTGAAGAAATCTTACAACTGGATTTGGTAACAGTTTCTGCAATAAAAAAAGCCGGATTTAAAGTTGCGGTAGATGCCGTAAATTCTACAGGCGGAATTGCTGTTCCGTTATTGCTTGAAGCATTGGGCGTAGAACCCGTAAAATTATTTTGCACACCAAATGGCGAGTTTCCGCACAACCCGGAACCACTTAAAGAACATTTAGGCGACTTAATGAAAAAAGTGGTTAGTAGCCATTCCGATTTCGGAATTGTAGTAGATCCCGATGTAGATAGATTGGCTTTTGTAGATGAAAACGGAACCATGTTTGGCGAAGAATATACGTTAGTAGCCGTAGCCGACTACGTTTTACAAAACACACCGGGAAACACCGTTTCTAATTTATCCTCTTCTCGTGCCTTGAGAGACATTACCGAAAAATACGGCGGAACCTACTACGCATCGGCAGTTGGCGAAGTAAACGTAGTAGAAAAAATGAAAGAAGTAAATGCTGTAATTGGTGGCGAAGGAAACGGCGGAATTATTTATCCTAAACTGCATTACGGAAGAGATAGTTTGGTGGGAATTGCTTTATTTTTAAGTTATTTGGCACAAGAGCGAATACCGGTAAGTGGTTTAAGAAAACGCTATCCGTCTTATTTTATGAGTAAAAAGAAAATTAAGCTTACACCCCAATTAGATGTAGATTCAATTTTAAAACAAATAGAACTAAAATACCAATCTGAAAAAATCAGCACAATTGATGGCGTAAAAATAGATTTCCCAACATTTTGGGTGCATTTAAGAAAATCGAATACCGAACCCATAATTAGAATTTATACCGAAGCCGAAACACAAGAAGAAGCCGATAAAATAGCCGACAGATTTATTGATGAAATAAAGCAACTTGCCGGTTTGTAAACTAAATGTTATGAAATGAGCATAAACTTTTTTAAGCATATCCTTCCGGGAATGATTAAAATAAGTTTATGGGAAAACGAAATGGTTCCGGATGTTTATAAAATTTGGAATTACATTTAAAATCAAACAATTACAAATTTTTAAACAGATGAAACATCCATGATTGGTTTTAAACACACATGGGAATGATTATCTTTGCAACTTACCAAAATACAGAGTCATGAAAAAAGAAATAACATTTGATCAGGTCATAGATAGAGGTTGCGGTATTGATGTGCACAAGAGCGTAATA
>WFXA01000050.1 GCA_015490835.1 Flavobacteriaceae bacterium | reverse complement strand
ATGTAAAGTCTTATTGTTCCGGAAATTGCGGTGGGTATGGATGCGAGTATACACTTCATAGGAAGTGATATAGTATCGATTATATATTTTTATTTTCCACTTAAAATCTTTAGTTATAAACTAAATCGTTTAGTTATGAACTAAAACCTTTAGTTCCGAAATTAATAAATAGGATATACCCACTTAATTAATATTAAAGGTGATGCACAATGAATGGTATGAGCAAAACCGTGGGTGTAATGTTTTTGGGCTTCTTACTGTTAGGATTAATGTTAGGCTTAATAGTTAGCCCAGCCTTAGCAAGTTCCTGCAGTTATGAAAATATCACGAGGAATGCACAAGTTTATGAAATTAAAGGAGCAGTAGCATATTTAAAAGCTATACAGGTCTTTAATTATGAAAGCACAAAAGTATTATTACAAGAACTTCCTAGTATGAAACCACTTCTTTGGGATTCAAAAACAATTCTAGTAAATGTACATGGAAAAACGTACTCGGTTGTAATTGTTCCACTAAAAAGTGAATCAGCTGAGTCCAAAGCAGTTCTTGTACATGTTAAGTATAAAAATATCGATCGTATTTTAGCTGTTGAGGAACTAACTAATGGTTCAAAAATAGTTTATA
Source organism: Flavobacteriaceae bacterium (assembly GCA_015490835.1). Lineage (GTDB taxonomy): Bacteria > Bacteroidota > Bacteroidia > Flavobacteriales > Flavobacteriaceae > Marifrigoribacter. Next base: position 3,733 of record WFXA01000050.1, on the reverse strand, counting down.
TACTAAAGAATGGACAAGTTACTAAAATCAGTGTTAAACCTCTTGTAAATTGGGAATGTGTAGCTAAATGCATTGCGAGTGAATGTGCTGGATGTTTTATTGAGGGATTACCTCCAGGGCCATGCGATCTTTGCTGCCCACTATGTGTTGGATGTTATTATATTAGACATCCTTATATATGTTTAGCATGCATTGGCTGTGTAGGTGCAGTAGTGGCTCACTGTATCTATAAGTGTAGGTGATATAACATGAAAAAACTTGGTAGCGTTATCCTACAGTTATTTATAATTTTATTTTTTGGTAGTGTTGTTGTTTATGCAATGATTAACTATTCCAGCTTTGCACCATTATTATGGTTTGTCTTTTGGTTTGTTCTGGGGTATGCTATAAATAAAATTGCCTTTAGAGACGTTACAAATGCAAAGAACTATTCTAGAAGAGCATACATGATAGGATATATTTTACTTGGAATTGGTATGGTGTTTTATTTTTTGAAAGGAGGAACACCCAAAAGTGATACATTTCCATTTGTATTGGTTATTTTGTTGATGTATGCTGTTTCTCCAATATCTATAAGATTAGTAGGGCTTGAGAATATAAATTACATTAAGGATTTAAAAGATCTTACAAGATTAATTCTAGCTGCTTTAATTTCTCTTGCTGTGGGATTAGCAGTTCTCCTACTTGTTTTTAACGTCATAGGTTGAAATCTTAACAAACAATATGGAGATGGAAGCAATGAAAAGATTAACGTTTGGTTTATTATTATGTATTATTGTTTCAGGTTGTATTTCTCAGAGTTATTTAATTGAAGACATAATCTTATACTGGAGTTCCATTAAATCCTTTGAGGCACAAGAAATTATCAGAATTAGCAACCAGTCCTTTAAAAGTTATGTGATTTTTGTGAAACCTGATAAAATAATTAGGGTAGATTATGTTAACGGTTCTTTGGCTCAGAAGATTATCTTTGAAAACAATATTCAAAAAATTATTACTTCAAGTGGCACTTTTATCCTTAATGCAACGATGAATGACGTTAATGCTTTAGATCCATTTGTGGCAATACTGAATAATCTTCATAACTTTAACGTTACAAAAAACGGTAATATTTTAATTTTGAAACCTAGAACCCTAGAAATGCCCACTTATGAAGTTGAACTTAACGGAAAACTACCGGCTAAAATTATAATAAAACAAACGGGACAAACAATAACAGTAGAATATAAAAAATTGGAAATAGAAACCTGATATTCTTGTGTTTTTTGTTTTATTTTTTAATAATTAGCCTTTTTAAACCAATAAACCAAGACCATAAAATAAATAACTTTATCCTCAATTCGGATATGTAACTAAGAAACTAAGGGTATAAATATATTAGTACTATCTAAAGCTTTCAGAGTAAAATGATTTTACAGATTCTTAGTACCTTCTACTGTGCAGTGATAATCATGATTCTTCTGTAAAAGATGCAAATGAGAATTCTGGACTGGATTACTCAAGTTGCTGCAAGAACTAATAATTTGCTTCCCGATGAAAAGGAAGCTGCGTTGATAATGCTTAAGGGATTGGTAGTAATTCTTCAAATTTTAAATATTATTCCAACATAAGTGGTGAAGTTTGATTTTGATTTGGGTTTGTCAAAAATTTAAAAAATCATATATTTCTCTGGTAGGGCTTTTTATATCTTATTTGTATAAATATTTAAAAACCGATTTAAAAATACCCGCATAAGATTTGATATGAGGATACATTTCATAGGAGGTGATATAGTATCGATTATATATTTTTATTTTCCACTTAAAACTTTTAGTTATAAACTAAATCGTTTAGCTATGAACTAAAACCTTTAGTTCCAAAATTAATAAATAGGATATACCCACTTAATTAATATTTAAAGGTGAATATAATGAGTAGTGTGAGTAAAACTTTAGCCGTAATATCCTTGGTATTGTTGTTTTTAAGTGGTATAATAGGTTCAGTTACAGCTGCTACGATTAATGGACAATACTGTACCGATTGTAAAATAGACAATCAACTTATTAAGAAAGCAAAACTTGTGATAAATAAAGAAAACATAAAAATATACAAGTCTGAATACAATGGAAAAATTTATCTACTGAAAATAACAGAAAGTAAAACAGAAGATGGAAGAGTTGTTGGAAAAGTACAGATTGCAATTGTACCTGATAAGTTTAAAGGTAAGCTTCAAAACATTAATCCAAACGTTGATATTGATTCCTTTCAAGCATTATTTTCATGGGAAGACATAATTAAAAGATACGAAATATTTCTTGATACACTTGATGAATGTAAAGATGGTAGGAAATATCATCACTATGTAGGAGTTACGTTTGAACTTGGAGGTGCTGCGGGTGCTATTGAAGATGCTATACTAAGCTGGGCTATTTGTACATTGATTGGTATCCTAATAACAAAATATCCCGTACTAACAGGACTTGCATGTGCTATAGTAGTAGCTCTTATACTATATTATTACCCAACGGAAAAGACATTTACTATTGGAGCATGGGACTATGATTTCTGGATATTCCGCATGAGTGCAGATGGAATAGGAAAAGGCTGGCATACTCCAGTATCTGAAATGATAGCATTCACAACCTATCCATTTCATAGACTTACTTGGTAATTTTTAATTTTTTTATATAATTTTTAATAAATTTATTAAGATGAAAAAAATAGAAACGAACCTTGAGATCAAATCAAATAAGGAAATAAAGTTACTATTAATTATAGCAATCGTTGTTACAATTGTCATGTATATTGTTCATTTGGAAGTCGGTTTCCGTTATACTGTTATGGGATTGATTTCAGGTTTTGTATTTGGGATATACGTATCACTCGTTACAGCATTGTTAATCTATTGGAAAGCTTTAAATTTTAAAAGAATAGTTATAATGTCAGCATTAATCGTTGTAGGAGCAGCGATCTTTAAATTTATGATACCTGATGTGTTTAAGTCTGAAAATGGTTTAAGCTTTATAACTTCCATGGTTTGGACTTATGTCATAATGATGATTATAGTTTTAAGAGAGATATTGAAAATAAGATGATTAAAATGAGAGATTATTCATTTATTTAAGAATTTGGAGTGATTTGGAAATTATGGAAATTTTTAAAATTTTGGAAAATTTTGTTTATTAATGAGGGTGTATGGATCGGTTATATAAGGTTTCAGAGGTTGCGAAGAAACTAAATGTTTCAACAGCAACTATTAGGAAGTGGATTAGGTCAGGAAAGTTAAGAGCGAAGAGGGTAGGTAAGTTATGGATGATACCCGAGAACGAACTCAAACGTTTTTTAGGTGAGAAACCTAGAGAAATAAGAGCTGCTATCTATGCAAGGGTTAGCTCTCATAAACAGAAGAAAGATGGAAATCTTGAAAGACAAATAGATAGGTTGAGAGGTTATTGTTCAGCAAGAGGATATAAGGTTGTTGAAATTATAACAGATGTTGCTAGAGGATAGATTGAAGAAAATAACCACACTATTAGCAGAGATAGGTAAGCAATATAATGCTGACCTTGTACGTGAGAATCTTAGCGATTTAAAGCTGAATGATAAAAGGAAGAGTAAGCAACTAAATTATAGATTATCGACTTTCCCTTATCGTAAATTCATAACATGCCTCGATTATAAATTCTATGAGCGAAAATTAAACGTAGATAAAGAAAATTCCAGAAATACTTCCATTACTTGTCCTGTATGTGGT
>WFXA01000049.1 GCA_015490835.1 Flavobacteriaceae bacterium | reverse complement strand
CTGTCTATCCTAAAACAACCCGTCAGCGTGTTCTCCACGCGTACCCAAATGGTTTGTCCCATACTTGGAAATGCCGTAGTGCCCGCTATGGGAGGATTGCCCGCTTGGGCATCTATTTGGTTATCATAATATCCATAGGTCATATCGGTCAGCGAAAGCCCGCCATTTAAATACGGGGTGTTGTCTTCTAAATTAAATAACGCCGTGCCGTCTCCGTTTTCATCGCATTGGGTTAAATCACCAAATCCGGGTACTTGGGGTAATGCAGGCAAAGGATTAACCACTAATTGTAAGGGTACTGCTGTATAACAACCGGTAAGGGTGTTTTCTGCACGTGCCCATACTTGCTCGGTATTTATCACCACATTGGTATAAGGAATGGGCAGGTGGTCGGCTACATCGCCATTCTCAGCCAGCAACTGAGTGTTGTAATAGCCTTCGATAATCACATCGGGCTCGCCTCCTATTATCTCGATGTCTTTATCGGTTAGGGTAAATTGAACAAATCCGTCGTAATCATCATCGCAAACTTCTAATGGGGTTGGGATTACAGGACTTGGATTGGGGTTTACTCGCAAGGTTAACGGTACGATTACTTTACAGCCATTGCCATCTACTACGCGTGCAAATACCGTTTGCTCGTTTATTATCGTATTTTGAAATGCCGTAGGATCTGCTATGGGATTGTCTGCGGCTTCATCGGATAGGGTCTCAAACCATACAACTGTTAAGGCTATGTTGTTATTGGTAATAAATCCGTTCCACGTGGTTAAATCAAAGGTCGATAATCCATCGGTGGTACTGCCACTGGCAGCATCGTCGCACAATTCATAACGGTCAATCGGGGTTACTGTTACCGGTAACGGATCTACAATTAATTGCAATTCCGCTATGTTATAACAACCACTGGCTCCGTTGGGATTGCTCGTAGTACTGGTGCCGTTGCCCACTACTAATACATAAATAGTCTGTGGATTGGTTAAATTTTGATAATTGGTGGTTTGCGCTCCAGGTATTGCTTGCGAATAGTCCGGCGCAGTTAAAGCGACATCGCCGGCTGCCTCTGCATCCGGTAAATCTTCGTAATAATAAATGTCATACTGCGTGGAATCTAAACCGTTTAATACCTCCGGCTCTGATAGGGTTAAATCAAAAAATTCAAAACCATCACCCGGATTGTTGTAATCACACATTCGTAAGGGTTGCGGGTCTGTAATTAACGGACTGTCGCGTACTTCCAAATCTAAAGTCGTGGTACTGTAACAACTGCTTATTAAACTCTCTACACGCACATAGACCACATCGTTATACTGTACATTATTTGTGTAAATCGCAGGTAAGGGTAAATTTCCCGTATCGGCATTTGCCTGAGTGTCATGGTAGGTTACCACCAAGTTTGGATCACCGCCCGTAATAATCGAATCCATCACGCTTAAATCAAAATCGAAAAATCCATCGTTGTTGTCGTCGCAGAGGATGTAAGTAGGTGGTGCAGTAAATGCAGGAGGAGCATCCAATATTATTTCAAAATTTTGAGAAGTATCAAAACATGCTGGGCTTGTATTATTTTCAATTCTAATAAATATAGTAGTTGGTGAAGCTATGATGGTATAAGGGTTGGGTAACGCTGCAGTATTATTATCGGCATCAACTTGAGTTAAATGATACGTTACAGTAAAATTCAATGGACTTTGTCCATTTAACGCCATCGTATCAAACAGAGCGGGAAGGTTAACCATTTCTGTTCCGTCTTGATCTTGATCGCAGACCGGATAGGGATTGGGTGTTATGGCTCCGGCTGTTACAGCAGCATAAGTTATTTCAAAACAATCGGTTGCAAAGCAAGTGCCTGATAAATCTTCAATTCGTATACAAATAGTTTCGTTAGAACCTGTGATGGTATATGCTACAGGAGTAGGTATTGGATTTGCTCCCGTATCTGCATCGGCTTGACTATTGTGATACGTAATGTTATAATCTGCCGGATTTTGACTGCCAAGAATTATAGGTGTGTTTACGGTTAAATCAAAAATTCCGGGTGTACTACCGTCATCACAAATAAACAAATCGATTGCTGGAGCGTCAATGATGGGTTGGTTTAAAAAGGTTACTTCAATAGAGTCGGAAATTAAGCACGTTGGATCTGCCGGGTCGTAAACGGTAACCGAATAAGTACCTGAATTGGGTGCTGTTACCGTAAAGGTAGGATTTGCATTTGAAGCTGCTCCTTGAGACACGCCGTTAAAAAACCATTCGTACATAGCATTTGCAGGAGCATTTGCACTGGCATCTAAAATAATTGGGGTTGAGTCGCAAGTAGTTATATCGGGGCCTAAATCTACTGTAAAAGGAGCAGAGGTTGTAACTACCACATCATCAAATAAATCAACCACGTCACCGTTACAGTTATTGGTATAAGTAATATGAGCAGTATAGGTTTCGGAACCACCCGAAGGACATACCGTAATTGTGGGTGTGTTGCCAATCACATTTCCTGCACTATCTAACCACTCAAATGCAAAAGTTGGCGCGCCTATTGGAGAAAAACTCCAAGCCTCATTGGTTGCCGTCCAAGGAGAGTCTGAGGTGTTTCTTCCCGGAGGTACATAAGCTACTGTACCGGCATTGTTTTGAATACCTAATGCTGCATTACCATTATTCCAAGTATTGCAAACAGGTTTATCTCTAATGTAAATCTCAATTACATTTGAAAATTCATAAAAAACAGCCATTTGAGTTGCTTCAAGCGTAGAACAGCTAGAGCTAAACATCGGAACTTCAAAATAGGATACCACCAATACACGATTGGGATATGTTCCCAAAACTTCATAGCCAATTTCCTCAGAATTTGACGGTGGTGATGGATCTATATCATGAACAGGAGTAAAAACATTAGCTTCGGCTAACGCTTCTTCAACATTATTTGGTAAATCTGAACTGAATGGCCAAGCGTTAGTAGTATCGGTAGCATCCACATCAAATCGCAAAACACCGTTACTTCCTACTTGAAATTGCGTTTCCAAATTACCAAAAAAACAAAAATCAAAAGGTAGGGTTTCTACAACAGACCACTGATCATCTTGATTAGGATTCAGCTGATTAGCAAGACCATTAAAAGGAAAAGGAGGATTATAAGGTATAGAAGTTACCGTGTAGTTCTCTGAAGCGGTTTCGTATGTTTCAAGAAAAGTTGCCGTTATATCTACACAACCGCCCGATGCACAATCTGCAAGTGTATCCGGTCCTGCATCTACAAATAAAGAACCGGGACCTTGTCCAAAAGAAAAGTTAAATAATAAAGAGAAAATAAAGACAAAAAATAACTTGGGGAAATATTTTTTCATAGCTATAAGAAATAATAAAACGAGGCGAAATTTAAGAAATATTTATGAAAGCACTAAATTTATTTTAAGCAAAAACTATTTTTCAATTTTTTTCCATTGTTTGAATATGTATCTTTGCGCATTATTTTATAATTTATGGATTTAGAAAAGTATTTAAAAACTATTGAAGAACTGGGTAATAATCACATACGAACTTCCAGCAAAACTCCTTTGCGCGAAGATGCCTTTGTACTTAGCGATACCGAAAAAATAAGATTAATTGAAGAGAATATCATGCATATTCTTCACACTCTTGGAATGGATTTAACCGATGATAGCCTGAAAGGGACACCGCTTCGAGTAGCTAAAATGTTTGTCAATGAACTATTTGGCGGATTAAACCCTGAAAACAAACCAAAATCTTCAACATTTGACAATAAATATAAATATGGCGAAATGTTAGTAGAAAAGAATATCACCCTCTACTCTACTTGCGAACATCATTTGTTACCCATTGTGGGAAAAGCACATATTGCCTACATTTCCAGCGGGAAAGTAGTAGGACTATCTAAAATGAACCGTATCGTTGATTATTTTGCCAAAAGACCGCAAGTTCAAGAACGTCTCACTATTCAAATTGTAGAAGAATTACAAAAAGTACTTAACACCCAAGATGTAGCTTGTGTTATTGATGCTAAACATCTTTGCGTAAATTCCAGAGGAATAAAAGATATAGACAGCAGTACTGTTACTGCCGAATTTGGCGGAAAATTTAAAAATTCGGAAACCAAACGTGAGTTTTTGGATTATATTAAAATGGAAACAGAGTATTAAATAGAAGAAGAAACATTCACAAGACTCTGTAAAACAACACGTTCATGTTGCGCATTCAAACCTAAAAAATACAATGAAACAACAATTATACATATACAATTCACTTTCAAAAAAGAAAGAATTATTTATTCCTATAAACGAAGGGTTTGTAGGTATGTATGTATGCGGACCTACTGTTTACAGTAATGTTCATTTGGGGAATTGCCGTACTTTTTTATCGTTTGATTTGGTGTTTAGGTATCTCCAACATTTGGGTTATAAGGTACGCTATGTACGCAATATTACCGATGCCGGTCATCTTGAAAACGATGCCGATTACGGAGAAGATCGCATTGCAAAAAAAGCCCGATTAGAACAATTAGAACCCATGGAAGTAGTGCAGCGTTATACGGTAGATTTTCATACCATTATGGCGAAATTTAATGCACTTCCTCCCAGTATTGAACCTACCGCAACCGGACATATAATCGAGCAAATTGAATTGATTAAAAAAATTATAGATGAAGGGTATGCGTATGAAGTGAACGGCTCTGTCTATTTTAATGTTCATGCCTATAACAAAAAACATCATTACGGTGTCTTAAGCGGAAGAAATTTGGATGATATGATTGCCAATACTCGTGAGCTGGAAGGGCAAACCGATAAGAAAAATCCACAAGATTTTGCACTTTGGAAAAAAGCCGAACCACAACATATTATGCGATGGCCTTCGCCTTGGAGTGATGGCTTTCCTGGATGGCATCTTGAATGTACCGCTATGAGCACTAAATATCTGGGAGAACATTTTGATATTCACGGTGGCGGAATGGATTTAAAATTTCCACACCATGAGTGTGAAATCGCACAAGCCGAAGCTTGCAATCATCAAGCACCGGTAAATTATTGGATGCATGCCAATATGCTTAAATTAAACGGTAAAAAAATGGCAAAATCTACCGGAAATAATATTCTTCCAAACGAACTTTTTTCGGGAAACAATAGCATCCTAAGTAAAGCCTATTCTCCTTCGGTTGCCAAATTTTTTATGTTTCAGGCGCACTACAGAAGTATCTTAGATGTTTCAGACGAAGCTTTAACGGCTTCCGAAAAAGGTTTTAATAAGCTCTTGCAAGCCATTAGGGAAATAGATAATTTAAAGGCTTCAGAAAAAAGTAGTGTTTCTGTTTCAGAATGGAAACAATCCTGCTATGATGCTATGAATGATGATTTTAACAGCCCGGTTTTAATAGCGCAACTTTTTGAAGGTGTAAAAATTATTAACGCTGTTAAGGAAGAAAAACAAACGCTTACGCAACAAGCTATCGAAACATTAAAAGATACTATGAACGCTTTTATTTTTGATGTTTTGGGGCTAAAAGATAATGATGAAGAATGCACAACCGATAACAAAGCACTAACCCAAGCTGTTAACCTTTTAATCGAAATGCGAAATAAAGCAAGAGCCGATAAAGATTTTGCTACCGGCGATAAAATTAGAGACGAGCTACTATCGGCAGGAATTCAATTAAAGGACGGAAAAGACGGCACTACATTTTCGGTACTTTAACCGAACAATGGGGCATTAAAAAATGAAAAAAATACTTGTTTTTCCTTTTGTTTTAGTAATAAGGTTTTATCAACTGGTGCTATCTCCTATCTTACCTTCAACGTGCCGGTATAATCCTACATGTTCACATTACAGCTTAGAAGCTTTACAAAAACATGGTCTTATTAAAGGGGGTTGGCTGGCAATAAAACGAATAGGAAGTTGCCACCCTTGGGGCGGAAGCGGTTACGACCCTGTGCCACCAAAAAACAACAAAAGCAAAAAGTAACTTTTGTAACTCAACTTATCGTCACGCTACCTAAAAAATATTAACTCGTAAATTTTAGATGAAATTAAATAGCTTTTCTATATTTACGGTAAAATTAATAGTATGCATTTTTTAAGTGTTACTTGGGATCCTTCAGAAGGTATTGACCTCGGTTTTTTTATGATACGTTATTACAGCCTAATGTTTGTAATTGCCTTTGTTTTAGGATGGTACATTATGAAAAAGATATTCAATAGAGAAGGATTATCGCAAGAAAAACTAGACAGTTTGTTTATCTATATGGTCGTTGCAATTTTACTTGGAGCTCGATTGGGTCATGTTATTTTTTACCAACCCGAGTTATTTACGCAAGACCCTTTGTCAATCTTATTACCCATTCGCACAGTCCCAACCTTTAAGTTTACAGGTTTTCAAGGACTGGCAAGTCACGGTGCTGCCATAGCTGTTATTATTGCTATGTATTATTACAGTAAAAAAGTTTTACAAAAACCCGTATTATGGATATTAGACAGAGTGGTAATTCCGGTGGCTAGCGGTGCTATATTTGTTAGAATAGGAAACTTTATTAATTCAGAGATTATCGGTAAACCAACAACTAGTGATTTTGGAGTTATTTTTAAACAATTAGGTGAAGATTTTCCCAGACATCCCGCTCAACTTTATGAGTCTTTTAGTTATGTATTTGTGTTTTTAATTTTGTGGTTTGTTTATTGGAAAACAAATAGAAGGAAGCAACTCGGTTTTTTATTCGGGTTATTTTTAGTCTTGTTGTGGACGGTTCGGTTTTTTGTAGAATTTGTAAAAGAAGCACAAGTAGAAGAACGAGCAGATTGGTTGTTAAACACCGGACAACTACTTAGTATTCCGTTTATTATCATAGGATTATATTTTATTATTGCTTCCAAAAAAAGACCTATCGAATAATGCGCTTTATCTTTTTATTTTCCATAGGTGTTATTTTAACAAGCTGTAAAGAAAACACTTCTACAAAGGTATTAACCAAAGAAATAGTTTTTAAAAAAGAAGGAACCGCTGTACTAAAAAAAGTTAAACCCGATTCGATTATTACCAGATTAGATATCGAAATTGCCGATGATGAATACCAACGTCAAACGGGTTTAATGTACCGACATTCAATGAAAAACAATCAAGCAATGCTTTTTATTTTTAAAGATGAAAGACCCCGTTCTTTCTATATGAAAAATACAGAGATCCCTTTAGACATCATTTATTTTGACAAAAATAAACGCATAGTGAGCATCCGGAAAAATGCAAAACCCTATGACGAAACATCCTTACCTTCGCAAAAAGCAGCTCAATATGTTTTAGAGGTAAATGCCGGATTAAGCGATAAATGGAATCTTAAAACAGGAGATATGATTGAATTTTCCGGTTTACAACCTTTCTGAAAAGCACAAGAGTAATTCACACCGTGACTTTGAGTCACGGTGTGAATAATAAACCTCGAAACTTCAGTTAGACAGTGTGTAAATTTTAAGATACCTCTTCCTCTTCTTCTTTCTTGTCTTCTAACAAATCGGAAGCTTTGTCTTTTACAGCATCATACATAAGTGGCGTTGCAATAAATAAAGATGAATAGGTTCCTACAAAAACGCCTATAATCAATGCGAAAATTAATCCTTTAATAGATTCTGCACCAAAGAAAAAGATAGACAACAATACGATCAACGTTGTAAATGACGTATTAAGCGTACGGCTTAAGGTACTGCTTAACGCCTTATTAATAACCTTGTTAAACTTCCAAGCTGAATGCTCGTTAAAAAATTCACGAATACGGTCAAAAATCACCACTGTATCATTTAAAGAATACCCAATTACAGTTAATATTGCCGCAATAAACGATTGGTCTATTTCCATTTCAAATGGCATTATTTTGTAGGTAAGTGAGAAAACTCCCAGAACGATAAGCACATCATGAAAAACGGCTGCTACAGCACCAAGACCAAATTGCCATCTTTTAAAACGTAACAAGATGTATAAGAACACAACAATTAATGAGCCTAATACAGCCCAAAAAGATGCTTTTTTAATATCATCGGCAATGGTTGGACTTACTTTATAGCTTTCCATTCTTCCGGCTATCTTATGTTCATCATCGCTCTTAAATTGCTCTATGGTCATTCCATCAGGAAGGTGTGATTTTACAGCTTCGTATAGTTTTTGTTCTATTTCATTGTCTACATCGGTACCGGTTTCATTTACTTTGTATTTGGTAGTAACTTTTAATTGGTTATTACCTCCAAATGTTTTGGCTTCGGCACTACCAAAAACTTTTACTAAATCTTCTTCAACTTTATTAGCATCAACATCTTTTGCAAATCGTACCGTGTAGGTTCTTCCTCCTACAAAATCTACACCTTGATTTAATCCTAATGTAAATAACGACCCCAAACTCATCAAAATCAATAATCCTGAAATTACATAAGCCATTTTTCGTTTATTCAAGAAATTTATGTCGATGTTCATCAAGAAGTTTTTAGTAAACGAAGTAGAACATGGCAATGGTTTGCCGTTTTTAGTATAACCGTCTATAAACAATCTGGTAACAAATATTGCTGTAAATAATGAAGTTGCAATACCTATTAATAAGGTAGTAGCAAAACCTTGGATGGGTCCTGTACCAAAAACCAACAGAATAATACCAGTTAAACCGGTTGTAACGTTTGCATCTAATATAGAAGAAAGTGCATTGCTAAAACCATCGTTAATGGCGTCTTTCTGCGATTTACCCTTCCGGAGTTCTTCTTTAATTCTTTCAAAGATAAGTACGTTAGCATCTACAGACATACCAATGGTAAGAATAATACCTGCAATACCCGGCAAGGTAAGTACGGCTCCCAGTCCGGCTAAAATTCCAAAAATAAATAAGATGTTTACAACTAAGGCAATGTCGGCAAAAAGACCGGCTCTACCATAGTAAAAAATCATCCAGATAAGAACAAATCCTATGGCTAATAAGAAGGAGAAAATTCCGCTATTAATAGCTTCTTGTCCTAAGGTAGGACCTACTACTTCTCCTTGAATAATTTCTGCTGATGCCGGTAATTTACCTGCACGTAATACGTTTGCTAAATCCTGCCCTTCCAGTACTGTAAAATTACCTGAAATTTGGCTTCTACCTCCCGAAATGGCTCCGCTGGTAACACCCGGTGCCGAATAAACAATATCATCTAAAACAATAGCTATTTGGCTTTGGTTTTTATAAGCATCGCCTGTCATTTTCTCCCAAACTTTAGCTCCCATTCCGTTCATTTGCATACTTACCACAACTCTACCTAATTGATCATAGGTTTGTTGCGCATCTACAATAACTCCACCAGCTAAAGGAGGGATATTATCTCTATTAGATTTAAGTGCATATAACGATGTTACTTCTTCTTTAACTTGGTCATTATACTCGGGTAATCCCCATACAAATTTTGCAAAACGCTGTTCATTAGGCAATAATGCTCTAACCTGAGGCATTTTTAAATAACTGTTAATAACCGAAGTATCTTTTAGTTTAAAAGTTGCAATAACAGGACCTCCTTGGTAACCCGGAGAAATCATTCTATAAAAAATAGGATTTTGTTTGACTGTATCAAGCGAATCTGTTACATCTTCGCCTCCAATAAGATCTTCGAGTTCACTATCACCTGTTTTGGTGGTGTCTTGTACTTTTTCGGTTTTGGTTTCATCTTTGGTAAGTTCTCTAACAAGGTCGTTTGCTTGTTGTAAAAAACCGGCCATTTCATCAAATTTATAGACATCCCAAAACTCTAATTGCGCTGTACTTTGAAGTAGTTTTTTAACCCGTTCTACATCTTTAGCTCCCGGAAGTTCAACTAAAATTCGTGCTGATTTTCCAATACGCTGAATGTTAGGTTGCGTAACTCCAAACTTATCGATACGTTTTCTAAGCACCTCAAAGGCTGCCGTAATAGATTCGTCTATCTTTCGTTCGATAACAGGCTTAATCTCTTCATTAGTCATATCTGAGTCTACAACATCTTCGAGGTTTTTGTTGAAGAAGATATCCGGAGATGCCAATTTATTATCGCCGGGAAGAGCCTCAAATGCCTTAAAAAAGGATTCTAAATAGGTGTCTTGGCTATTTTTTTGAAGAACATCGGCTTCATTTAAAGCTTGATTAAAAGCCGGATCTTTAGAGTTGTTTGCCAATCCTCTTAAAATATCTTTAACCGAAATTTGAAGAATAACATTAATCCCTCCTTTTAAATCGAGCCCTTTGTTAAGCTCTTTTTCTTTAGCGGTTTTATAATCAATCCCAAACATAATAGGTTGGTTGGCTATAGAGTCTAAGTAAGCTACTTCGGCTGCTTGTCGTTCTTTGGGTTGATTTTCAGAAAAATTGCTCACAGCATAAGCCTTTGCTTCTTTCTCTGCTTTATTAGCAATATAGGTATAGGAGAGTTGGTATATACTTACCAATCCGAACAATATTGCAAACAATCTAATAAGTCCTTTATTTTGCATTCTTATAGGTGTTTAGTCTAGTTTTTGACGTCATTTTTTTTCAAGACTGCAAATATAGGTTTTCAAAAAGGAAATGGCAATTATTTTTTTCTTAAATAGTTACCGCAGGTTTCTGGTTTGTAGTTTCTAGTTCCTGGTTTCTGGTATTCAGTTGGCAGTATTCAGTTGGCGGTATTCAGTCGGTATTAGGTGTGAGGTATGAGGAATTAGAAATGAGTTCAAAATTAATTCTTCAATCATAATCTACTTTTGATTGGCAGGCTCAAATCTTCAATCGAATAAATCTTCAATTGTGGTATTCTCGACACTTTCAACAAGTTGAAAATCTACCTGTTTATAGACAGGCTCGAATACCAATTACCTATTATAAATCCTAAATCACCAATCAAGAAAATCACCAATCATCTAAATTTCAAACCTATAAGGTTACCCTCATATCTTCCTTCTGAAACCTTACAAGATAACTTCTCAATTAATCTTCCACATCTTATCTTAATTCAGAATTCACTTTTTACTTTTCATTTTTATTCATAAATCCGTTATCCATCAACAAAAAAAGTCGTCTTGAAATATTCAAAACGACCTTTTTGATTCGTACTAAAAACGTTTATTAAATCGCTAACAAACCATTGGTTTTTTTAATGGCTTCGGCGCTGGTTTTCATTTTTTCTTTTTCGGCTTCCGTTAATTCAATTTCAACTATTTTTTCAATACCGTTTTTTCCTAGAATAACCGGAACTCCAATACACAAATCGTCTAAACCATACTCTCCTTGTAAATAAGTAGAGCAAGGAAACATTTTCTTTTGGTCGCAAGCAATGGCTTGCACCATTCCGGACACGGCAGCTCCCGGAGCATACCAAGCAGATGTTCCCAATAATTTGGTTAAAGTAGCACCTCCAACTTTAGTATCTTCTGCAACTTGATTTAATCTTTCTTCAGACAAAAATCTTGTTACAGGAATACTGTTTCGGGTTGCAAATCTTGTTAAAGGAATCATTCCTTTATCGCTATGTTGTCCTACTACCATTCCGTCCACATCGCTTATCGGGCATTCTAAAGCTTCGGCTAAACGATATTTAAAGCGTGCGCTGTCTAAAGCTCCTCCCATCCCGATGATTCGAGTTCTTGGTAAGCCTGTTGTTTTATGTACCAAATACGCCATTGTATCCATAGGATTGCTTACTACGATTATGATGGCATCGGGTGAATGTTGTATTAAACTTGCCGCTACACTTTTAACAATACCGGCAT
>WFXA01000048.1 GCA_015490835.1 Flavobacteriaceae bacterium | reverse complement strand
TATTACGCTCTTGTGCACATCAATACCGCAACCTCTATCTATGACCTGATCAAATGTTATTTCTTTTTTCATGACTCTGTATTTTGGTAAGTTGCAAAGATAATCATTCCCATGTGTGTTTAAAACCAATCATGGATGTTTCATCTGTTTATAAATTTATACTTAATTAAATTAATAGGAATTATAAAATTAGAATTATCCGGAATCATTTCACTCCTATAAAAACTTGTTTTAATCACTCTAAGTAAGGTATGCTTAAAAAAGTTTATACTCATTTTATAATGCAACTATTTGATAACGTAAAGTTACAATTTTATAAAAATATAGAGTTATTGAATAATAATTTTTTTAGTAATCGAAGCATTAGAAGTTGCATCTACTAAATTTAAAAAATAAATCCCTTTGTTTAGTTTGTAAACTTCTATTGTATTATAGGTGTTGTTTAAAGAGCCTTCTAATATCTTTTTTCCGGACACATCAACCATTTTAAAAACCAAATTAGGAAATCTGTTATTTTCAACATACAACACTTCACTAGTTGGATTGGGGTATATTTGTAAAGTCCCTTCTTGCTCAAAATCGGGTGTATTTAATATATTTTTTATGGTTTCGGTGGTGTACGCACCTGTATTAGTTGGGTCTAACCATTCTTTTAATCTGGTTTCGGGAGTAGTACCTGCATCCCAAGAAACGGCAAATCTTCCGTAAATATCGTAGTCATCATTGTTTTGAGTACCATTACAAAATGCTTGTCCGGCATAAAGTTGTCCTATTAGTCGCCCATTTTGGTTAAACAAAGGCGACCCGGACGAACCGCTTTCGGTTGTGCCTAACTCCCAACCGTCTCCATTACCTACAGACACACCTTTAATTAGCCAAACTTGTTTTCCGTTTGCTTCATCGTGGATGGCTCCGGTATCGTCTCTACAAACTTTCATAATATCGCCATTGGGGTGATGAATGCCAACTTCAAAAAGAGGCAACTCATCGGTTCTGTCCCATCCTGCAAAAGCAACATCCCATGATTCCGGAATGGTATTATACAGTTCTACTAAAGCAAAATCACTCAGGGAATTATTTGCCCTAAGTTGTGCGCCACTCATCGTAAAATTGGTAGCTATATCATCACTGTTTAAAGCCTCACCACATACCGGATTAGGGCTCATCCAGTTAAACCGAACCGACCAATAATCAGGATTGCTGTTTTCTAAACAATGATTGGCAGTAAGTAAATACGGTTTTTTTTTGTCGGAAGTAGTATTAACCAATACCGAAGAGCATAAATAACCGTTTCCTAAATTTAATAAAGCCACCGATTTTTTTAGCGTGTTTTTATATTCTTCAAAATCATTTCCAATCGGGCAATTTACATCATAATTACAATCACCCGAATCATTTAAACCACGAAATTGTTGAACATACCTGGTTACTTCTCCCATCCGGTAACCGTGTATAACTCCCGAAATTTTAATTTCTGCTGTTGGTGTAGAATAAAAGGGTTGGTAATATTCTACCCAAATTTCATCACCTTCAATAAACCAAGAACCTAACACTTTATCAGGAGTGTTTTGGTTGCTTGTGTATGTTCTGGAAACATCGGTTTGCGAACCGTTATAAAGATACAATCTTCCACCTTGAGGTAAATTAAAATTGTTGAAATTAACGCTTAAATTAAGTGCATTTGGCGATTTAATTCCCAAAAGCCAAACTTTGTCTCCGTTGGGTAGTGTGGTTACAGTGCCTCGTTGTTTTACGTCTATGGTAACATCTCTAACAATGCCGTATCGCCATGGTAATGTTTTATCTAAATCGTTAATACTATCTTGTACGGCAATATTTTCTAAATTTATTTCCGGTAATAGTATCACCGGACTCTTTTTTGAAGAAAGATTCCATTGCCAACTTACCGGAATGCTTTTATCCCATTGCTGCGCAAACGAAAAGGATGCACAACTCAAAAGAAAGAAAAACAAAAGGCGTTTCATTAAAAAAAAGTTAATTAGTTGACATTTAGAGCAACTAAGGTAGTTTTTTATTTTGAATAATAAAAATTTTAAAATTATAAGGTCACCCAAAAAGCCAATAATGGTATTGACAATTAAAACAGAATGATTTTTTGGCAGTAATTCATCATAACTTGATAGAAGTAAGCTTAAACGGTCTTAAATACTACAATTTTTATTTATTTTGAAGATAAGCATTACTGAAATACATGCAAAAAAAAGAGGCTGCCTAAATTGTTTTAGACAGCCTCTTTTTAAAAAATTAATACAATTACCTGGTATATTTAGCAATTACATGTGTTGTAGTAGTTATTGTAAATCCGGATTGTTGTTGTATAACTTCACTATCCATTTCTAATGTTAAATTTGTGTCAGTTAACTCCGTAATTACAGCTTCTTGAGTTTCTCCGTTTTGAGTAATTGTTAAAACATTTCCATCTCTAGTCCATTCACCAACTGTATCAAATTGAAGATTCTCAAAATTTTGAGTTGTTGTTTGACCTTGTATTGTTGTTTCTAATTCAATGCTGTAGGTACCATCCGCAGTCATTTCATTAGGATTTTCAGAAAAAGTTAATACATAATTAACATCATAACCTGTACCAACAAAAGTAGATGTAATTGAAACACCACCTCCTTCTGTTACAGATGTTCCTGTATAATCTACCGCAGTACCGGTCCAATCTCCTATTAAGTCTGCAGTAGTGTTATCATCATTATTATTATCACTAGAACAAGAAGTTGCAAATAATAAAGTGCTTAAAAATAAAATTTTAAAAATTTTCATTGTTTATTGTTTTTTAAATTAATTGGCGAAAATATAAAAAAAATACTTCGTACGATTTTTTTATATTATTTTACTGCTACAAGCTCTACATCAAAAATTAAAGTAGCATTAGGAGGTATAACACCACCGGCACCCGTTTCTCCGTAAGCTAAGTTTGATGGAATTACAAATCTTGCTTTATCGCCTTGGTGAAGAAGCATAATTCCTTCGTCCCAGCCTGCAATAACATGTCCGTTTCCAATGGGAAACGAAATAGGCTCGCCTCGGTTGTAAGAAGAATCGAATACACTACCATCTGTAAACATACCTTTGTAATGCACCGATACGGTTTGCCCCTTTTCCGGTTTTGGTCCATTTCCTTTTTCTTCAATCTTATATCGCAAGCCGCTAGGTGTTTCTTTAAAACCTTCTGAAAGTTTTCCTAACAATTCTTCTTGTGCTTTTTTTGCTGCTGCTTCTCGTTCGGCTTTGGCTCCGTTAAATTGTCTAAATGCTTCTACGGCATTCCAATTTTTTGCATCTTCGCCTTGTCTAATGATTTCTATGTGTTTAATTTCATCACCTTGCTCTATTGCGTTAACAACATCTTGTCCTTCCAGTACTTTTCCAAAAACAGTATGTTTGTTATCCAGCCAAGGGGTTTCTACGTGAGTAATAAAAAATTGGCTTCCGTTGGTTCCGGGTCCGGCATTTGCCATAGATAAAACGCCGGGCGCATCGTGTCGTAAATCGGGATGAAACTCATCGTCAAATTTATAACCGGGACCTCCGGCTCCTGTTCCGTCCGGATCGCCACCTTGAATCATAAAATCGGGGATTACTCTATGAAATTTTAATCCGTCATAATAGGGCTTTCCTTGAGGTTTTGCGTTGTTTTCCAGATTTCCTTCGGCAAGGGCAACAAAATTACCTACCGTTCCGGGTGTTTGATTGTAAGTAAGTTGAGCTAAAATATCGCCTTTTGTAGTTTCAATTTTTGCGTAAATTCCGTCTTTCATTGTTTGTTATTTTTTATGGAATTGCAAAAGTACGCTTTTAACTTGAAACTTATAAGAAATTTAAGTTTCGAGGAAAGAAGATGTATCCTGATCATTTTCATCCACCAGATTGTCGGGAATGTCAACAATTGGAATATTTTGCTGCGTATCTGAATAATTGTCGATATCGAAAGTTGCCATAGAATCTACTAATTTTGAGCTTACTTTCACCAAGTAAACCGTTTCGTCTGTGCGCACTTCTACCGCTTCAATTTTTTGATTTTTTGAATTTGTAAACCGAATAATGTGATCATCATCATAACCATAGGGATACTTTTCAACTAAAAGTGAAAGAATTTCGGGTGTTAATTTTTTGAAATCTACTATTACTCGCTTCATAATTATGATTGGTTTTGGGATTTCAACGTTTTAAAAATACAAAAAAAATTGTAACCAAGCTAGTTTCTTTTAAAAATTCAGATAAAAATCGAATGCCTTGAAAATTAAATCGTCTGCAACTTGCATGTCTGTTTGGCAAACCCCGATTTCCTCTAACAAAACAAATAGTACTTTTCCGTTTCGGTTTTTTTTATCGGTTTTTGTGTAGGTTAATATCGAATTTATTTCATCTTTAGAGAAATAAATTTTCGGAAAATATTGCAACAATACGTTGGTTATTTCTTTTAAATCTTTTTTAGGAAAGTTTAGTAGCTCTGAAGAAATATAGGTTTCTAAAATCATTCCTATCGCTATTGCCTCACCGTGTAAAAGTGGTTTTTTTTGACTATTGATTAGCATGAAAGATTCGATTGCGTGACCAAGTGTATGTCCGTAATTTAGCGTTTTTCGAAGTTTTTTTTCAAATTTATCTTGTGCAACAATATTGTTTTTTATAACAATTGATTGTAAAATTAATCCTGAAAAATCTTCATTATAGCTCATCGGTGTTTGTTTTAAAACTTCCCAATAGTTTCGTGAAGCTATGAGTCCGTGTTTAAACATTTCGGCACTGCCCGAAACGAATTCTCTTTCGGGTAAGGTTTTTAAAAAGGAAGGAACAATGGCAATTTTATAAGGTGAAACAATGGTTCCTATTTGGTTTTTTGAGTGGTTAAAATTAACCCCGTTTTTGCCTCCAATTGCGGCATCTACCATTGCCAATAAGGATGTAGGGATGTGAATAAACGAAATACCTCTTTTATAGGTTGCCGCAACAAAGCCACCCAAATCGGTTATCAAACCGCCGCCTAAGTTAATTAATAAACTGTTTCTGTCGACACCGTTATTTAACAATTGTTGCCAAAGGGACAAACAAGTTTCTAGGGTTTTATGCTCTTCGTTGGCTTCAATACAAAAAACAGTTGGTTTGCTTTTTATTTTACAATGTTCTAAAAACACCGGAAGACAAAATCGTTTTGTATTGGTGTCGGTTAGAATAAAAACAGAAGAAGGTTGTTTTGTATCTATCGCTTCGGCAATAGATTCCCAAACCTTTTTACCATAAAAAATAGTATCCGGAAGTGTTTGATTTTTATTCACAATTTAATTTTAAGATGCTTCAAATCTAAGTATATTTGTGCTATATTTTGCAATATGAAAACAAAATCACTTTTCGAAAACACCCAAGTAGCTTTTCAGTTAAAAAGCGACTCTGAGTTGGAGCGTGCTTATTTTTTATTTAAAATGATTGCTAATGAACCGTTAGTAAAGATTGGTACAGCAGTAACCAAATTTGCTCTCAACGTACATTTACCTGTTGAGGGTCTTATACGATCTACGGTTTTTGATCATTTTTGCGGTGGCGTAAACGAACAAGATTGTATGCCTGTTGTCGATAAGTTATATCAAGCGGGAGTATATTCAGTATTAGACTACTCGGTAGAAGGGAAAGAAGAAGAACAACAGTTTGATGCTACCACCAAAAAAATATTAGAACTCACACAATTTGCCAAAGAAAAGCCGGCAATGCCATTTTCGGTTTTTAAACCTACGGGATTGGGACGTTTTGAAATTTGGCAAAAAAAATCGGAGGGAGTAACACTTTCTTCAGAAGAAAAAAAAGAATGGGAAAACATAGTTAAAAGATACGACACCATTTGCAGAGCAGCTTACGATGCAGACATTATGTTGCTTATCGATGCCGAAGAATCTTGGATGCAAGATGCTGCCGATGATTTATGTGAACAAATGATGGAAAAGTATAATACAAAAAGAGCTGTGGTTTTTAATACCCTGCAATGCTATCGATGGGATCGTATAGATTACCTTAAAGAAGCACATACCAAAGCCAAAGAAAAGGGATATAAATTAGGATACAAAATTGTTAGAGGCGCCTATATGGAAAAAGAAAACGAGCGTGCTGAAGAAAAAGGATATCCTACGCCAATATGCAAAAACAAAGAAACAACCGATGTTAATTTTAATGCAGTTATGCAATATATTTTTGACAATTTGAATGACATCACATTATTTGTTGGTACTCATAACGAAAAAAGCAGTTACTTGGCTATAGACTTTATGGAAGAAAACAAATTAAACAGAAACGACCCACGTGTTTGGTTTGGACAGTTATACGGCATGAGCGATCATATTAGTTTTAATATGGCTAAAGAAGGATATAACGTTGCAAAATACATTCCGTTTGGACCGGTAAAAGATGTTATGCCTTACCTCATTAGAAGAGCCGAAGAAAACACCTCGGTTGCCGGACAAACCAGTAGAGAGTTATCCCTTTTAAAAAAGGAAAAAAAGAGAAGAGGAATTTAAAAATTTAAATTACCTCCTCTAAATGATCGTCCCATTCTTTTGGTTGGGGTTTGTGTAATTTACCCACACTTTTTGCTACGAGCATAGATACTGTTGCATCACCGGTTACATTTACCACCGTTCGGCACATATCTAAGGGTCTGTCCACCGCAAAAATCAATGCCAATCCTATGGCTAATTTTTCTGCCGGAAAGCCAATAGATTCAAGTACTATTACCAGCATAACCATTCCGGCACCGGGTACTGCCGCCGAACCAATAGATGCTAATAATGCCGTTAAAACAATGGTAAGCTGGTCTGCAAAAGTAAGATCGAAACTCAATGCTTGTGCAATAAAAACGGCTGCAACGGCTTGGTATAAACTGGTTCCGTCCATATTAATGGTTGCACCCACCGGAAGCACAAAACTAGACACTTCTTTATCTACTCCTATGTGTTCTTCTACACGCTCCATTGTTACCGGAAGCGTAGCTGCACTTGAACTGGTTGAAAAAGCCAACAATTGTGCAGGCGAAATTTGTTTTAAAAACCAAAACGGATTTTTCTTGGTATAAACCGAAACGAGAAACAGGTAAAAAACAATCATTAATAATAAACCTGTTACCACAACACCTACATATTTTAGTAACGCTAATAATAAATCGGGATCGTTTGAAGAAACAACCACATTTGCCAATAACGCAAACACAGCAACCGGAGCTGTGAGCATAATTAAATCTACCATTTTTAAGACAACCTCATTTATAGAATCGAAAAAATCTTTTAACGGTTTCGCCTTTTTTTCACCTATAAGAAGCATTGAAATACCCAAAAATATAGCAAAAAATATTACTTGAAGCATCATTTTATTATTACTTAAAGCAGCAAAAGCATTATCTGGAACCATATCTTCCAAAAATTGCAACGGACCGCTGGATTGTTGTTTAGTAGCCTCGGCTATTTTTGCTTGCACACCACTATCATTTGCATAGGTTTCGGTAAGGCGGGTTATGGTTTCTTTCGATATTCCGTCACCGGGATTTGTTATATTTACAATTAACAGACCTATAGAAATAGCCACAACTGTTGTTATAATGTAAATTACAATCGTTCGCAATCCTATTTGTTTAAACTTAGAAATATCTTTTAAATCGGAAATTCCTTTAATAAGAGAAGCCAGAATTAACGGAATAGCAATTAACTTTAATAGTTTTATAAAGATACTTCCTAAAGGTTTTATCCAATCTTTTACAAAATCGGCACCCCAAAAAACTTGTGTCATTGCATACCCGAACAATAGTCCCAGCACCATTCCTATTAAAATACGCCAGTGTAGTTCTAATTTTTTCATCTGTTTAACGTTTTATATCGAACCGGTTTAAACCGGAACATTTTAAAAATTTCTAATTTATTTACAATTTAGAGCATTTATTTACCAACCAAAAATCGGCTAAAACCAATGCTGCCATAGCTTCAACTATAGGCACAGCTCTTGGTACAACACAGGGATCATGTCTTCCTTTGCCTTGCAAAATAACATTTTTCCCGGTTTGGTCTATACTTTTTTGATCTTGCATAAGGGTTGCTACGGGTTTAAAAGCTATGCGAAAATAAATATCCATCCCATTGCTTATACCTCCTTGTATCCCTCCAGACAAGTTGGTTTGTGTACTTCCGTCTTCATTAAAAATATCATTGTGCTCACTACCTTTCATTTTGGCTCCGCAAAAACCACTTCCGTATTCAAAACCTTTTACTGCATTTATAGAAAGCATTGCTTTACCCAATTGCGCGTGAAGTTTATCAAAAACAGGTTCGCCCAGACCAACCGGAACATTTTGTATTACGCAAGTAATGGTACCACCAATAGTATTGCCTTCTTTTTTTACTTCTTTAATTTTCCTAATCATTCGGTTAGCCGAAGCTTCATCGGGGCAACGTACTTCGTTGGTTTCGGTTTTTGAAAAATCCAGTGCTTGGTAGGGTTTATCAATAAAAACATCACCCACCGAAGAAACAAAAGCGTTAATACGAATTTGGGGTATTAATTGTTTAGCGATTGCACCGGCAACTACTCTGCAAGCTGTTTCGCGAGCCGAAGCTCTTCCTCCTCCTTTGTAATCTCTAATTCCGTATTTTTTTTGGTATGTAAAATCGGCATGAGAAGGACGATATACGTTTTTTAAATGCGTGTAATCTTTTGACTTGGCATTTGTATTTTTAATACTGAAACCAATGGAAGCGCCGGTAGTTATCCCATTAAAAATTCCCGAAAGAAATTGCACTTCATCGGCTTCTTTTCGTTGTGTAGTAATAGCCGATTGTCCGGGTTTTCTTCTATTTAATTCTTCTTGAACAGCTTCAAAATTTATCTGAAGTCCGGCAGGGCAACCCTCAATTATTCCTCCTATTGCTTTTCCATGAGACTCACCAAAAGTAGTGAGTTTAAAATGTATTCCGAAAGAATTTCCTGCCATACAATAATTTTTATTCTATCCTTAGGGCGAATATATGAAAGATAAAATGATTAAAAGATGAAATGTTTGAAAAATTATAC
>WFXA01000047.1 GCA_015490835.1 Flavobacteriaceae bacterium | reverse complement strand
GTGTATAAGAGACAGTTCCATATATCAAAGGAATACATTTAAAAAGATTGCCAATTAAATTAAATAACAGCAGGATAATAAATGAGATAAGTAAACTTGTTGATGAAATAATTGAAGACGAGTCAAATTCGGAAAAGAATATCTCTTTAATTGATAATTTGATTTATAAATTATACAACCTAACCCACCAAGAAGTCAAAATCATCGACCCAAATTTCTCTCTAACCCAAGAAGAATACGATAATTACCAAATAGATTAATGAGCAATTCTGTAATAAAAAGAGGTGTCTTTTTATTACAAAAAAATAAAAATAGCGTTACAAAAATATAAATCATTGCTTTTAGTTTTACCCATTATTTATTACAAAAATAAAAGCAATTTACCATTGCTTCATTACATTCATCTATCTTAAATACTATCGCTTTGTTACACAATAACCATTATTTTACCCCCAATATATTACAAATAAATAATTTTTTGTTATCTTTACGGTGCAGAAACAAGGTATGACATTATACAGAAAGCAACTTAAAAGTCTTCATCTCTGGAAAACCCAAAGCAACCGAAAGCCACTGGTTTTAAGAGGAGCACGTCAGGTAGGTAAAACCACACTGGTAAACACATTTGCCAACAATTATTCGCAATACATCTATCTTAATCTCGAAAAAAAGGCTGATGCCGATTATTTTACAAATTATAACAACGCCAAAAATCTTCTGGAAGCATTGCTAATTACACACCGGCTACAACCCATTGCCAACAATAATACGCTATTGTTTATAGATGAGATACAAGAATGCCCCCAAGCAATAGCCATGTTGCGTTATTTTTATGAAGACATTCCGGAATTACACGTTATTGCGGCAGGGTCGTTGCTCGAGCATGCATTATCTAAAGTAAAATCCTTTCCTGTTGGTCGGGTACAATATCTATATATTGCCCCCTTAAATTTTCAGGAATATTTATTGGCAAATAACATGACCGTTTTGTTGGATAAACTCAACGAAATACCGGTAAATAAATCCGTACATTTTGTAGCCCTAAAAGCATTCAATCAGTATGCTCTTATTGGCGGCATGCCCGAAATTGTACAACAATATACCAATCAGCAAAACATAAGCTCACTAAGCGATATATACGAAAGCATTTGGACAAGCTACCGGGACGATGTACCTAAATATGCCAAAAACAGGACCGAAGAAAAAGTAATAAAACATTTGTTAAAAACAGCACCACTGTACTTAGACTCCAGAATTACTTTTCAAAGATTTGGAAATAGTAATTACCGTTCGAGAGAAGTTGGCGAGAGTTTTAGAGCATTAGATGATGCTAAAATTATTCAGCTTATCTATCCGGGCACCTCTGTTGATTTTCCCTTAATTGAAGATTTTAAAAAAAGTCCAAGACTGCAATTTTTAGATACCGGTTTGCTGAATTATGCACTGGGAATACAGACCGAATTGTTAGAAATTAATGATTTAAGCAACAGCTATAAAGGAGCATTATTGCCCCATCTTATTACACAAGAACTCATTTCGTTACAAGAAAAATCGTATAAAAAGCCCAATTTTTGGGTTCGTCAAAAAAAAGACGCACAAGCAGAAATAGATTTGGTTTATCCTTACAAAGGATTAATTGTACCCATCGAAATTAAATCGGGTAAAGTGGGTAAATTACGTTCGTTACACCAATTTATAGAACGGGCACCGCATCCTTATGCTGTGCGAATGTATGCCGGTGCCTTTAGCATTGAAAAACATAAAACTCCAAATGGAACACTTTTTTACCTTATGAATTTACCTTATTATTTAACTACTTATTTAGACCAATATTTAGCCTATTTTATTAGTCAAACCGAAAAATATGAATAAAAATTTTATAACCAATAGTCAAGAAACCGCAACTTTAAAAAAGCGTTTGGAAAAATTGATTTCTGCAAGTCAAGAACTGAAATTTTTGGTAGGCTTTTTCTATTTTTCCGGTTGGCAAGAAATCTATAAAAAATTGCAAGACAATCCGCAAGTAGTACTCCATATTTTAGTTGGTTTACAGGTAGATAAATATTTAAGCACCATTGTTGAAGTAGGCTTGCAAGATGATAATTTAAGTCAAGAAGAACATTTTACACAATTTATAAAATCAATGGGTTTTGCCATTAACAATGCCGAAATGGATAATGAAGACTTTTACAATCAAATAGAATTTTTTATTCAATTATTAGAAGAAGGTAGGTTAATCATACGTAAAACCCTTAACCCAAATCACGCTAAATTGTATTTGTTTAAGTTAGACAGTCAATATCAAGATTTATTTAATGTAAAAGGCGAATTTATAACAGGTAGCAGCAATCTTACCAAAGCTGGTTTGCACGGTCAAGAAGAATTTAACGTAGAAATAAAAGACTATGGTTTCGAAACCGCCGAAGTATATTTTAATGAACTTTGGGAAACTGCCGTCCCAATAACCGAAGCAAAAAATGGCACTAAAATTATTATCGATTTTCTAAAAAATAAAAGCCAAGCTTCATTAATTACACCTTTTGAAGCCTATGCACTCATATTAAAAACCTATATTGAATTACAAGAAGCTAAAAAAATAAACGATGCAATTACTCGATTGTTAGATGAAAATGGCTTTGAAAGATTCCAATACCAATTAGATGCCGTTAACCAAGCTTTAAATGTTATTGAAACCTATAATGGTGTTATCATTGCCGATGTGGTTGGTTTGGGTAAATCCGTTATTGCTTCATTAATTGCCAATCAATTAGGTAAAAGAGGTTTAATACTTTGTCCTCCGGGACTTATGGGTAATAAAAAAGAAAATTCCGGTTGGTGGGAATATTGGAATAAATTTAAGCTATACAATTGGGATATTGAAAGCTCCGGCAATTTAGAAGCCGTTGCTGAAAGTATCCAAAAAAACAATTTAGAATACAAAGTTATCATTGTTGATGAAGCACATAAATTCAGAAATCAAGATACCTCGGCTTATGAGGCATTAATGGATATTTGTAGAGGAAAACAAGTAATTCTATTAAGTGCAACACCGTTTAACAATTCACCTGCGGATATTTTTTCTTTATTAAAATTATTTATCGTTCCCGGTGCTTCCGGTATTACCATTGAAGCAGATTTAGAAGGTAGATTTAACTCTTATAATTTTAGATTTAAACGTTTGTCGAATATTTTAAAAAATCACAATTCAAATAATCCAGAAAAACGAAGAAAAGCCGAACGCGATTACGAAAAAATGTTTGGTTTAAAACCACCTATTGATGTAGCTATTGTCAGAAAAAATGTCAATGCAATGGCTAACGATATTAAAAACATTATTACACCTGTTGTTATAAGAAGAAATAGACTTGATTTAAAAACTGATTTTGAATACAAAAAGGAAATCAATAATCTATCGGAAGTGAAAGATCCCGAAGAACAATTTTATGAATTGACACCGGAACAATCCGATTTTTACGACAGAATTATTCGAGATTATTTTTCGGAAAAAGGACATTTTAAAGGAGCTATCTACAAGCCCAATGAGTATGAAAGTCAAAAGGAAGATGAAGACAAACTTTCGGAAGATGATAATAGAACATTCCAACAGCAACGTAACTTATACGATTTTATGCGACGATTGTTGGTGAAGCGTTTTGAAAGTTCATTTGGAGCATTTGAAAAGAGTATCCAACGCTTTCTTCGTACTAACAAAATGGTTTTGTCTTTCATTAAAAAGTCCGGTAAATATGTAATGGACAGAAAAGTGATTGAAAATATTTATAATGATAGTGATGATGCAGATGATTTTACTAACGAAGCGATTAAAAAAGCCTTAGAAGAGTTTGAACGAAATGCCATAAATAAAACCAAACCGAAACACACCAAAATATACGATGTTGAAACATTTCAATTTAAAAAGGAATTTATAGATGATATTAATAATGACATTAAACTCTTTGAGAGAATAGAACAAGAAATTAAGGATTTAAATATCATCAAAAAAGACCCAAAACGTGAAGCTGTTTTAAAGACAATAAAAGAAGTTTTAAACAAAGAAAGTAATCCGAAACGAAAGGTAATTCTATTTACAGAATATACAGATACAGTTAGGCATCTTCAAGAGTTTTTTGAAAAAGAGTTATTAGGTCGAGCAATGTTTTGCGATGGAACTATTACCAAAAAATTTGCAAAGGAATTGGATGCCAATTTTAATGCAAAAAATAAGGAGCAAGTTGATGATTATGATGTGTTAATTACAAGTGATAAACTTTCAGAAGGTTTCAATTTAAATAGAGCAGGTTTAATCATTAACTATGACATTCCTTGGAATCCAACAAGAGTAATACAACGTGTAGGTCGCATAAACAGAATGAGTGCGAAAGTATTTGATGAATTATTTATTTATAACTTCTTCCCTACTGACCAAGGCTCAGACATTGTAAAAAGCAGAGAAATTGCACAGCAGAAAATGTTTTTAATTCATAGTGCTTTAGGCGAAGATTCAAAAATTTTTGACGCTGATGAAGAACCAACACCAAGTGGATTATTCAGTAAAATAAGTACAAATCCAGAAGACAATGAGGAATTAAGTATTAGTACCATTATTCGTAATGATTATAATGAGATTGTTGAATCACATCCGGAGGTTATTAAACGAATTAAAGATTTGCCAAACAGAGTTAAAACTGCAAAATTATTTGATGAAAATAATGTAGTTGTTTTAAGAAAAAAAGGAATGGCGTTATTCTCAATCGTTCATCAATATGAGAATAAAAAACCAAATGACAAGCCAGTTGAAAAAACCTTTGAGGAGTTAATTGAATTTGTGAAATGTGAGCCAAATGAAGAACGACAAGTATTAAATAGTGCTTTTTGGAAATCATATGAAGAAATAAAGACTTTTAAACCGAAATACAAGTCTGGAAGAAGTGAATTAGCATTAGAGAATCAAGCAAACATTGCTTTAAAAACACTTCTAAAAGAAAAAAGAGACGATTTAGACCAAGAACTTGTTTCGTTTATTGATACACTTCTGAAGGATATAAAAAAGTATAAAACCTTGCCGAAATATACGTTACGACAATTAAAACTGTCAACGAAAGACAACCGATTTAATGAATTAATTATGAACATCAAAGATTTAAGAAGACGATTAGGAGATGACTATTTGAATGTGATCTTGAATAGAATTGGCAACATCGAAAATGATGTGATAATTGCAGTTGGAAATAAAAAAACAACGTATTTTAAAAAGATATAAAACTACCGCTCTCAACCTCATAAGGTTCTTTATCGTACTCAAAAATTCTAGCCGATAAATCGCCTCTTAAAGTTAAGGTGTCTCCTTTTACTTCTATCCAGCTTCCCTCTCTTAATCCTACAACCGGAACCGTATTTTGGGTTAAATATTCATTAATTCGGGTTTCGCGGGTTTCGCCCATATGGGTACTGGTAGGATTCGGGTCTAAATAATGCGGATTTATAACAAAAGGCACTACACCTAAGGTTTTAAAAGAAGGAGGGTACACAATAGGCATATCGTTGGTGGTTTTCATCGTTACGCCACAAATATTACTTCCGGCACTGGTGCCCAGATAAGGAGTTCCGTTAAAAATTACTTCTCGTAGTACTTGCATTAAGTTAGCTTCGTATAGACTTTTAACCAATAAAAAAGTGTTTCCACCACCGGTAAAAATACCGGTTGCATTTTGTACGGCTTCAATTGGGTTGGTAAGCGTGTGAATTCCCACTACATTTTTTCCTATTTTTTTAAATGCCTTTCGGGCAATTTTGGTATAAGCATCATGCGATATTCCCGACGGACGAGCATACGGAATAAAAAGAATATCTTTAGATGCAGCAAAAAACGCTTCCATTTCCGGAAGTAAATATTCTAAATATCCCTTTCCGTAAACAGTAGAAGTACTGGCAATAAGTAAATTTTTCATCTGTTTAAAAATTTTAGCTGTAAATTTATACTAAAACTTTAACATCCTTTATGAATCGCTTTAGCATTTTTATAAGAAATGAGAATGTATTTTTGAACGATGATAAAAAAACTACAACCAATCCTACTCTTACTTGTTCCTGTTTTTGTTTTTTCGCAAACCGAAAGAATTAAAATCGAAGGTTTTACCTTAGTTCCAAAAGATCAAAACCCTGTTGGCATTACCGTTTTTAATAACAACTCGCAAAAAGGAACCGTTACAAATTATTTGGGACAATTTTTTTTAAAAGTTGCTAAAAATGATACGCTGCTTATTTCTGCCATACAATACAAAAGTTTTAAAACGGTTGTAACCCAAACAATGATTGATGATAAAAAAATTGTTATTGAGATGAAACCCTATATTAACGAATTGGGTGAAGTGGTTATTTACAAAAAGGATTTTAGCAAAGGTTGGGATTTATCTTACGAAGCATTAGCGTATAAATATAATTTTAGAAACGATAGATTTTCAAGAATCGAAGGAAATGTAGCTACCGAAGCTCTTGGAACACAAGGTCTGCAAAACGGTTTAAACATTGCAGGTCTCATAGCATTGGCTGCAAGAGCCGTTTTTAAAAAGAAGCACACCCCTTTTCAATCTAAAAAAGAGTACCTGCAAGCGGTACTTGTTTTAAGTGAGAAATTTGATACTGATTTTTACATACAAACCTACGGTATTCCAAAACAATCGGTGCAAGATTTTATCTACTATCTGGGTGAAATAGGAATCCCTGAAACACTACTTAAACCCGAAAACGAATTAGAATTAATAAATTATATACAACAAAAGGCAAAAAAGTACAAACAGCAACAAAAAACAACGGGAAAGGAATAATTTTTGTAACATTACACCGCATTCTAACTACTTTAAACAAATGAAACTTTTTAAAATCTTGTTTATTTCTTTTCTGCTACTTCAGTTAACCGCCGGAAAAGCCCATAAATTTTACGTGAGTACCACACAAGTAGAATATGTAAAAGAAGAACAATCGCTTCAAATTATTACCAAACTATTTATAGACGATATCGAAACGGTATTACGCAAACGGTATAACAAATCCGAAATGG
Source organism: Flavobacteriaceae bacterium (assembly GCA_015490835.1). Taxonomy (GTDB): domain Bacteria; phylum Bacteroidota; class Bacteroidia; order Flavobacteriales; family Flavobacteriaceae; genus Marifrigoribacter. Next base: position 31,264 of record WFXA01000047.1, on the reverse strand, counting down.
AATTAGCCTCAAAAAAAGAAACCGATGAAGATGCCCGATTAATAAAACAATACCTACTTAAAAAATTAAAAATTAAAGTAAACGGAAAACCCGTAACACCGCATTATCTGGGAAAAGAATACGATATCGATATTCTTAATGCGTATCTTGAAGTAACTGATGTTTCAGCCCTTAAAACCATCGAAATTGAAAATACGATGCTTACCGAAGAATTTCCGGAGCAACAAAATATCATTCATTTTAAATATAACAAAACCCGTGAGAGTCTTATACTCACCAAAGATAATCCTAAAGGATTGTTAAAATTTGATTTGGTTTCCAATTAAAAAATTACTTTAGAGGCTTGAAAAATTTCCCTGTTATGAATACTAAAACATACCTTTTTATACTTTCATTATTTTTAATTTTTACTCCTGCATTTTCGCAAGATAAGACTGAAGATTCCAAAAAAGAAAGCGGTCATTACAACAACAACCGTTTTAAACAATTATACGAAGAGTTTTCAACACCAAATATATATCGCTCTGCCAGTGGAGCACCCGGACCCAACTATTACCAACAACAAGCCGATTATAAAATGGATGTTGAGTTGGATGATGCCAATAAAAAACTCTTTGGTTTTGAAACCATTACCTACACCAATCATTCGCCCGATAAATTAGAATACCTTTGGGTGCAATTAGACCAAAATGTACGTGCTCGCGACAGCAAAACACCATTAATTGAAGGAAATGATGCCAATCCTGCAGAAATGGCAGGAAGTTTTGTAAATAAATATATGGGCAAAGGATTTGACGGCGGATTTAAAATTGAAGCCGTAAAAGATGAAAAAGGAAACCCGTTACCCTACACCATAAACCGCACGATGATGCGAGTAGATATGCCTAAAGTACTTAATCCTGGTGAAAAATTTACCTTTTCGATAAAATGGTGGTACAATATAAATAACCACGTAACCGATAGAGCCAGAAGTGGTTATGAAGAATTTGAAGATGGCAACAGAGCCTACATAATTGCACAATTTTATCCCAGAATGGCGGTGTATAATGATGTAGAAGGCTGGCAAAACAGTCAGTTCTGGGGAAGAGATGAGTTTGCCCTACCTTTCGGAAATTTTGAAGTAAACATCACCGTTCCGGCAGATCATATTTTAGATGCAACCGGAAAATTACAAAACCGCAAAGAAGTTTTTAGTAAAGAAATGCTTAAGCGTTATCAAAAAGCACAAAACGAATACAAAGAACCTGTTTTAATTGTTACCCAAGAAGAAGCCGAGGCAGCGTCAAAAGGCTTTGCTACAAAGAAAAAAACATGGCGTTTTAAAGCGACCAATGTAAGAGATTATGCCTTCGCTTCTTCACGTCGTTTTATTTGGGATATGATGGCAGTTAAAACCGGTAAAAAGAAAACCATGGCGGTTTCATTATATCCACCGGAAGGTAACCCGCTATGGGGCGATTGGTCAACCAAAGTGGTTGCAAGTACATTAGAAACATATTCAAGAATGACATTTGATTATCCTTACCCGAAAGCCATATCGGTACACGCAAAAAATCAAGGCATGGAATACCCTATGATTTGCTGGAATTATGGTCGCCCCGATAAAGACGGTACCTACAGCGAACGAACAAAATACGGAATGTTTGGTGTAATTATTCACGAAATAGGGCACAATTACTTCCCAATGATTGTAAATAGCGACGAACGACAATGGACATGGATGGATGAAGGAATAAATACCTTTGTACAATACGTAGCCGAACAAGATTTTGGTGAGCGGTATCCCGAAGCAATTGCACCTAATAAAAAATTTCCTTCAAGAAGAGCTATTCCTAAAAATATTGTGAGCTATATGGCAGGAAACCAAGATCGGTTAGCACCCATTATGTCTAAAGGATTAAATGTCTATAATTTTGGCGCAAATGGTTACTCAAAACCCGCAACAGGACTTAATATATTGCGAAATACCATTATGGGGAAACAATTGTTTGATTACGCTTTTAAAACCTATGCCCACCGTTGGATGTTTAAACATCCAACTCCCGAAGATTTCTTTAGAACGATGGAAGATGCCTCTGCCGTAGATTTAGATTGGTTTTGGAGAGAATGGTTTTACACCACCGATTATGTAGATATAGGAATAAAAAATGTAAAAAAATATTACGTAACCTCAAAAATGAATAGTGAAGTTAGACAAATGATGAAAATGAGAGGTATTAAAGAAAGTGACCTCCCTCCACTGGTGTATCTTGTAGAAGAAGGAAGCGAAGATTTTGATGAAAGCATGAAAAATGAAACATTGGATGATGTAAGCACACTTACCGAATACATAATGGATAATTTTACGCCCGAAGAACGCAAAGAATTAACTAAACCCAAATATTTTTACGAAATAACTTTTGAAAAACCGGGCGGAATACCAATGCCTATAATTGTAGAATACACCTACAAAGACGGAAGTAGTAAACGAGTAAAATACCCACCTCAAATTTGGAGAAAAAACGATGCAGAAGTAGGAAAAGTAGTAGCCTCCGAAAAAGAAATTGTTAAAATTAAAGTAGATCCCGACGAAGAAACAGCAGATATTGATGTGACTAACAACAGCTGGCCCAAACGCAAAAAGTTAGGTGATTTTAAAAAGTTTAAAAAGAAAATGGGTAATTAGTGAAAAGAGGAAAATAGTAAACTAAATACTGATTTTTAATTGATACGATGTTTTATAGATTTCGGTATCGAACTATGAAGTACCTCCAAACACTTTTTTCTTTATTCCATCCCATCTAAGTTTTCTAATAAATTTTCCTTGCTCGTTAGTAACTAAATAGGAAACCCCATTTTTTTTTGCGTTTAAAAATCCTATTAGGGTATGAACAAAAAACAAAAAATTTTTCTTTTTTAAAGCTAGTTTTGCAGCAGCAATAACAGTTATTAAAAACCCGTATCGCAAGGCATAAAAAGCTTCACCTTGCTTGTACTTGGCAGACTTGTCATACTTTGCTCCGGTAGGTTTTAAATGTTTAACATGCAAGTTGGTATCTACACAAATAGCCCAACCGTAATACGTAGCCAAAAGCTCATCTACGGTATCCCATCCAATTGCGTTTTTTAATCCGCCAATATCTTTAAAACATTTTTTGCTGTATAACTTTACGCCTCCTCGTACTTTTTTCTTGTTAGAAATATCTTCAAAAATCCATTTGCTTTGTTTTTTAATATAGAGTATTCCGCTTAGCATGCCGCATTTTTTATTATTTGAAATGGCAATTAATCGCTCAAAATAGGTAGCGGGCAAAATAATATCTGCATCAAATTTTCCGATAAAATCATAATCGTCGTCAAGTTGATTAAACCCTTCATAAAAAGCATTGATTATTTTTTTTCCGGGCATGCTTTTATCGCTGGATTGAGAAGTAACACTTGTTATAAATGAGTAATTTTTACAAAATTCATCTATTATTTTCTGTGTTCCGTCGGTAGAGTTGTCGTTTACAACCACTACTTTTTTTGGAAGATAGGTTTGGTTTACCAATGATTGAAGCATTTTTCTAATATTTGCTTCTTCATTATAAGCAGGTACAACGAGATATATTTTTTTATCGTTCTGCATAAACCAAATAAAATCGCGGAACAAATTTTCTTAAAATTGGTCTAAATCCTATTCCTTTAACAGTACCGGTAAATTTTTTGCCGTCTATGATTTTCCAACCTGATTTTTCGAGTAGCCAATCAAATTGCCAATCTTCAAACTCATGATAATGTCTATCCCACATATCGGTTTTACTTCTGTAAGCAGATGCAAACCAAAGCTTTAAAGGAACAGAAGCAACAAGTTTAGTAGCCTTAATATCTTTTAACACGTTAAATGGAGCTACCATATGTTCAAAAATCTGAAAAGCAGTTACCACATCATAATCTTTGGCTTGTACTACTTTGGTGTTTGTATCTAGGTCTTCTCCTTGTGTGTTAAATACTTTATAACCTTCCTCTTGTAATATTTTTGAGAAAGGATTTGTTACACCCAAATCCAGAATTTTTTCTTCTTTTGAAATATGTTCTTGTATAAAATCTAATGTAATTTTATAACGTTTTGTCGGAAAATTATTTTCGTACATTTTATACTTGATAAATCATCGCATTAATATTCATTCCGGCACCAACACTTGCAAACATTACAATATCTCCTTTGTTTACGGTATGTTCGCCCATTTTACCCTTACTCACCAAATCGTATAAAGTAGGAATTGTAGCCACGCTGGAGTTTCCTAATTTTCCGATACTCATTGGCATTATATCTTCCGGCATTGAGAGGTTATATAATTTATAAAATCGTTTAACGATGGCTTCATCCATTTTTTCGTTAGCTTGATGAATAAATATTTTTTTTATTTCGTCAATCGATTTTCCGCTTTTATCTAAGCAAGTTTTCATTGCAGTAGGAACGTGGGTAATGGCAAATTCATAAATTTTTCTACCATACATTTTAATGTATCTTCTGGCATCGTTCAACTCCTGGTTATAGGACTCGCCAAAGTATATATAATTTGCTTCTTGGTAAGCAAATGTGGCGCTATGATGTGATAGAACACCACCTTCATCGTCATTTTGTTCTAGTACAACAGCACCGGCGCCATCGCTATAAATCATAGAATCTCTATCATGGGGATCGACCACTCTCGAAAGTGTTTCGGAACCTACAACCAAACATCTTTTTGCCTCTCCTGCTTTAATATACATAGTAGCTTGTATCAAGGATTCTAACCAACCCGGACAACCAAAAAGCATATCGTACCCAACACAAAAAGGATTTTTAATCTGTAATTTATGCTTAACTCGAGCAGCCAAACTCGGTACCGTGTCACTTTGATTGGAATCGTGTTTTATATCGCCATAATTATGAGACAAGATAAGGTAGTCTATCGTTTCTTGATTACAGGAAGCATCTTCAATAGCGCGTTTAGCGGCTATGGTAGCGATGTCGGAGTTTACCAAGTTGTTTTCGATATACCTTCGTTCTGCAATTCCGGTAATGGATTTAAACTTTTCGATAATAACTTCATTATCTTGTTTAAACTCGGTTCCGTCTTCATTAAAAAAACGATGTTCTTTAAATTCTTGATTGGCTGTAACTACATTGGGTATGTAACAACCGGTTCCAACTATTTTAATTGCCATGGCATTTATGTTTGTTGTTTTAATGGGTAAATGTATAAAACTTTATAAATCAAGCTAAATAATTACCTTGTTTTTTTTGTTAGATAGAAAATTGTTAATGTTTACGGTGCATTTTTAACGAAACGTTACTACTTCTTTTACTTCTCCTGATTTTAATTGTAACTTTTCTCCTCCTATCCTAACACGCACCAATCGTAGGGTGGGAAAACCCACAGCTGCGGTCATTTTTCTAACTTGTCTAAACTTACCTTCGGTTAATGTGATGGAAATCCAAGAGGTAGGACCGTGTCGTTCATCTCTAATTTTTCGAAATCCTATAAAAGGGTGTTGTAAATCGTTGGGTAACAAACTTGCTTTGCAAGGTTTTGTGGTGTATTTTTTTCCTTGTAATCCTATTTCAACTCCTTGCGTGAGATCCGTAATCACTTCTTGTGTTATAATGCCATCTACCTGAACATAATATTCTTTTTCTACTTTTTTTGAAAGAATTGTATAAGACACTTTACCATTTGTGGTGAGAAATAACAATCCTTCCGAGTCTTCATCTAATCTTCCTATTGCCATTGTTTTTTCGGGAAAATCATACAGCGATCCTAAGAGTTTTTTACTGCTTTTTCGTTTTCCGTTATAAATAAATTGACTTAGATAACCATACGGTTTATGCAAAATAAAATGGCGGTGTTGCAAAACTGCTATTCTTTTTTAATCTCTAATTTTTCAGCAAAATAATCGCAAAAATCGCGCATGGTGGCACTCATTTTTTCATCGTTTGTAGCACGCTCAAAAGTGGTTGCCATAGCACTTAATGTTTGATGAAAAAACTGCTTCATTTCATCTAAGGGCATTTCCTTTGTCCAAAGATCGATACGCAATGTTTCTTTAGCTTTGTGATCCCACATAGAAAGCATCATCGCTTTAGCCGGCATGTTATCGACACCACCATCTTGCGCAGACCAATGTATTTCTTCCGGAATTCGGTTTTCATCTAAAGCTACTTTTATGGTTATTTCGGAAGTGTTTTTTTTAGACATCATTTTTTGGGTTTGTATTTAGATTTTTCAAAAATTTGCTTTGCATCTAATAGCATGAGTTGTTTGAGGTTCATCGTAGGGTTTTTTTTCATAAATCGTTTTACAATTTGCCAACCCAAATAGGTTCCTACTCTTCCCGGCGATTCGTTATCTATTTCTAAATAAAACTTAGAAAAAGGAGCCGGTTTAATAAAACGCGTTTCCAGTTTTGGGTCGGTACTAAAAAGCAGTTCTTTTTCTACAAAATAGCGCCACATTTCGGTTTCGTTTTCTTTTACCCATTGCATTTGTTCCGGGGTATAGCCTATAATTTGTGCTTCGGAAACTTTGGGCAACCAACTTTGTTTTAAATAAAGTTCTTTACCGTAAAAAATGATTTTATCTAAAAACGTATTTGATTTTGGTTTTGCAATAAACTTTTTTGCATAAACCGAAGCCACATTGACTTGTAGTTGCGTTGGTGATAAATTTTGTGAAACGTATAATGGTAACCCTTTATAAAACTCATGGTTAACACCTAAATAATTATCGATACCAATTACGAGAAGCGTATCGGAAGCAAAAACCTTGTTTTTGTAATCCACATCTGAAAGTACAGTATAAACATTTGGTTCACGAAATTGCGGAAAGTAATATTTAATATGCTGAAACAAAGACTCTAACTGATTTTTAATTATTTTATCATCTGAGAATACATTGTCAACTTCAGTTATCATTTTGTGTTGAAGCGTATCATTCATTCTGTTTATCCAAATGCTGTCTGGATATTTTTTCGGAAAAAAAGCAGGGTAGTGTTTTTTTAACTGAGGTAAATCTTGTGGTTTTGCATTGCCAAATAGTAAATCAAAACGTACTACATCAAAAGAAACCGGAATGGCAGCAATTTGTTTTTCAATTTTATCACTTTCGGAGGTGCAAGAAAACAAGATAGCTCCTGTTATAAACAAGTAACTAAAATTAATAAAAATTGATTTTTGCATAGTTTTGTAACGAAAATAAACAACTAAAATTATAGCATTTTTTTATTGGCTACAAATGTAATGCAAATGAACTAACTAACAAGTTTTTAAATAATCTATCACAAGTGCGTTTTTAGTATTGAATAGATTATCTTAATAAAAATTTGTATGTTTAAAACAAGTAAAAAAGAACCAAACTAATTAAAGTTTTATTACTTACCATTCAAATAAAATGTTATTTTTCGGCTGTTGATTAATAAAATTCAGCTCTATTATCTTCAATATCAGCCGCTTTTTTTAATGCATTAATCACATCATTTTGTATTCTGGGTAGAATAGCAGTGTTAAGTTGTCCTGCAAATGATGCATAATTTTCTAATTTGGGAGCCTCGGTTATTTTTAAAACTTTTAATTTAAACACACCGGTGTTTCCATCGATTAAATCGGTAGTTTCTCCTACCTTGGTTCCAAAAGCAGTACCAATAACTTTTGGTTCCATACCAATGCCCGGAATATTAGGGCTTGCCATAGTTATCGCATTTGCTGTTTTTACAGTAACACCTTGATTGGTTGCTATTTCTTGCAATGTAGTTCCGGAAATAGATTCACGAATTTTCTTTGCTTTTTTCTCTTTTCTTAAAATAGGGGTTACAATCGTAGAAGCTTGTGCAACACTTTGTAATGCCTTAGGGTTTCTTCTGGTAAGTTGTACGATTGCATACCCGTTAGGAAGGTTGAAACGTTTTACATCACCAATTTTTGAATCTTCTTTAAATGCCCAAGTGACAATGCTTCTGTTTTCCCCTATACCGGGAAGATTGGCATCTAACTCACCAATTTTGTTAACGGGTTTTACATCAAAATCGTTTTGTTTTGCTACTTCATTAAAATCTCCCTTTCTGCTGTCTACCTCAAAATTAGCCGATTTTGAAAATATTTCGTTTAATGTTTTTTCAGAAGGTTCTATGGTTTTAGAAATAGTAGCAATTTTTACTACATCTTGCAGGTTTTTTTGCCCTAATATTTCCATTATATGAAAACCAAATTGCGTTTTTACAACTCCCATACCTCCTGTCTTTCCTTCAAAGGCAAAATCTCTAAAGGGAGCTACCATTGCACGGTACGGAAACCAATCATAAACTCCGTCTTTGTCTAAGCTACCTTTATCAGCAGAGTATTTTTTAACAAATTCGGGGAATTTGGATTTGTCTCTTTTTAAAACCGCAAGTAAACTATCTGCCGTTTTTTTAGCTTGTTCTTCGGTTTGTTTGGTCGTTTCATCAGCGCTTCCGGAACCTATAAAAGGAACTAAGATATGACGGGCTTTTACCGAATCGGGTAATTTTCGAGTGGCTATTAATTTAGTTAAATTATAAGTTTCATCTACTTTATAAGGACCATAAACTTGCGATACATTCATTTTAAAGATAGTATCTTTTATGGCATCAGATAAATCATTTTTAAACCACCATCTGTCTGTAAAAGGTCTTTCTGAATTTGTGTTTACAAAATTTTCTACATCTTTTGTTTTTAAAAAACCTAATATGGTGTCGTTGCTTTTTGTTACCGAGTTGTATTCAACTTTATCTTTTAATAATTCCAACATTGCTTCTCTGGCATCATCAACATCTTGTGGAGAAGGGTTTTCTGTAAATTGTACAAATTGAATATCAACCTGCGGAGCCACTTCAAACTCTTTAGGGTGAGCTTTAACGTACTGTTCAATTTCTTTATCAGAAACCGGTACTTCTTCATCGGGTATTTTACTGTAAGGTACCTGTACGTATTGAATGTCTATTTTGTCGTTTTGAAAGTGATATTCTTGTTCTCCTTCTGCCATTGTAGTAATAAGACCACCTTTTACCAAATTAAAATATTCTTTTTCGAGAACATTGTTGGCAATGTTATTTTCAAAATCTAACCATTGTTGGTAGGCTTGTGGATTTGTAGCTTTTAAGTTGGCTACATACTCTTGTAAAATACCTTCGTCAAAAATACCTGCTTCGTTCTGAAAATTTGGATTGTTACTAAGTGCTTCTCTTATGGCTTGATTAATTTGTTCTTTATCTATTTTTAACCCAAGATTTTCATATTGCTGTTTAAGCAAAACACGACGAACTTCTTGATTCCAAACGTTTTTCATTACTTGCATTGTATTGGCTCCTCTTCGTTGGGCAGTCTCTACTTTTTTTGCAAAATCTAAGCGCGAAATGTCAATTCCGTTAATGGTTGCTATGGTTTCATCGCCTGAACTAGGTCCATTCCCTTTTAAAATATCTCCTAATACAAAAGCAAAAAGTGCCATTGCAATAATAATAATTAAGAATATTCCTCTTTTTCTAATGCTGTTTAATATTGCCATCCTTAAAAGTATATTTTTCTTCCGTTTAAGCGGAAAATTTAATTTTATTGGTTTTGTTCTGTAATCGGTTGGCGAAATTACCATTTTTCACTCAGTTATAAAAAGATTGTCATTACTTTTTTTGTTTTATAGTGGTATAATTAAAATTAACTTGTGAATTTAGTTTACAAAATACTTGCTACTTGGTTGTTTACCCACATTAATAAATCTTCATTTTGTTTTGAAAATACTTTGGGAGTGTGCGAATCGATATCTATTTGTCCAACGTTTTTGTTTTTAAATAGCTAAACAATTTCAGATTTAACATTAATATTACACGCAATGTAATTTATCTTGTGCTAAAACATCAGGAACAATAAAATTTTGATTAGAGAGGGCTACTTGTCCGCAAATTCCTTTTCCAAAAGGAATAACGGTATGGTCTGTGGGTTCGCCGGCAAAAGCTTCAAGATGTAGCGTTTGCGTTTCGGGTTGTGCGAAATAAAACCCTACCCAATCGTAATGCGAAACTTCTTTTTTTAATACATCACAGATGTTGGTGAGTTTCTTTTTTACACTCAAATTTTTCGAATTTAATATGGTTTTTATAACCGATTGAAGTTTTTCAATTTCCATTTTTGTATTTCTTTTTTACTGCAAAGTTACAAGTATAGTTTTATCTTTGTTAAAAATATTTCAAATTTGAAATCGCTTTTATATAAATATCGTGCTATTTTTAGATTTTTAGGTCTTTTTTTAGGAACCTATTTATTACTAGGATTTTTTTATGCATTGTATTTACACTATTTTCAGCAAGACAATCATCCGGACTTTATAACCGAATTAGTTGCTAGACAAAGCAGTATGCTATTGTCAGGTTTTGGATTTATAGGTAGTGTTGTTCCGGATGCCGGAATGCCGGCAGTGAAGCTGTTGATTAATGATATGCCCGTTGCAATCATCGTGGAAGGGTGTAATGCAGTGAGTATTATTATTTTATTTGTTGCGTTTGTGATTTCGTTTGCACAAGAGTTTAAAAAGACAATTTTATTTCTCTTTGTAGGAGTAGTTTTAATTTATACTGTAAATATTATTAGAATTGCCTTACTTTCATTTTTGTTATACAAGTATCCTGAACACACAGAATTTTTACACGGAGTGGTTTTTCCAGGTATTATTTACGGAATGGTTTTTTTACTTTGGATAATATGGATAAAAATAACACCTAACTCTAATAATAATGCATAGATTCTTAAAAATTTTATTAATAGCATTATTCGTTGTTGCTTTGGTTTTGATGCGTACCTTGGAGTCTTCTATCTTTTACGACCCGCTTTTATCTTTTTTTAAAACCGTTCATTTAGTACAATCGTTACCCGATTTTAATTTTTGGAAACTAATTGGTTTCACATCCTTGCGATTTTGGGTGAATAGTATTTTGTCTTTAGGTATTTTGTGGCTTGTTTTTAACGATCGGGAAGTGGTCAAAGTTTCGGTGCTGGTATATGTATTGTTTTATTTGGTGTGTATTGTTTTATTTGGCTTTTTGTTACAACATTCAACTAAGGAAGATTTTTTATTCTTGTTTTATGTAAGACGATTTTTAATACAACCATTAGTATTGTTGTTATTGTTACCGGCTTTTTATTTCTTCAGAAAAAAGTAATAATACCAAAAACATAAAAAGCCCGCTAAATTTTAAATCAGCAGGCTTTTTTGTTATTCAATATATTGGGTTTACATCATCCCCGGCATTCCGCCACCTGCTCCCATTGGAGGCATAGCAGGTGCATCTTCTTTAATATCTACCAAAGCACACTCGGTTGTTAAAATCATTCCTGCTACCGAAGCAGCATTTTCTAAGGCAACACGTGTTACTTTTTTAGGGTCGATGATTCCGGCTTTTAGCATATCTACATACTCGCCTGTTTTTGCATTAAACCCAAACGATTTTTTTTCTTCCATAACTTTGTTTATCACTACCGATCCTTCACCTCCGGCATTTTCAACAATGGTACGGATAGGAGATTCAATTGCTCTGTTTACAATTTCTACTCCTGTCTTTTCATCTTCATTTTCGGGTTTTACATCTTTAAGTGCATTTTTTGCACGTACCAGTGCAACTCCTCCACCGGCAACGATACCTTCTTCAACAGCGGCACGTGTTGCGTGAAGCGCATCATCTACACGATCTTTTTTCTCTTTCATTTCTACTTCACTGGCAGCACCTACATATAAAACAGCTACTCCACCGGCAAGTTTTGCCAAACGTTCTTGTAGTTTTTCTTTATCGTAATCGCTGGTAGTGGTTTCTATTTGTGCTTTAATTTGGTTTACACGCGCTTTGATGTCTCCTTTTTTACCGGCACCGTTAACAATAGTTGTATTGTCTTTATCGATGGTTACGGTTTCGGCAGTACCAAGCATTTCAAGTGTTGCGTTTTCGAGTGTAAATCCGCGTTCTTCAGAAATAACGGTTCCGCCGGTAAGAATAGCTATATCCTCTAGCATTGCTTTACGACGGTCTCCAAATCCGGGTGCTTTTACCGCTGCAATTTTTAAGGACCCTCTTAGTTTGTTAACAACAAGTGTTGCAAGTGCTTCTCCATCTACATCTTCGGCGATGATAAGCAATGTTTTACCTTGTTGTGCAACGGGTTCGAGGATAGGAAGTAAATCCTTCATCGCAGATATTTTTTTGTCGTATAATAAAATCATCGGATTTTCTAATACGGTATTCATTTTTTCGGGATCGGTTACAAAGTAAGGAGAGAGGTAACCTCTGTCAAACTGCATTCCTTCTACCACATCTACATATGTGTCTGTTCCCTTAGCTTCTTCAACGGTAATTACACCTTCTTTACCTACTTTGCCAAAAGCTTCGGCAATAAGCGAACCGATAAATTTGTCGTTATTAGATGAAATTGCAGCTACTTGTTTAATCATATCGGAAGAATCGCTTACCTTTTTGGCTTGTTTTTCCAAATGAGAAGTAATGGCTTCCACGGCTTTATCAATCCCGCGTTTTAAATCCATAGGATTGGCACCGGCAGCCACATTTTTAAGACCTTCTTTTACAATTGCTTGTGCTAATACGGTTGCTGTAGTAGTACCGTCTCCTGCCAGGTCGTTGGTTTTAGAGGCGACTTCTTTTACCATTTGTGCACCCATATTTTCAAGGGCATCTTCCAGTTCTATTTCTTTAGCTACGGTTACTCCGTCTTTAGTTACTTGCGGAGCGCCAAATGATTTGCTAATTATTACATTACGTCCTTTAGGACCTAAGGTTACTTTTACTGCATTTGCTAATGCATCTACGCCACGTTTAATACTGTCGCGTGCTTCTACATCAAATTTTATATCTTTTGCCATAATTATTATGATTTATTTTTTGTTTTTAAGTGAGTATTTATTTTTTAACTAAAAAAAAGATGAGACCTTATACAATAGCAAGGATGTCATCTTCTCTCATCATCAGGTAGTCTTTTCCGTCTAGTTTAAGCTCGGTACCTGAGTACTTTCCGTAAAGAACGGTATCGCCTACTTTTACAGTCATAGGTTCGTCTTTTTTTCCGTTTCCTACGGCAACTACAGTGCCTTGTTGGGGTTTTTCTTTAGCCGAGTCGGGTATGTAGATTCCCGATGCGGTTTTGGCTTCGGCTTGTTGTGGTTCTACTAATACTCTGTCTGAAAGTGGTTGAATTTTTAATGCCATTTTCGTTTTGTATTTTTAAGTTGTTAATTAATTTTTTTGTCATTCCATATTGGCAGAAATTGTGCCAGTAGTTTAAATCTGTCAAATTTGGATAAAAAAAATGCCAGCTTGTCAGTTGGTGGTTGTGTTGTTGTAACCTTTCCTAAAAATAGGATGCATTTTAATTCGTTAATTTAATTCATATTGAATTCCGAAAACAAAAGTTAGAATTAAAATGATAATTACTAAAATCAGTTTTCGTTTTCTTTTAGAAATTCATTTTTTTAGTTTGTATTCAATTGGTTTTTTGAAAGCTTTGTAATCCAAATCAGATTAGTTGTTCCAATTCCAATAATTCCAAAAGTTGCAATGAATTGAATTGGTGATTCCTTCCCAATCGCTAATAATATCATAACCAGAACGGGAAAGACTCCAAGACCAATTTTCAAAATCAAATTTTTTAGCTTTCAATTCACTAAACCAAAGTAAATATCCGTTAAATGTTGCCAAAATATGAGCTGGAATAAAATATAGAATTAACAGAATAAAAATCCAAATATTATTATCGTTCTACGTTTTATTTCGGTTTTTTTGGCTTATTACTAACTTCATGATAAAGATACTATTTTGCTTTTTAACCTAAAAAAGCATAAAATAAAAAAACCGGCTTATAAATTTAAGCCGGTTTAAGATGTTACGTTAGGGTAAGCTATCGTTAATTTGTTTCCTTTTTGTCTTGTGTGTTATCTGTAGCAGGTGGTGTGTTATTGTTATTTAAAACATTTTCTACATTATCACCATTTATAACTTTAGATTCTTGAACGCCGCCGCTTCCCATAATAGGAATATTAGATAGCAAAATAAGAGCTAATAGTACAGTAGCCAATGTCCAAGTACTTTTATCAAGAAAATCGGTAGTTTTTTGTACACCTCCCAGTTGTTGGGTTCCGCCTCCTCCAAACGAAGAAGATAAACCGCCACCTTTTGGGTTTTGTACCATAATAACGACTACTAGTAAAAAAGCTACAAAAATAATGAGTCCTATAAAAATGGTATATGTTGTCATGAGTGTTTTGTGTTTATCAGTTTTTTTATTGCTCGAATTTGGTCTGCAAAGTAACCACTTTTTTCGGGATTTTTCAAAATTAAAATTTTATATGCCTGTATGGCTTTTAAATAATTTTTTTGTTGCAGGTAAACCTTTGCCAAAGTTTCGGTCATTAAAGAGGTTGGAGCTTGTGTATAAGGAGCTGCCAGGTTTATGTTTTGAGTTTGTTTTGTAGTTTTTTCGGGTAGTATTAGCTTCCCTTTTTGCTGAATAAATTGCTCAATTAAGTCAAATTTGCTTTCGGGTTTTATCTCTTTTGCGGGTAAATCTTCTTTTGTGCGTTGTATTGGTTTTGCAGAAGTGAGTTTTAACCATTCGCTAAATGAATGGGTATCTTCTTTTGAAAACTCCAGCGGCTTGTTTATGTCTATCGATGTTTCAGATTCGTTGTTTTTTTCAACTACTGGGTTTAAAGTTTTTCTTTTGGGTTCAAAAAGCTCCGGATTTAATATAGCTTCGGCTTTTTTGAGCTCGTTTTTAAGTTGGTTGTCGATTTCAAGGCTTACTTGTTCCGAAATATTTTCAGATTCAACTTCTATTTGAAGAACATCTTTGTGGTGTTGAAGAATTTGTTCAGAAATTTGATTCTGAAAAAAATCGTTAGAGGTAATGTATTCAAATAAAATATTCCTGTCGGTTGTGTAGGCGGCAGTTAATTTTAGAGCATCGTTGTAAAGATAACTTTGCGAATTTTTTAAATATTTTAGTTGTAATGCTCGAGCCGATTGAAAATACGGGAATTTTTCGACAACACTATCAAGTGCATTAAAATCTTCTTTTTTACAAGATTGCGGCTGGGTAAGTAAATAGGTGTAAGCGGAGGTTGTCATATTACCAATTTGCTAATGATGCATTAAAAATATCTTGTGTTAGACGTTCAAAGATAGTGTTTACAGCTTCATCTAACAAACTTCCGATAAGTTGTGAGCTTCCGGGATAGTCGTAATAAAACGAAAAGCGTTTCTCAAAATCTTTTGTGTCGTCTTTTGTATTAATAAACCGAACGTTTACGCTTATAGTAAGTCGGTTTTGAGCTGCTGTATTTTGGGCTGTTGCAGTAATGGGAGCGATGTAATATTCTACAATTTCACCTTCGTAAATTAAATCGCCACCGGCAGTAACCAAATCTAAACTGGTTTGATTAAGAATTAAATCTTGTAGTGCAATAGTGAATTTTCGGTCGATGCCGGGTTCAATAATACTGGCGTTATTCTGAAAATAATTTACCTGAAAAGTTTTTATCTTTGAATAATCAATATCTGCACCCGTAAACGAATAAGCACCACAACTTTGTATCACTAAAGGTGTAATAATAAGTATCAGTGCTACGGTTATTTTTATAGTTTTGCGTACTATTTTCACGGTATTGTATTGGTTATAAATTAAATTGTTTAATTTTTCGGTATAAAGTTCGTTCTGAAATGCCCAGTTCTTTAGCAGCATATTTTCTTTTTCCCTTATGTTTTTCCAGAGATTTTCTAATAAGTTCAATTTCTTTTTCTTGAATTGAAAGATTTTCCTCTTCTTCTATATCTTCTACAAAACTATATTTATCTTCATTTTTAGAAATGGGTTCGTTAGCAGGAATATTAATAACTTCAACAGTTGGTTTCTCTATGGTTTTGTTGGGTTCTTCTACAAGTGTTGCGGGATTGTTAACGGGTTGTGTTTCGGGGTTTGAATAAATTTTATTAATAAGTCCGGCGTGTTGTTCTTGAACCTTATTTGTATTGGGATTATTCATTAACTCAAAGGTAAGCTTTTTTAAATCGTTTAGGTCACGTTGCATATCAAAAAGCACCTTGTAAAGCAGTTCTCTCTCGTTGGCAAAATCACTTTTATTTTTTTGAGACGGAATAATTGCCGGAAGATTGCTTCCCACGTCTTGTAAATATTCCTTTAATGTGTTATAGCTAATTTCTCTGTTTTGTTCGAGTACCGAAATTTGCTCTGCTACGTTTCGTAATTGCCTAATGTTACCTCCCCAACGATAGTTTTGCAGTAATTGTTTTGCTCCTTCATCCAGCCTAATGGTTGGCATTTTGTATTTTTGTGCAAAATCGGAAGCAAATTTTCTGAATAGTAAATGAATGTCTTCTTTGCGTTCGCGTAAAGGAGGGAGCATAATTTCTACTGTGCTTAGTCGGTAGTATAAATCCTCTCTAAATTTTCCTTCTTCAATGGCTTTTGCCATATTTACGTTGGTTGCAGCGACTATTCTAACATCGGTTTTTTGGGGTTTAGACGATCCTACCTTAAAAAACTCGCCACTTTCCAAGACACGTAGCAAACGCACTTGTGTGGGTAGGGGAAGTTCGCCTACTTCATCTAGAAAAATGGTACCTCCATCTGCAACTTCGAAGTAACCGCTTCGGGTAGCTGTAGCACCTGTAAAGGCTCCTTTTTCATGACCAAAGAGTTCGCTGTCTATGGTTCCTTCCGGAATTGCACCGCAGTTTACGGCGATATATTTGTTGTGTTTTCGGTGCGAAAGCGCATGAATTATTTTAGGAATACTCTCTTTTCCTACACCACTTTCTCCTGTTACCAATACCGAAATGTCGGTGGGTGCAACCTGAATGGCTTTTTGTATAGAACGATTTAGTTTTGGGTCGTTGCCAATAATCCCGAATCGTTGTTTTATTGCTTGTATGCTTTCCATATTTTGTTTCGCAATTGCGATGATGTTTTAATTTAAATTACTTTTGACCAACAGCTTTTCCTATAAGGGTGGCACTTGTAGCTTCATCTATTTTTACCATTACAAAATCTCCGGGTTTGTAATTTTCTTTCGGAAAAACTACGACGGTGTTTTGTGGAGTTCGCCCGCTCCAGTGTTCATTGCTTCGTTTCGATTCTTTTTCGATTAAAACCTCAACGGTTTTACCTATAAATTGTCGGGTTCGGTACGCACTGTGTTTTTGTTGTAGTGTAATAATTTCGTTTAGACGTCTTTTTTTTGTTTCAAGGGGAATATCGTCTGTTAATTTTCTCGCTGCCATTGTACCGGGTCGTTCGCTATACATAAACATAAATCCAAAATCATATTTTACATATTCCATTAGGCTTAAAGTTTCTTGGTGGTCTTCTTCGGTTTCGGTTGGAAAACCGGCAATGATGTCTTGTGAAATGGCACAATCGGTGAGTATGGTTCTAATCTTATTAATGAGTTGGATGTATTCTTCTCGTGTGTGCTGACGATTCATTGCTTCTAAGATTCGAGTACTTCCGCTTTGTACGGGAAGATGTATATAGTTGCAAATGTTTTTGTGTTTTGCCATAGTGTGTAAAACATTTTCGGTCATATCTTGCGGGTTGCTGGTAGAAAACCGGAATCGCATATTAGGTTGGGCTGTAGCTACTAAATCTAACAATTTTGCAAAATTTGTTGCGGTTGCTTTTTGAATTTCGCTGGCATTTTTAAAATCCTTTTTTAATCCGCCCCCGTACCATAAATAACTATCTACGTTTTGTCCTAATAAGGTTACTTCTTTGTAGCCTTGATTCCACAAATTGTTTATTTCGTTAACGATACTCTGCGGGTCTCTGCTTCGTTCACGACCACGCGTAAAAGGTACTACGCAAAACGTACACATGTTGTCGCATCCTCTGGTAATGCTAACAAATGCCGTTACACCATTGCCGCCGAGTCTTACCGGAGATACATCTGCGTAGGTTTCTTCTTTAGAGAGGATTACATTTACGGCTTCTCTTCCGGCATCTACTTCTTCAAGTAAATTGGGTAAGTCTTTGTATGCATCGGGTCCTACTACTAAATCTACTATTTTTTCTTCTTCCAGAAATTTGTGTTTTAATCGTTCTGCCATGCAACCCAAAACACCAACTTTCATACCTGGATTTATTTTTTTTACGGCATTAAATTTTTCGAGACGTTTTCTAACGGTTTGTTCGGCTTTATCTCTAATCGAACACGTATTAATTAATACCAAATCGGCTTCTTCTAGTTGAGAAGTGGTGTTAAACCCTTGATTTGTTAGTATGGAAGCAACTATTTCGCTGTCGCTAAAATTCATTTGGCATCCATAACTTTCAATAAAAAGTTTACGAGTGTTCTTTTTATTATTTTTTAGTTGAAGGGTTTCGCCTTGTTTGGTTTCGTCTATGAGTTTTTCGGTATTCATAAATTATATGAGCTACAATTAGATTGCAAATTTACAAATTTATTAATCGATTGTGACAAATTGGCATAGTTATTTTTTATAGATTTGCACAACTAACATTAAAACCAATACGTATGCAATCCAATATTTTTCAGAAAATAGAACAAGCGCCTAAAATAGATTTTGGAGATAATTTATATAGAAGTTTTGAACTATTTAAAAAAATATGGTTGCAAGGGTTGTACCATGGGTTACTATCCTTATTGGTTTCAATTCCTTTTTTACTGTTAGTGTATGCTCCTTTCTTTACTATGTATATTGATATGTTTAAAGCTTCTATGAATGGACGGCACTATCAACCCGAATTAGATTTTACTCCGATTCAAATTGTTGTGTACGTGCTGTTAGTTTTTATTTTGGCTTTTATAATGCAGGTAATTAATGTGGCTATTATTTCTCATTTTTTTCAGGTATGTAAAAAAGAAGATACGGGAAAACCCAAAACGGTAGGAGGATATTTTATGTATTTTAAGTATTGGAAAAAAATACTTGTACTTTCTTTAGCTTCTTTAGGTATTGCACTACTTGCTTTATTGATGTGTTATTTCCCTATTTTTTATGTTATGGTGCCGTTGCAACTAATCGTACCCATATTTGCATTTAATCCTAAACTTTCAGTAAAAGAAATAATTTCGGCTAGCTTTAAATTAGGAAATAAATTTTGGCTCATTCTTTTCGGATTAATGATAATAGCAAGCCTTATAGCTCAAATAGGTGTCGTTATATGTTTTGTAGGAATGGCTGCTACGCTTTATTTTACCTACATACCGCTATATTATTTTTATAAAGATACCATTGGGTTTGAAGAGGAAGAAACAACAACTATTTCGGATATAATTTTTTAAATTGAAACTACTTTTTTTATCGATTTTTTTACAATGAAAAACAAGACTTTAACTTTAAGAATATACCCGAAATTCAAAATTTAAGTTTTGTAATTAAAAAAAACCTATACTTTTGTAGCCTTAACAAAAAGTTTTATGGCAAAGAATTTAGTGATAGTAGAGTCGCCTGCAAAAGCAAAAACAATTGAAAAATTTCTCGGTAAAGATTATAAAGTAGCCTCTAGTTTTGGGCACATTGCCGATCTTCCTTCAAATGAGCTGGCAGTAGATGTAGAGGGTGACTTTTCACCTAAATATATTGTTCCTACAGACAAAAAGAAATTGGTAAAAGAGTTAAAGACCTTATCAAAAAATGTAGAAACAGTATGGTTGGCAAGTGATGAAGACCGAGAAGGAGAAGCTATTGCTTGGCATTTGTCTGAAGTGCTTAAACTAAAAGAAGAGACAACCAAACGAATCGTTTTTCACGAAATAACCAAATCGGCTATTGTAAAAGCGATTGACAACCCTAGAAAAATTAATTACAACCTAGTTAATGCACAACAAGCACGTAGGGTTTTAGATAGATTAGTGGGTTATGAATTATCACCTGTGTTATGGAAAAAAGTAAAAGGAGGCTTGTCTGCAGGGAGGGTGCAATCGGTAGCCGTGCGACTAATCGTTGAACGCGAACGTGAAATTGAAGGGTTTTCTCCCAAAGCTTCTTTTCGAGTAGATGCTGAATTTATCACCAATACAGGAAGTAAATTTAAAGCAAAACTACCAAAGAATTTTTCTTCAGCAACAGAAGCAAATCAGTTTCTTCAAAAAAATATAAATGCGAGTTACCAAGTACAAGATCTTGTAAAAAAACCGGCAAAAAAATCGCCTGCGCCACCGTTTACAACTTCAACCCTTCAACAAGAAGCATCAAGAAAGTTGTATTTTTCGGTAGGTAAAACCATGACCATTGCGCAACGATTGTATGAGGCAGGACTCATTACCTACATGAGAACAGATAGTGTAAACCTTTCGCAAGAAGCTAAACAAGCTGCACAAGACGAAATAACATCCTTGTACGGAAACAATTACAGCCAACCTCGTAATTATAAAAGTAAATCAAAAGGAGCGCAAGAAGCGCATGAAGCAATTAGACCTACCGATATGTCTCGGCATACTATTTCGGGCGATAGTGATCAAGAAAGGCTTTATAATTTAATTTGGAAACGTACCATTGCTTCGCAAATGAGCGATGCACAATTAGAACGAACCAATGTTAAAATACAAGTAAATTCATCTGAAAAAGTAACCGAACACTTTGTTGCAAATGGCGAAATGATAAAATTTGACGGATTTTTAAAGGTTTATCTTGAAGGAACCGATTTTGAAGAAGAAGAACAACAAGGCATGTTACCTAATTTAACAATTGGAGAATCGTTAACCAATAATTACATAACGGCAACCCAGCGATTTACTCGTCCGCCATATCGATATACAGAAGCCTCGTTGGTAAAACAAATGGAAGAGCTGGGTATTGGTCGTCCCTCTACTTACGCGCCTACAATCTCTACCATCATTAACAGAAATTATGTTGAAAAAGGCTCTGTAGAAGGTGTTCAAAGACACTATACACAATTGGTTTTAAAAAATAATTCGGTAACCGAAAAACAACTTACCGAAGCGGTAGGTTCAGACAAAGGAAAATTAGTTCCTACAGATATCGGGCTAATCGTAACCGACTTTTTAGTAACTAATTTTGAAGAAATATTAGATTACAATTTTACCGCCAAAGTAGAAGAAGATTTTGATTCTATTGCAGAAGGAAAAAAACAATGGACTCAAATGTTGCGAGAATTTTACAAAACCTTTCATCCAAAAGTTGAAGAAGTAAAAGAACATGCCAACAGAGAAAGCGGAGAACGAGTTTTAGGAACCGATCCCGAAACAGGAAAACCGGTGTTGGTAAGGCTAGGACGTTTTGGTCCAATGGCACAAATAGGAGCTGCAGACGATGAAGTTAAAAAATTTGCTAGTTTACGACCCGATCAACAATTGCATCAAGTAACTTTTGAAGAAGTTATGGATTTGTTTAAACTACCCAAAACACTGGGTGAATATGAAGGGGAACCCGTAGAGGTAAACAACGGAAGATTTGGACCTTATATTAAATACCGAAAAAAATTTATTTCCCTTCCCAAAGGATTAGATCCCCTAGATGTAGATATTGAAACGGCGGTAACACTTATTGAAGAAAAGAAAAAAGCAGATGCGCCTATTTATACTTATGAAAGTTTACCCGTTCAAAAAGGAAAAGGACGTTTTGGTCCCTTTATTAAGTGGAACAATATGTTTATTAATGTAAATAAAAAATACGATTTCGATAACCTTTCGGAAGCAGATATTATTGAGCTTATTGAAACTAAAAAACAAAAAGAAAACGATAAGTTAATTGCAGAATGGAAAGAAGAAGGTATAAGAATAGAAAAGGCACGTTGGGGAAGATTTAATATAATTAAAGGGAAAACAAAAGTAGAGCTGCCAAAAACTACAAAAGCCGAAAAAATTACTTTAGAGCAAGCACAAGAATTATTGGCAAAAAAAACTCCTAAGAAGAAAGCAAGAAAAAAAACGACTGCTAAGAAAAAATAATGACAGAATTTTTTATACCCGTTTCTAAAAAAGTAGTAGCCTATAATGAGGTGTTACCCCAAGGTGTATTAGGAAAACAAATAAAAAAACACACCGATGCCGGGTTTCCCGATTTAGAAGGTGTTTTATTTGCTATCGTCGGTGTAAAAGAAACTCGCAATGATGTAGAATACATAGGTAATAAACCTTGTTTTGATTCTGTAAGAGAAGCCTTTTACTCGTTATATTCCGGAAATTGGGCTGGTCAATTAGCAGATTTAGGAGACATCGAGCAAGGAGCAACAGTAGAAGATTCATATTATGCACTTCAAACCGTAACAAACCAATTACTTTCAAAAAAAATAATTCCAATTATACTTGGCGGAAGCCAAGATTTAGTCATTGCCCAATACAAATCCTATTCAGGAATAGAAAGTATGGTTAACTTAGTTAATATTGACAGTAAGTTTGATATAGGCGATGCAGATGCACCTATAACTAATAAATCCTATTTAGGAAAAATTATAGTAGAAAAACCCTATAACCTATTTAATTACAGTACACTTGGATACCAATCCTATTATAATTCGCCCCAAGAAATAGCCCTAATGGAAAAATTGTTCTTTGATGCGTATCGACTAGGTGAAATTGTACAAGACCTTACGGTCGTAGAACCTATATTTAGAAATGCACATTTAGTTTCTTTAGATGTAAATGCAATAAAAGACGAAGCTATTAGTTATAAATACAACCAAAGCCCTAATGGATTTAATTCTAGAGAAATTTGTGCCTTGGCTCGATATGCAGGAATTAGTAACTCTGTAAGTTCATTTGGAATATATGAAATAAAAGATTATGAAAATTCTCCCACATCGGGAATGCTAATTGCCCAGATAATATGGTATTTCATTGAAGGGGTAAATTTTAGAGTAAACGATGGTGATTTTAATAATCCGAAACTCTTTAAAACATATAAAGTTCCTGTAGATGATGAAGTATTACTCTTTAAAAAAAGCAATAAAACAGGGCGTTGGTGGATAGAATTGCCATTTATTTCAACAATGAATAATAAATTAAAAAGTAAAACGTTATTACCTTGCACTTACAATGAATATTTAAGCGCATGTAACCAAGAAATACCCGAGCGATGGTACAAGGCTCGGAGGAAAAATGAAGTATAACCAATTAAACTAGTATTATAAAGATTAAGGGTTTTTTCAAAAAAAGTTGTTTTTTTGAAATTTTATGGATAGGTTTACGCCCTTAAATCTATATAATTTAACCTAAATACCTATGAAAAAGCTTATTGCATTAGTTGCAGTTATTGCCGTTTTATCAAGTTGTAATAGGAGATCTGCGGATCGCGGAGAACTTGTTGGAGCCAAAGGAAAAAAATGGCATCCGGAAAAACCCTACGGAATGACCCTTATTCCGGGAGGTTCCTTTATTATGGGAAAATCAGATGACGATTTTGTGGCTGTTAATGATGCCCCAACAAAAACCGTTACTGTGCGTTCTTTCTATATGGATGAAACCGAAATAACCAACGCAGAGTACAGACAATTTACAAATTGGGTAAGAGATTCTATCGTTCGTCAAAAATTAGCAATATTAGCCGATGAAGTGGGGCAAACCCCGGGTGATGGCGGAATTGGGGAGTTCGCATTTATAGACCAAGAAAATGAAGAAATGTCTCCTTATGACCAATATATGTATGATAACTATTATGGTATTGGAGATGATTTATATGCCGGAAGAAAAATAAATCGGAATGTAGATATAATTTGGGATACAGCCGAATATCCGGATGAATATTATGCAGAAGTAATGGATTCGCTCTATATTCCTGCAGAAGAAGCTTATAACGGACAACGCACCATAGATGTTTCTAAACTAAAGTTTAGATACACCTATATGGATATTGAAGCCGCCGCCAGAGCAAAAGGCAAAAAAAGAAGAAAAGATTTTATTAAAACAGAAGAGTTGCCTATCTATCCCGATACCACAGTGTGGATAAGAGATTTTAACTACTCGTATAACGAACCTATGCATAACGACTATTTTTGGCACGAAGCCTACAGCGATTATCCTGTTGTAGGTGTAAATTGGAAACAAGCAAAAGCATTTTGTGCGTGGAGAACCCTATACAAAAACGCCTATCAAAAATCAAAAAAACGACCTCAGATAAACCGGTTTAGGCTACCAGGTGAAGCTGAGTGGGAATATGCTGCAAGAGGAGGTCTGGAGTCCGCTACATTTCCTTGGGGAGGTCCCTATGCCAAAAACGATAGAGGATG
The DNA here is from genome assembly GCA_015490835.1 of Flavobacteriaceae bacterium. GTDB lineage: Bacteria > Bacteroidota > Bacteroidia > Flavobacteriales > Flavobacteriaceae > Marifrigoribacter. The sequence continues at coordinate 7,029 of WFXA01000047.1, read as the reverse complement.
TTTTATGGCAAATTTTAAACCCCTTCGAGGCGACTATGCTGCCGATCAAGCATTGTATACCGTAGAAGCAGATGCCTATGAGCCTAACGATTACGGATTGTACAATATGGCAGGTAATGTTTCTGAATGGGTGGCATCTTCCTATGCACCAACTTCATATGAGTTTTCTTCAACTATGAATCCAAGTGTAAACGATCCTAATAACCTTCGGAAAGTTATTCGAGGAGGTTCTTGGAAAGATGTAGGATATTTTCTTCAAGTAAGTACTCGTGATTATGAGTATGCAGATTCCGCAAGAAGCTACATCGGTTTTAGAACCGTGCAAGATTATATGGGCACAGACGTGGTATTGAACCAAAACTTTGGCGATGCCAGATAAGAAAACAAATCTCAAATTATAAATAAAAATTTAACCGTAACTTAACTTAAACTAAAAATTATTGTATTATGGCACAATCAAGATCTTCAAAAAAACTTTTTAATATGGCCTACGGGCTCGGAGCTTCTATTGTAATTCTTGGAGCACTTTTTAAAATCCTTCACTGGGAAATACCACTAGGTGGCGATTTAAAATTAAACGGTGGTACACTATTAGCTATTGGACTTATTACCGAAGCAATCATCTTTGCAATTTCTGCATTTGAACCTGTAGATGATGATTTAGATTGGTCATTAGTATACCCTGAATTGGCAGGAGGACAATCTAATGGTGGTAAAAAAGACCAACCAAAAGATGCTGAGGGTATATTATCTAAAAAATTAGACGAAATGCTTAAAGAAGCTAAAATTGACTCCGGGTTATTCACTAGTTTAAGTGAAAGTATCGGTTCTTTTAAAGAGGCTACTAAAGGAATTGTTCCTACCGCTGAAGCTATAAGTGCAACTAACAAATACAGCGAAGAATTAGCACTTGCAGCAGCACAAATGGAATCGTTAAATAGCTTATATAAAGTTCAAGTAGAATCTTCGAGCCGTCAAGCAGAAATTCAAGCGCAAGTAGCAGAAAATGCTTCACAATTAAAACAACAAATGGAGCACTTGGCAAGTAACCTATCGTCATTGAACGGAGTATATGGTGGAATGCTTTCTGCAATGGGAGGAAAAAACTAAACATAGTTTTCAATTGTAACTAAATTATTAATTCTTAAAAACAAAGAAAAAAATGGCAAGTGGAAAACTATCCCCAAGGCAGAAGATGATTAACCTAATGTATTTGGTTTTTATTGCAATGCTGGCTTTAAATATGTCAAAAGAAGTACTATCTGCTTTTGGCTTATTGGAAAAAAAATTAGATAAAGCTACTTTGGCAACAGCAGAACGCAATGCCAGCTTTATGGAAGGATTGGCAAAAAAAGTAACCGAGCAACCCAAAGTATATCAACCCTTATTAGAAAAAGCCAATCAGGTTAATATAGCTTCTAATGAGTTAAGTTCTTTTATACAAACGCTCAAAGACGATATGATGAAAACCGTTAAAGACCCAACAGATTATGAAGTACAAGACAAATCTGATTTTTTGGATCAACTATTTTTTAAAGGAGATAAATATACAAAAAAGGGACAAGAGTTTTTAGATAAGATAGATGGATATAGAACCAAAATGAATCAAATACTTGGTGATTCTTATCCGGATATTAGTAAAGCTATTAATGAAAACTTTTCTACAAGCCCTGTTCCCAACAGAGATGGTAAAAAGATTAAATGGTTAAAATACCAGTTTGAAGGTTTCCCCTTAATTGCTTCCAAAACCAAACTTACTCAAATGCAGGCAGACCTTAAAACTACCCAAAGTGAGTTATTGTCTAAAATGCTTGCCGGAGAACAAGCCAGTCAATTATCAATGACAAAATTTCAAGCAATTGTTGTTCCAACCAAAACGGCTTTCTTCTCGGGTGAAAATTTTAAAGGTAAAGTGGTTTTAGGAAAATTTGATAACTCTCTTACATTTGAGAAAGTGCTTGTGAATGGCAAAGAAATTTCAACCATCGAAGGCGGACAAGTAATGCTGGATTTTCCGGCAGGAAATGTAGGCGAAAAAGATATCAAGGGAGAACTTCAATTTAAAGAAGGAGACAGCATTGTAAAAATTCCTATCGAAAGTTCTTACGTGGTAATTCCAAGACCTAATTCTGCTGTAATTTCAGCAGATAAAATGAATGTAGTGTACCGCGGAGTCGTAAATCCAATGACTATTTCTATTCCCGGAGTACCCGCTGTATCAGCAACAGCTCCCGGATTAAATTCTGCAGGAAAACCCGGAAAATATAATATGAACGTAACTACTATTAAAGGTAGAGAAGTAACAATTAAAGTTAGTGGTAAATTACCTACCGGCGAAACTGTTTCAGATAGTAAAACATTCCGTGTTAAAGACATACCAAGACCAACCGGAACCATTCGTGGTGAAGATGGTAACGGAGGTTGTGTGCGTATGCAGCGTCAAGGTTTAGAAATTTCAAGTGTAGGTGCAGCCTTACCCGATTTCGATTTTGATTTAAGCTTGCGTGTTACAGGATTTAGTTTTAAAGTACCCGGACAACCAACTATTAAAGTTAGTGGCAGTAAATTAAACAGTGCAGCCAAAGCCGCATTGCGTAGAGCTAAAAGAGGTGAAACTGTTCAAATATTTGATATAAACGCAAAATTAGCTAGTAACTCTGGTTATAAATTAAAGAGAATTTCTCCTATTTGCATCGAGTTAACTAATTAATAAACGCCCGAAATACTAATAAAAAATCTATTTTATGAACCTTAAGAATGTTGTTTTAAGTTGTTTAGTATTATTAATGTCTGTTGGAGCAATAGCTCAAATAAATGTTCTTAATGCAAAAACTCCCGAAGAAATTGGCAAAAAGACCAAAGATCAACTTGCTTACGATAACGATAATCCCTTACCCTACGGATATGTAGACGAAAGAGACGTTTTGTGGGCTAAGTCTACTTGGGAAATAATCGATCTTGATGAGCGTGTAAATTTTCCGTTATATTACCCAATAGATACTAATAATATTGGAGCAGACAGACGTTCGTTGTACGATGTTTTAGTACGTGGTATTCGAAATGGCGATATACCCGATGTATATTCAGATTCGTATTTTACCGAAAAACGTACATTAAAAGATATCGAAGCCTCTTTGGTTTATACCGATACTACCGATTTGGGTATCGAGCAATTTAATGCCGAAGGTAAAGTAGATGAGCAATATATTAGAAAGTTTGCCTTAGATGCAGGCGATATCGAACAGTGGAGAATAAGAGGATACTGGTATATCGATAAACGTCAAGGAGATTTACGTTACAGGTTGCTTGGATTATGTCCCGTAGCCAACGAGGCACGTTCTAAAGCCTTCCCCGACGACGGCGTAGACGGGCAAGTAGAGCTCTTTTGGGTATGGTTCCCGGGAGCAAGAGATGTTTTGCATAAAGCAATGGCTTTTAACCGCAAAAACACCTCTCAGCCTATTTCGTATGATAACCTGCTAAACTCTAGACGATTTGATGCTGTGATTTATAAAGTAGATAACGTAATGGGAGACAGACAAGTTAAAGACTATATAAATGATAATGCTTTAATGCAATTGTTAGAGTCTAACCGCATTAAAGAGTACATTAGAAATAAAGAAATAGATTTATGGAATTATTAATTATTCCGAAAAAATAGACTTAAAAACCCCGAGTTTACCGCTCGGGGTTTTTTATTTTTGTACGATGAATAAATCGGTAGATTATATTATTGTAGGATTAGGAATTGCTGGATTAAGCTTTTGTGAAATAGCAGAAAAGAATAACAAAACATTTGTAGTAATCGACGAACCCTTTTGTTCTGCTACACGAGTTTCTGCGGGAATTATAAATCCTATGGTTTTAAAAAGATTTACGCCTGTCTGGAATGCAAAAATTCATACGCAAAGAGCAGTTGTTTTTTATAAAAATTTAGAAAAAAAACTCGATACCTCATTTTTTAAACAACTACCAATGTTTAGGCTGTTTACCTCTTTTGAAGAACAAAATAATTGGATGGTAGCAAGCGATAAAAATGAACTATCTACTTTTCTGCATCCTGAAATTATTAACAATACCAATCCTTGTATTAATGCACCGTTCGGGATGGGAAAAGTGAATTTTTCGGGAGTCGTTTCTACCAATAATTTATTGAATAGCTACCAAAAATTTCTTATTAATAACAAGAAACTTCTACCCGAAAAATTTAAGCATCGTTTATTAAAAAAATCGAATAATAGGATACTTTATAAAGATATTCAAGCAAAGCACATTGTTTTTGCCGAAGGTTTTTCTGCTCGTAACAATCTCTTTTTTAAAAAAAAACTTATTATCCCGAATAAAGGAGAGTTTCTTGTAATAAAAGCGCCCGATTTAAAGTTAGAAGCTCTTATAAAAACATCGATATTTATCGTTCCGTTTGGTGACGACAAATATAAAATTGGAGCTACCTATAATCGAGAAGATGTTACATTTAATCCCACACAGAGTGCAAGAGAAACGCTACTATTAAAGTTAAAAAAAAGTATCACTTGCCATTTTACATTAGTCGATCAAGTAGCCGGAATGCGCCCAACCACACTCGATAGACGTCCTTTATTGGGTAATTTACCCAAACAAACTAATATTTTTTTCTTTACCGGTTTGGGTACACGCGGTATCATGTCTGCTCCTACATTGGCTCAAAAACTATTTGATTATATCGAAAATAAGATACCCTTAGAAAAAGAAATAGATATAAAAAGACGTTGCTAAAATGTTATATTTGCCGAAAGTTTAACAATGCTCAATATTCATAATCTTACTGTTTCATTTCAAGGCGATGATTTATTTTCAGGAATTACCTTTCAATTAAAACCTGGTGATAGAGTGGGTTTAATTGGCAAAAACGGTGCAGGAAAATCGACTCTTTTAAAAATTATTGCAGGAGAGCAAGAATACGATACAGGGCAAATAGCTTCCGATAAAAAAGTCTCAATAGGATTTTTAAAACAAGATATCGATTTTGTTAAGGGACGAACCGTGTTAGAAGAAGCCTACCAAGCCTTTTCAGAAATTAAAAAACTCGAAAAGCAATTGGAAGAAATAAATACCCAACTTGCCACCCGTACCGATTATGAAAGCAAAGCTTACCACGATTTAATGATTGCGGTAAACGACGTTCAGCACCAATACGAAATTCATGGAGGCTACAATTACAAAGGAAATACTGAACGAATTCTGCAAGGGCTTGGGTTTCAGCGAGAAGATTTTAATAAATCCACCGAAACATTTTCGGGAGGTTGGCGTATGCGAATAGAACTGGCAAAACTACTGCTTCAAGACAACGACATTTTGCTTTTAGATGAGCCTACCAATCATCTGGATATTGAATCTATTCTTTGGCTGGAAGAATTTTTAAAAAATTATTCCGGTGCCATAATGGTGGTTTCTCATGATAAAATGTTTTTAGATACCATTACCAATCGAACTATTGAAATTTCTCTCGGAAAAATTTACGATTACAACAAACCCTACAGCCAATATCTTTTGTTAAGAAATGAGATTCGCGAACAACAATTAGCAGCACAAAAAAACCAGCAAAAACAAATTGCCCACACCGAAAAACTAATAGAAAAATTTAGAGCAAAAGCCACTAAAGCCACAATGGCGCAATCGCTAATAAAAAAATTAGATAAGATAGACAGAATAGAAGTCGACGAAGACGATAATTGCGTGATGAATATTGCTTTTCCCGTATCTCAAATACCGGGAAAAGTAGTAATTGAAATTGAAAATTTAGAAAAAAATTACGGCGACAAACAGGTTTTAAAAAATGTACACCTACGAGTAGATAGAGGTAGTAAAATTGCTTTTGTTGGGCAAAACGGACAAGGAAAAACCACGTTAGCGAAATGCATTGTTGGGGAAATTGACTTTAAAGGGCATTTAAAATTGGGACACAACGTACAAATAGGCTATTTTGCACAAAACCAAGCCGATTATCTAAACGGAAATAAAACGGTACTCGATACAATGATAGATGCCGCTAACGAAAAAAACCGAAGTAAAGTACGCGATATTTTAGGAGCATTTCTATTTCGGGGAGATGATGTAGATAAATATGTGCGTGTACTTTCGGGTGGTGAGCGTAACAGATTGGCATTAGCAAAACTGTTACTGCAACCCATAAATGTGTTGGTAATGGATGAACCTACCAATCATCTGGATATAAAATCTAAAAATGTATTAAAAGACGCTTTACAAAAGTACGAAGGCACATTATTGTTAGTATCGCATGATAGAGATTTTTTACAAGGACTTAGCAGTACAGTTTATGAGTTTAAAGACCATAAAATAAAAGAATATTTAGGTGATATCGATTTCTTTTTAGAACAGCGTAATTTGCAGAATATGAGGGAAGCCGAAAAAAGAACAATTAAAAAGGAAGAAAATAAAATTCGTTCAGAATTAAATCCACTTTCGAATAAAGCAGCTTATCAAAATCGAAAAAAAATAAAATCACTTAAAAATAAACTGAGTAAAATTGAAGCATCTATAGCTAAGTTTGAAAAAGAATTAAAAGAAATAGATTTTGAACTTTCTATAAATTATGAAGAAACCATTGCACAGCCCAATTTTTTTGATAATTACCAAAAAAAGAAAAATGAATTAGAAGTCTTACTAAATGATTGGGAGTTGATTACGCTAGAAATAGAAGAGTTCCAATAATTTTTTAAAAAATACTTGCATAAAGTAGGTTTTACGTTGTATCTTTGCAATCCTATATCGCGGGATAGAGCAGTAGGTAGCTCGTCGGGCTCATAACCCGAAGGTCGCTGGTTCGAGTCCAGCTCCCGCTACTAAGCGAAAGAGAATCAAAACGGTTCTCTTTTTTTGTATGGAAGAATTTGTTACATATGTTTTGTATTCCGACACCTATAAGAAGATTTACATAGGTTATACAAGTAATTTAATAGCCCGATTTCGTTCACATAACCATTTGGGAACAAAGGGTTATACGCTTCGCTATCGTCCTTGGGAAGTGGT
>WFXA01000046.1 GCA_015490835.1 Flavobacteriaceae bacterium | reverse complement strand
GCTTAAAAAAGTTTATGCTCATTTCATATTTTTTTTAATCACTTTTTATAAAAGCAGATTCTAATAAAAAAGGCACCCAAGTTTCTTCTTGATGTATCACTTGAAAAGTTAGAATATCACTAACAGTTAGCACCGGCTCATTATTTCTATTTTTACTTACCACAATTCTAATTGAATATACCCCTTTTGAAAGTTCTATTTTTTCGTGTTGAATATAAAAACTTATTTCGTTATCTGTAACGGATAAGTTTAAAATATCATCGTTTTTATTTAATGAAGCTATTGGACGCTGTTCCTTATCAAAGAAAATGACAGTAAATTTTGGTTGTTTAATTATTCTCTTTTTCTTAAACCTAAAATAAAACTTCAAATCCTCTCCCCAATGTATTTCTTGTATTTCATTATTGGTTATAGCATCCACCATTTTTACTTCTAACAATTCTAAACTGCCATCATCAAAAACTATATTGCTTTCGTTGTTTGTAAACCGTTTGTAATACAAATCAATTGCCTTAGAAACATCATCACCATTAAATTTAGCAACTCCGTTTTCCATTAAAATTATTTTATTGCAAATACGTGATACCATTGGCATACTATGCGATACAAAAATAACAGCAGTGTGTGGTAAAATCCGGTCGATGGTTTTAAAACATTTTAATACAAAACCCAAATCCCCAACTGCCAAAACCTCATCTATTAACAAAACATCGGGTTCCATTTGTGCTGCAACAGCAAAGCCGAGGCGCACCTTCATCCCGCTGCTGTAATTTTGCACGGGCATATCTATAAATTCTCTTATTTCAGAAAAATCAATAATTTCCTCTACTTTGCTATCTATTTCGGCTTTGGTAAATCCTAAAATAGCACCATTGTTATAAATATTTTCTCTTCCGGTTAAAATGGGATTAAAACCCGCTCCTAATTCAATTAATGCACCTACTTTTCCTTTGATGGTTATTTTGCCCTCATCTGGGTTAATGAGTCCGTTTAACATTTTTAATAGTGTGGATTTTCCAGCTCCATTATGCCCGATAAGTCCTAAACATTCACCTCTTCGTAACGTAAAATTTATGTCTTTTACTGCCCAAAATTCTTTTGCTCGCAGCTTGCCTTCTTCTTGTTTCCCAAGTACATTGGCGGCAAGGTCTTTTACTCCATACCACAAGCTTGTTTTGAGATCCTTACAAAACTTTTTAGAGAGATTTTCTACTTTTATAAGTATGTCGTTTTTTTCTTTTGTCATTTTCTTTTTGAAATGATTCTAAGTTTTTTTTTAAATGGCAGTGAATTGTGAGAAGTGAATTGTGAGAAGTTTGCCTGCCACCAAAATTATCCTCATAAATCGCACTATCTCTTTATCTTTTATTAACTTTTTAAAACCTATATTCTTCAATACTAGGACAGATACTCCCGCTTCACGCTTTTCTTCTAATATAATTCCTAAACCCCAGCACTAATTTTTTTACTTTTAAAATTAATTTCATTATTTCTTCATCTTCTTTCACATACCCTAACCTTATTGCTAAAATATATTGAGTTTCCATTTCAGCCAAAGATCCCAAAGATATAGACAAAAACTGTATCAACTCTTTATCTCCTTTCCTAGCTGCTCCTTCTGCTATATTTGAAGGCACAGAAACAGCTGATCTTCTTATTTGACTTGTTAATCCATATTTTTCATCATTCGGAAAATGAGAAGAAACTTGATAAATTATTTCTACCAAATCCATACTACTTTTCCAAACTTCTAAATCTTTATGATTCATTTCTTAAATATTTCTTACTACTATACTTCTCACTCCTCACCTCTCACACCTCACTCCTCACTCCTCACTCCTCACAACATCACGCGCTCATTCGCTCCACAATAATAGGAATTGAAATCCGGTAAAACAACAATCCTAAAATGAGTAACGGAATGCAAATGACTATAATTCCTAAAAAATAAGAAAGGTACAACGGCTCTGCTCCTATTACAAAATCTCTGGTGGTTAATATCAATGGTGCAAACGGATTCCATTCCATTATCGTTTTCATCACACCTTCTTTCGGAACAGAATACACAACGGGAGTTACGTACATCACCAAACCCAACCCTACTGTTACAATTTTGGCAATGTCTTTATAAAGCAATCCTATAGGAGTTAAAAACAATCCGATGGTTGTACCAAACAATATCGCTCCTAAAATGGCAAATGGAAATAATAATAAGGAATTATGATATCCTACACCGTAAAAAAATACAAAAACTACTAACAATAGTATTTTTACCGAGCTGTTAAAAAGCAATTTGTAAATTCCTGAAATAATAAGTGCCTCCTTGGGAAAATTAATTTTACTCATTATCCCTTTTGCAGCCAGGGTGCTTTGTGTTGGCGAATTAATTGCATCTACAATAATAGACCATAATAGCGTTCCTGAAAAAGCGTAAACGGGATAGGGAACACCGGTATCTGTAATTTTCACGGTACCTGTTCCGTTTAAAAAAATCCAAACAAAAGCGGTAGTTAAAGGAGTGACAAATGCCCAAATAATTCCTAAAAAAGATTGCCTATATTGAGCTTTAATGTCACGAACCGCCAATTGTTTTGCTAAAAAGCGAGAACTAACAATGTCCTTAACGCTCTCTTTAAAAAGTTTTAAGATTGAAACGGTATTTTGTTTCTGGTATATTTTAGTTTCCAAGTTTAGCTTCTAGGTCAAGTTTACAACTTTCAAAAATAACAGAAAAGTTAAACAAAAACAGTTTTATTGTATATAAATTAATTAATTTTTTTAGATACTCTTGTGAAAAATCAATCCATAACTATGTTTAACCCGAAAAAATAACGGAATTTTTAAACGACTAAGTACTGCCAACAAATTTGTGTATTTTGAAAACACCCAAATTTGGGCATTTCTAAGTCGGGGTTTCCCGCATTTCCCTCTTTGTCCATAGCAGATTCATATAATTCACTTCGTTTTTTATATGAATAATGCGGGTTAAATTGCCGTGTCAATCAACTAACTTGAAATAAAGTGTAGGGAGTTATCATCGCTACTCAATATAATTACGCAATTCTTTTCTTTCTAATTTACAACACATAAAATTTCATTACTTTTGCTAATAATTTTTTAAGAACAGATGATATACGTAGACCCTAAAATATTAGAGCGAGTAAATGTTTGGCTTACTCCTTTTTTTGATGAAGAAACCCAACAGCAAATTAAAGAACTCATCGCCCACAACCCTGAAGAATTGGAAGATAGCTTTTATAAAAATTTAGCTTTTGGTACAGGCGGAATGCGAGGTATAATGGGTGTTGGCGATAATCGAATAAACAAATACACTCTGGGAAAAAACACACAAGGACTATCTAATTATCTTAAAAAACAATTTCCCGACAAACCCATAAAAGTTGCCATTGCCTACGACTGTAGACACAATAGTAAAGAACTGGCAAAACTGGTAGCCGATGTTTTTACCGCTAACAACATACACGTATATCTTTTTAGCGATTTACGCCCCACTCCCGAACTTTCTTTTGCTGTAAGATACTTAAAATGCCAAAGTGGCATTGTACTTACGGCTTCTCATAACCCTCCCGAATACAACGGGTATAAAGTTTATTGGGAAGACGGAGCGCAACTGGTTCCTCCACAAGACAAAGAGGTTATAGACGAAATAAGCAAACTACAATACAACCAAATAAATTTTAATACTAATAAAAAACTAATAACCTATATTGATAAAGACATAGACCAAGCTTTTATAAATGCCGCTTTAAAACACGGAACATTTAACACACCACAACAAGAAAAAAACAATACTACTATTGTGTTTACTTCGCTTCACGGAACATCTATTACAATTGTTCCCGAAGCATTAAAACAAGCCGGATATACAAATGTACATATTGTACAAGAACAAGCCGTGCCTAACGGCGATTTTCCTACGGTAAAATCACCCAACCCCGAAGAGCCCGAAGCCTTGACAATGGCACTTGAATTGGCTCGAAAAAAAGATGCAGATATCGTTATTGGTACCGATCCCGATTGCGATCGGATTGGTGTAGCCGTAAAAAACACTAAAGGTGACTTTATACTGTTAAACGGAAATCAAACCATGGTAGTAATGACTCACTTTTTGTTGGAACAATGGAAAAAATTGGGAAAACTCAACGGAAATCAATTTATAGCATCCACTATTGTATCTACTCCTTTAGTACAAAAAGTAGTTGAAGATTTTGGTGTATTTTATAAAGAAAGTTTAACCGGGTTTAAATGGATTGCAAAACTCATTAAAGAAAACCCGAATCTAGAATTTATAGGTGGCGGAGAAGAAAGTTTCGGGTATCTAATAGGCGATTTTGTACGAGATAAAGATGCGGTTACTTCCGCATTATTAGTATGCGAAATCGCGACTCAGAAAAAAGCTGAAGGAAGTAGTTTTTACAACTACTTACAGGATATTTTTAAGCAGTATGGTTGTTATCAAGAACACCTTATTTCAATTGTAAAAAAAGGAAAAACCGGCGCGGAAGAAATTACCGAAATGATGAAAAATTTTAGAGAACATCCGTTTAACGAAATTGCCGGAAGCACCGTAATAAAAACAGAAGACTACTTAATAGGAATTGCAACAGAAACCAAAACCGGAAAAACAACAAAAATTAATATTCCGCACTCTAACGTGCTTATATATTACACACAAGACGGAAGTAAAATAGCTATGCGCCCAAGCGGAACCGAACCCAAAATAAAATTTTATATCAGTGTGAATACTGCTTACCATCAAAATTGTAAAAAAGAACTTACCGAAAAAATTAGCACTATTATCTCTTCCTTAAAACTAGGGTAAGCCAATATGAATTACTTTAAAAAAATAATACGTTTTGCACTACCCTATAAAAAGTTTGGGATACTAAATATTGTATTTAATATTTTTTACGCCCTTTTTAGCGCACTCTCTTTTATGGCATTAATACCTATGCTTGATGTTTTGTTTAAACAAGAAGATACAAAACAAATTACCAAGCCGGTTTATCAAGGAATTTCTACTTTAAAAGATTACTACAAAGACATCTTGGCATACAAAGTTCATGAATATGCTCAAGATGATGCTTCAAAAGCATTAATGTTAGTAATTATATTAGTTATAGTATTGTTTTTTCTAAAAAATATTTTCAGGTATTTAGCTATGTATTTTATTACTTTTTTGCGTAATGGCGTGTTACGAGATTTACGCAACGCACTTTACAAAAAAACCATGCAACTACCTATCTCCTATTTTTCCGAAAAAAGAAAGGGAGACACCATTGCCCGTATTACTAGTGATGTATTAGAAATTCAACATTCTTTTCTTTCGGTATTGGAACTTATTTTTAGAGAACCACTTACCATTCTTTTCACCGTCATCATGATGCTTATTATTAGCGTAAAACTTACTCTTTTTGTTTTTATATTTATTCCCTTATCAGGCATTGTTATTTCCAGAATAGGAAAATCATTAAAAAAGAAAAGCGATAAAGTACAAAAAGAACAAGGCATTTTTCTTTCCATACTTGAAGAAACGCTAAGCGGTTTAAAAATTATTAAAGGTTTTAATGCAGAAAATATTTTTTTAAACAAATTTAAAACATCAACGCAACGTTTTTATCAATTTTCAAACAAACTACTAAATAGGCAAAATTTTGCATCGCCCACAAGTGAATTTTTAGGTATTGTAGTAATTGCCATTTTATTATGGTATGGCGGAAAAATGGTACTTATAGACGGAACATTAGACGGAAGTTCTTTTATTGCCTATATGGGATTGGCATACAATATATTAACTCCCGCAAAAGCAATTAGTAAAGCTAGTTACAGTGTTAAAAAAGGAAATGCTGCAGCAGAACGGGTTTTAGAAATTTTAGAAACTCAGCCTACTATTAAAGATGCACCCAATGCTATTAACAAACAAACATTCGATTCTGAAATTTTACTAGACAACATTAGTTTTAAATATCAAAACGATTGGGTGCTACAAGACTTTTCACTCAAAATCCCCAAAGGACAAACCATTGCATTAGTAGGACAAAGCGGAAGTGGAAAAAGTACCATTGCCAATTTAATCACCAGATTTTATGACGTAAACAAAGGAGCTATTAAAATAGATGGAATAAATAGTAAAAACATTTCACAAACATCGCTTAGAAGTTTAATGGGGCTTGTAACGCAAGATTCTATTTTGTTTAACGATACCATTAAAAACAATCTGCTAATCGGCAAACCGGAAGCTAGTGATGAAGAAATAATGGATGCACTAAAAACAGCTAATGCTTGGGAGTTTGTAAAAACACTTCCCAAAACCATTAACACAAATATTGGTGACAGTGGTAACAAATTGAGCGGAGGACAAAAACAACGACTAAGTATTGCCAGAGCAGTACTTAAAAACCCGCCTATTATGATCTTAGACGAAGCCACTTCTGCATTAGATACCGAAAGTGAAAGACTTGTACAAGATGCCTTAGAAAAAATGATGCAAAACAGAACATCTATTGTTATTGCTCATAGGTTATCTACCATACAAAAGGCAGATAAAATTGTGGTTCTTTCTAAAGGAAAAATCGTAGAGCAAGGTAAACACCAAGAGTTATTGACTAAAAAAGGAATTTATTACAGCCTTGTTGAAATGCAATCATTAGCATAAGATGGTGTATAGATATAAAAAAAGAGCAATTTGGGGCTTTGCTCTTTTTTTATAACAAATCTTTTTTTGCTATTGGGGCACACAAATAAAGATTTTAAATTCATAAGTATGGGTCAAATGTAAGATAAATATTATTTTTCACCAAACAATTTATACATTTTATCTATTTTATTTGCATTTTATCGATTATTTTAATGTTTTACACATCGTTATTCCTACAAAACTGATATGAAAAAGAAAAACGGAGCAGCCCCCGCTAAGCTCCGCTTTTATAAGGTTTCTAATACAGTTGGGGCTATAGTAGAGAACCAATTTTGGTATTTATAATGTAAAAATACAATTTTTTTCCTACAAATAAAATAAAAAAGGTGTTTTATCGATGTTTTATGCTTTTTATCGATTATTGGATATAAAATGAATTCTTCAATTTATTTTATAAATACTATTATTAATTAAACTCGTTATAGTAAAAGTAGATTTTAAAAACTATAAAACAAGCCTATTAAAATAATAAATAAATCCTACTTTTGCCGCTATGATTAAAAAGCTGTGCTTACTCCTTATAGTATCATCTTCCTTATTGTATTCACAACAAAATGAATTACACTTTTATTCGGTTGAGACCAGCTATTTCTATGGTAGTATTTTAGAACATAACCTCGATATTTCACACCTCATTACCGATTTTCCCACAGGTGTTATTGTTTCTTTAAACAAAAAAACCTATGGCTACAATGAATGGGAAGGACGTTTCAATTTTCCGGATTGGGGTGTAACGATGATTTATCAAGATATGAAAAATCCGTTTTTGGGAAAAAACATGTCAATTTATGGGCATTTTAACTTTTATTTCTTAAAAAGACATCTTTCTCTGGGAGTAGGACAAGGTATTGCTTACGCATCTAAAATTTATGATCCGGAAACCAATTTTAATAACAATGCCTACGGAAGCCGAATATTAAGCTCAACCCTAGTGCGTGTTAATTTAGTTAAAGAAAATTTATTTAAAGGTTTGGGCGTGCACATAGGAACCGGAATTATTCATTACTCAAATGCAAACCTAAAAGCACCTAACGGAAGTACAAATACATGGTATTTTGATGCCGGAATTAGCTACCAATTAAAACACGACCGCTTCCCGCTACGCATACCCAAAGAAACATTTCCGAGTAAATTTTACGAAGAAGATATAAAACTCAATTTGGTTTTCAGAACCGGTATTAACGAAGCTGATGTTAATGGTCTAGGGCAAGATCCTTTTTATGTGTTTTCTTTTTATGCCGACAAACGATTAAACTTTATGAGTACTGTTCAATTTGGTTTTGACTTATTTTACTCAACATTCCTAAAAAAAGTTATTGAGTACAGAAGCATTGCCTTTCCGGAAGATTTTCTAACAGGCGATGAAGATTACAAACGAATAGGTCTTTTTCTGGGACACGAACTTAGGTTTAACAAAAATGCGTTTGTTTCGCAAGTGGGCTATTATATCTATTGGCCCTATAAATTTGAAACCCGTATCTATAACCGATTAGGTATAAAACGCTACCTGTTTAAAGATAAATTTTTTGCTGCCATTACCCTTAAAGCACATTTTGCCAAAGCCGAAGCAGTTGAGTTTGGTGCAGGCATTAGGTTTTAAGTATATTTGAATCATTAATTATGAATAAAAAAATTTACATCCTCATTATTTCACTCATCTTTTTGAGTTGTAATTCCGAATCTGCTTTGGATTGTTTCCAAGCCGCCGGTAAAATTGAAAGACGTGAATATAAAAACCTCGATGGTTTTAAAAAAATATTAATCTTCAAACGCGTTAAACTTATTTTTAAACAAGCTCCTGTTCAAAAAGTTTTTGTAGAAACCGGAAAAAATCTCTTTAACGAAATACGAGTTCGTGTAGAGGATAGTATCTTAAAAGTTAGCGACAGAAATAGCTGTAATTTGGTTAGAAACGAAGTAACCAAAGTAATTGTTTTATCACCGGATATAAGAGAAATACAAAACAGCTCCGGACTAACGGTAGAAAATCTGGGAGAAATAAGTTACGAAAGCCTTACGTTAATTTCGGTAGATCCAGAAGTAGATGGAGAATTTCAAAAAGATGGAGATTTTAATCTAGACAGTCTCAATGTTGGATTTTTAGGCGTTTCAGCTAATGGTGTATCTCGATTTTACTTAAAAGGAAAAGCTTTTAGTTGTAACTATAATATTGCAGATGGGGATGTTAGAATTGATGCATCTGAGCTAGAATGCTCTAAAGTTGAATTTTTTCACCGAAGCACAAACAAACTCATAATTAAACCTAACGACACGCTAAGAGGAGTAATTACCAGCCTAGGAGATGTTATTTGTTTAAGCAGACCCGATGTAGTTGAAGTAGAAGAACGATATGCCGGTAAACTTATTTTTCAATAATATTAAATTAAAAACCGGATATCTGTTAGTTATTTCCTATTTTCAACAACTCTCTCCATTGCGTGGTATAACGCGGACTTCGTTCTTTTTTTATTAGTTCCCATTCGCTAATGCGTGTTCCTACCAACCCCGAAAACAAAGTGGTTTTTCCGTATTTAAAATTAAGCCTGTCAAATACTTCTAAGAGTTTTGTTTTATGAGGATTCGACTCTTGGTTAAACAAATTACCTTGTACATATTGCTGCGGAATAATTCCGCCCAAATGCACTCCCACTTTTTTATATCGATATCCTTTTTTGTAAATTAAGGACAAGGCTTTTTTTGCTTCTTTAACAAGAACAAACGTATCGTTAGTAGGCACCGGAAGCGTTACGGTTATACCATTTGCATATTGTTTGTCTTTTTTACTAAAATAATTGGTTTGCAAAAAAACATGCAAATATCCGGCACAAGATTTTTGATTTCTAAGCACCTCACTTACCTCGCTAATGTAATAGGCACAAGCTTCTTGAATAAGCCCTAAATCTTCTAGGTTTTTCCCAAATGATTTTGCTGTGGCAATTCCTTTTTTGGGTTTGGGCTGTGTTTCTATATCTAAACAAGGCGCTCCTTGTAGCTCTCTCCAAATTCTAACTCCTACAACGGTCATGTTTTTTTGCACCCACGTTTCGGGAAGTTGTGTAAACTCAAATGCAGTAAAAATTCCGATGCTTTGCAATCGTTTGGCGTGCTTTCGTCCTATCCCCCATACGGCAGAAATTTTGGTTTCTCGAAGTGCTTTTATTCGTTTATTATCATTATCTATAATATATACATGGTTTGTTTCAGGTTGCTTTTTAGCAATTTTATTAGCCAGTTTTGCCAACACCTTAGTAGGTGCTATTCCCACACCCACCGGTAATCCTGTGTATTGATAAACGGTATTTTTTATTTGTTTTCCGTAATCTCTAAACGCTGTATAATTAATTCCGCTAAGGTCAAGGAATGCTTCATCGATGCTATAAACTTCTACACAGGGCGAAAAATTTTGTAAAATATGCATCACCCTGTTAGACATATCGCCATACAACGTATAATTAGAAGAAAAAGTCACCACATTATTGACTTGTATCTGTTTCTTAATTTTAAATACCGGCTGAAACATTTCTGCTCCTAAAAGTTTTTTCGCTTTTTTATTGGCAGCAATTACACATCCATCATTGTTGCTTAACACCACAACCGGTCTGCCATGCAAATCGGGTCTAAAAACCAGCTCGCACGAAGCATAAAAACTATTGCAATCTACCAATGCTATCATCGCACATCATGGATTATGTAAGTGATAACTCCCCAAATTTGGCAAGTGTTTTTTTTATTTATTTCGGAAACACGAGCAATGGCAAACGCTCCGTCTTTAACCAGCAAAACCAAACTGTGACGGACAGGTGCTAAAGAACG
The DNA here is from genome assembly GCA_015490835.1 of Flavobacteriaceae bacterium. Taxonomy (GTDB): domain Bacteria; phylum Bacteroidota; class Bacteroidia; order Flavobacteriales; family Flavobacteriaceae; genus Marifrigoribacter. Next base: position 3,401 of record WFXA01000046.1, on the reverse strand, counting down.
ATCTATAATTAAAACATCATTATGAGCAATGGCATGGTTTAAAAACTCATCGCCTACAATTCTAACAAAAAAAGTAGCATCGCTATTTGTTATTAACTCATTATCCAAACTTATACGCTGCTCTGTATAATGCGTTGCCGCACTGGGAAATCCGGTTTGTTGCGATACCTGTGGTGCGTGCTTATTTTTTAATCTTTTTATTTTTCCTGAGGCAAATGTTTCCATTTTTCAAAAATATGGAAATATTCCATATATAAATGGAATTTTAATTTATTTTATGAACAATTAATAATTGAATTATATTTTAGTAAAATTAGTATTTTTACCAACTAAATAGTATAGCAATGTCCACAGCAAAAAAAGAATACAAGCGTATTACCACCAAAACATTAGTTGATATGAAATATCGAGGTGAGAAGATATCCATGCTCACCGCATACGATTATACTATGGCAAAAATTGTAGATAATGCAGGGATTGATGTTATCTTGGTTGGCGATTCGGCTTCAAATGTTATGGCAGGTCATGAGACCACTTTACCAATTACTTTAGACCAAATGATATATCATGCCTCGTCTGTAATACGTGCCATAAACCGAAGTTTAGTGGTTGTAGATTTACCCTTTGGCACCTACCAAAGCGACCCGATGGAAGCACTTCGGTCTGCTATTCGTATTATGAAAGAAAGTGGAGCACACGCCGTAAAAATGGAAGGCGGTAAGGAAATACAGAAATCTATTAAACGCATTTTAAATGCCGGAATTCCCGTAATGGGACACTTAGGGCTTACACCACAATCTATTTATAAATTTGGAACCTACACGGTACGTGCTAAAGAGGAAGCCGAAGCCGAAAAATTAAAAAAAGATGCTTTAATGCTTGAAAAAACGGGCTGCTTTGCTATTGTTTTAGAAAAAGTTCCTGCCAAATTAGCCGCCGAAGTCGCAAAGAGTGTTACCATACCCATTATAGGTATAGGTGCCGGTAGCGGTGTGGACGGACAAGTGTTGGTTACCCACGATATGCTGGGAATGACACACGAATTTAACCCGCGTTTTTTAAGACGTTATCTCGATTTATTTGCCGAAATGACCCAAGCATTTACACAATATATAGACGATGTAAAAACCGGAGATTTTCCTAATGAAAAAGAGCAATATTAATAATCCGTAATGCCTCAAACAACTCCGGAAAACATCCAAATTCTTTACGAAGACAACCATTTATTAATTGTTAATAAACGCCCCGGAGATATTGTACAAGGCGACAAAACCGGAGATATCCCATTATCTGAAATAGCCAAAACCTATATTGCAAAAAAGTATAACAAACCCGGAGCTGTTTTTTTAGGAGTAGTGCATCGCCTTGACCGACCCACCAGTGGCATTGTGGTTTTTACACGCACCTCAAAAGCATTAAGCAGATTGAACAAATTGTTTCAAGAAAGAAAAACAAAAAAAACCTATTGGGCATTGGTTAAAAACCAACCGCCTAAGCAACATGACGAACTAATACATTACCTAAAACGCAACACCAAACAAAACAAATCGTATGCCCATAGCAAAGAGATTCCGGAAAGTAAAAAGGCTATTTTGGAATACCGGGTTGTTAAAAAATTAGACGCTTTTCATTTATTGGAAATTAATCTTAAAACCGGAAGGCACCATCAAATCAGGGTACAGCTTGCTGCAATTGGTTGTCCGATAAAAGGAGATTTAAAATACGGGTATAATAGAAGCAATCCGGATGGTGGTATTAGCCTTCATGCCAGAAAGTTATCATTTGTTCATCCCGTTAAAAAAGAACTGATTATAATTAGTGCACCTCCGCCAAACAACACACTTTGGAAGGCTTGTTTAGATTGAAATAATTTTGTGCTTCATAGCATAAATCACCAATCCCACTCTATTTTTTACGTTTAGTTTTTTAAACAAATCATTGCGGTAGCCGTCTATTGTTTTCGGGCTTAATCCCATTCTGTCGGCAATTTCTTTATAAGTTAACTCGGTAGCTGCTAATTTGATAAACGTAAGTTCGTTTTCTTTTAAATCATGCGCTACTACAATATTTTTTTGCGGGTGAAGCGAGTGAAGCAATGTTTCGGCTACTTTATTAGAATGATAATATCCTTTTTGCATCACTTCATTTAACGCTACTTTTAATTTTTCGGGATGAATATCTTTAAGCAAATAACCATTGGCTCCGGCTTTTAACATTTTTAAAATCACTTTTTCATCATCTTCCATAGAGAGTGCCAGTACTTTAATTTCCGGATGATTTTCGGCGAGCCATTCCATAGTTTCAAATCCATTCATAATAGGCATATTAATATCTAACAGAATTACTTGGGGAGTACGTTCAAAATGATTGAGTTTTTGCTGTAAATCTACTCCGTTTTTAGCATGAAAGAGAACATTATAATCGGTAAAAGAATCGATTAATCGCTCCAACGATTCTGCAAAAAGCAGGTGATCATCTACAATAACAACGGTGTTTACTGATGGATTAGTTTCCATTTTTATAGGGGTATTTGATAAAAAGTTTTGTTCCTTTTCCTTTTTCCGAATCTAATTGATAGGTGGCTCCCAGCAACTTTGCCCTTTCTTTCATTGTTTGCATCCCCGAGCTCTGATACTTTTCGGCAACATCAAATCCCACTCCGTTATCTGATGCTTTTACCTCCAGCACCTTTTCTTTATAATTTAAAGATACCTCTAAAGTGTCAGCTTTGGCATGTTTTATTACATTTGATAAAAACTCTTGTATTATTCTAAATAAGATAATCTCATCTTTATCGGTAATTTTTTTTTCTTTTCCCGTAACTTGAAAAGTTGCCTCTAAAAACTTTAAGCGGTTAAACCGTTCTATTTCTACATTAAGCGATTCTACCAACCCGTTTTGCTTAATTACGTCTGTGTTTAGTGTTTTAGAAAGACTTCTTACCTCTTGAACGGTTTTTGTTACCAAATCTTTGGTTTCTGTTAATTGTTTTTCGCAACTTTCCGGAGCTTTGCTTAATAATATGTTAAGCTGTATGTTTATTACCGAGAGTAATTGTCCCACATTATCATGCAACTCCCAGGCAATATTGCGTAAGGTTTGTTCTTGTATTTCAACTCTTGAAGAAGCTATTTCTTCTTTAAACTTTTGTTCTGCAATTAATCTATCGAGCAATAACTTGTTTTTTCTTTTCTGAAAAGAAATAAAAAAAACAATTATAAACACTACAAAAAGTATAAATACTGCGGTAGCATATACAATTAAAGAAACGGTTTCTTTACTTAAAATATTTTCTTGAGTCAATAGCATAGGGTATTAATCGTCATAACATTTTTTTCCTTGTTTTAATCTTTTTATACAAACCGTAAAACCTAAAATGTAAGCAGGATACAGTATATAAT
>WFXA01000045.1 GCA_015490835.1 Flavobacteriaceae bacterium | reverse complement strand
ATTTTATAAATTTGTAAAAAACAAGGTTGCATTTGCTAGTTGAACCTGCCAAAGTTAGTTTTGTAAAACAAAGTTTGGTGCATAATCGAAAATATAGTAATTTTATCACGCCACTAACCATATAAGTAGCCGTTACAAACCATATAAAATGATAACGGCTAAAAATATAAATAAAATAAAGCATATATGGATAAAATTACTAGATATTTTACAGTGCTATCCACCTTAAAATTTAATTATTAGGAACTATATAATTTACTTTTAAAATATCTATTAATCATTATTATTAAAATCAAATCTCATGAAAAAAAAATATTACATATCATTTATATTAATTTTAATGTTTTTCTTTGCTAATGCTCAAAGTAATTACTACTACTATTATAAAGGAAAAAGAATATATTTAAACTTAGAAACAAGTTTTCTTCATATCTCAACAAACAGCAATACTGTTAACAAAACTTCATTAAATATCTATGAGATAAAGCCTTTTGAATTGAAAGATGAAAATGTTTCAATAAATGGTGTAACACAAAAATGGGCAAGAGTTGATTTAAATGGCTCAATCAGTTCAACTAAATATTTTCAAATCATAAATCAATTAAAAAACAATTCAAATATAGAGGTAGTTTCACCTAGTTTTAATTTGAATGAAGAAAAAATTGGAACTTCAAGTTTTCTTTATGTAAAATTAAAACATGAAAATGATTTAAATATATTACAACAAAAGGCAAATGAAAAACATCTAATAATTGTTGAACAAAATCAATTTATGCCTCTATGGTATACTTTAAAAGCAACAAAAAACACAATTGAAAGCACAATTAAAGTAGCAAGTAATTTATATGAAACAGGCTTATTTAAAGAAGTTGTACCCGATTTATTGACTTACAATGACATCGATAGTAATGATCCCTTTTACTACGATCAATGGAATTTGCACAATACTGGACAAAATAACGGTGTTTCTGGAATAGATGTTAATATTAATAATGCGTGGCAAATTACAGAAGGTGATAATAATATTGTAATTGCAGTTTTGGACCAAGGTATTGAATTAAACCATCCTGATATCAATAACTTATATAATATGAGTTATGATACAGAAAGCAATTCATCACCAAGTCAAGTCTTAGGTAATCATGGAACTGCTTGTGCTGGTTTAATAGGTGCTGACAAAGATAATGGAATAGGTATTTCTGGCATTTCACCTAACTGTAAGTTAATGTCTATTAGTAATAGCCTTGGTGCTAATCCGAATAGTAGAATAAAAAGGGCAGATGGAATTAATTGGGCATGGCAAAATGGAGCCGATATAATTAGTAATTCTTGGCAGTCTGGTGTACAATACCCACAAATTGATTATGCAATTGATAATGCCTTAAATAATGGTAGAAATGGGAAAGGAACTATTATTGTATTTGCAGCTGGTAATTCAAACGGTGATGTGGTTTATCCAGCCAATTCAAATGATCAAATAATAGTAGTAGGAGCTATGTCTCCTTGTGGAGAAAGAAAAAATCCGTCATCTTGTGATGGAGAAAGTTTGTGGGGAAGTTGTTATGGTAACAAATTAGATGTTGTCGCACCAGGTGTACTTAATCCTACAACAGATAGACAAGGAAATAATGGATATAATCCTCAATATGAAAATGACCCTAACTATTCTAATCTTGATTATTTTTCAAAATTTAATGGAACTTCATCTGCTACACCACAGGTAGCCGCTATTGCAGGTTTAGTATTGTCGGTAAATCCTTGTTTATCAGGTAAACAAGTAAGTGATATTATAGAACAAACTGCACGTAAAGTTAGAACAGATTTATATTCATATACAAACCACAGTGGAAGACCAAATGGAACTTGGAATAATGAAATGGGATATGGTTTAGTAGACGCCTACGCTGCTGTCCAATTAGCTCAACAGATGAGTTCATCAACACTTGATTTATACGTAAAAGACAGACCCGATGATATGGGTATTGAACCAAATCCTACACCCGATAATATGTGGATTAGCGAAGATATTTGGGTACGCAACAATGATGATGGAGGGCTAACTCATCAAAATCCTGAATATAATAGTAATGGTGACCCCAATTACATATATGTACGTGTAATCAATAAAAGTTGTGTTCCATCAACCGGCAACGAAACTTTAACTATTAATTGGGCTAAAGCCAATACAGCTCTTGCTTGGCCTCAAAATTGGGATGGCAGTTTGACAAATCCGGGAGGATATCCTCTTGGCGGTTTACTAACACCGGTTACAATACCTGTTATTCAACCTGGTGCGGAAGATATTGTTAAAATTCCTTGGGTTGTACCAAACCCTAACAACTATACTTCGGGGCAAGGTAGTGATAACCCTTGGCACTTCTGCTTATTAGCTCGTATTGATGATAGCAACCCTGTTACTATGACAACTAATCCAAACACTATGGTTAGAAATAGTAACAATCTTGCCTGGAAAAATTTAACTGTTGTGGATTTGGTTAATGAAACCACAACAACCGCAAGCGTTATGGTAGCTAATCCTTTTGATTCTGCAAAAACTTATTATTTAGAACTTGTTAAGGATAATAGAGAAACAGGTAAAGCAGTTTACGAAGAAGCCGAAGTTACCCTAAAAATGGATGATGTTTTATTTAATGCTTGGGAACGCGGTGGTAAAATTGCACAAGAAGTTGAAGCTAAAAATGATGAAAAAGAAAAGTTAGTAAAAGGTAATAATGTATTATTAGACAATATTGCATTTAATCCAAATGAAAGAGGATTACTTACTCTTGATTTCAAGTTTTTAACCGAAGAAGTTACAGATAAAGATGAGTTTGTTTACCATGTAATTCAAAGAGATGCAACAACCGGTGAAATTATTGGTGGTGAAACTTTTCTCATTCGTAAAAAACAAAGACCTATATTTGTAGCAAATGCAGGTGATGATAAAGAAGTAGATTTAAACGATCCTGTAACAATTACTGCGGAGGATATTAATGAAATTGCAGAGTATAATTGGTACGATAGTGAAGGAAATTTAGTCTATCAAGGAAAAGACTTAACTGTTTCGGCTGATGTAACAAAAAAATATAAATTGGAAGTAGTTACACCTGATGGTTTTAAAGATTATGACGAAGTTGAAGTGAAATTACGTCCAGGTTATATTCAGACCATATCACCTAATCCTTCCAGCACTACTATAAATATTGATTACAAACTAAACGGTGCTTCATCTGCTTATTTGATGGTAATCGGAACTACAAATAACACAAGTAACAATTATATATTAGACAATTCAACTGAAACAATATCAATTGACATTTCAGGCTATCAAAATGGTTATTATACCATAGCAATTGTTTGTGACGGACAAATTACAGATGCAAAACAATTATTAAAACAGTAAAAATCACACCTTCTAAGAAGGTGGCTTTTGGTTGCCCCTAAAAGGGGCTCAAAGACCTGTCTCAAAAATCAAACCTCTGTTGATTATCTTCAATGATTTTTTCTTCCTTCTCTTGATATTTTACATATTTCCTTATCATTTCTTCATCTAATCCAACTGTACTCACAAAATAACCTCTTGCCCAAAAATGATTTCCCCAGTAAGGCTTTTGTTTTAGTTTTGGATAACTCTTGAATAATTTTATTGCTAGTTTCCCTTTTAGAACTCCCATCAATTTTGATATAGAAACTTTTGGAGGAACCGAAATAAGTAAATGAACATGGTCTTCTTGAATGTTTAATTCTTGAACCTCACATTGTTTCCATTCACAAAGCAAACGAATGTCCCTATCCAACAATGTCTTTATATCTCCTTTTAATATTCGAAGCCTATACTTTGGAACCCATACAATATGATATTCACATTTATAAATTACATGACTAAGTTTCTTATATTTGCCCATACAACAAAGATAGGCAAAGCCAGAAGAACATGACCACCTGCAAAGCAGGTGGTTTTATAAGGAAAAATAAAAATGCTTGAAATATTAAATAATAGAACAGGACATACCCACGAAAATGAACAGTTTCGTAGGGTTGTTGATATAATAGAAACAACTTTTAATAAGCTGGGATATAATGGTTTATTGATAGGAAACCCTTTCAACGAATCATATTCTCGTTTTCGAGCAGACGCAATTCTATATTACAACAATGGAATTATAATTATAGACTTTAAAGATTATAAAGGAATAATCAAATTACCGCCAAATGATAATGAATTTCATTCAACAAAATGGTACAACGAAAGTCCTAAAGATAGAAGCCGTTTAGAAATAAAAGCGGGGGCAAGTTTTATCAATCCATTCAGACAATTAGTTTATTATCGAAACGCATTTAGAGAATTGATTGAAAAAACAAAATATTTTAATGGGATAAACCCATCTAGAG
>WFXA01000044.1 GCA_015490835.1 Flavobacteriaceae bacterium | reverse complement strand
TGTAATTGGTTTATATGGCTTCTAGGGTCGTCTATTGTGCCAAAAATACTGATTAAATTATTATTGTTTTTCATATCGATTAATTATTTTATTATCAGTATAATATACAAATAATTATTCAATCAAACAACTATAAATCAATAAATTACATACTATTTTTAATTAAAAAAGTGTGAGTTTGCCCTGAACTAGAAATAACGTAGGTTTCTTTGGTTGAAAAATAATACTTTGCTTAAAACACTTGATTTTACCTTTTTGGTTATTATAAAAATAACTATTTTTTAGTCCGACAAACCGTTTCTTTTCTCCTGTATATTCGTTAAAAATACTCATTCTAACTCTGCTATACATAACTGTGTTTTCCTCCTTGATATGGAAAAAAAATAATTCCTTTTGGTATTAGTAATTTAAGGATAAATAATTATATCAAAAACGCCAGTAACCGTTAGAAAGAAAAACACCATATGAGGGAATGACAAATATCATCTTTGAATAACAAAAAAAAACGTAACTTTACAGAGTCTTTTAAAAACGTATTTATGAAAAAAATATTAGTCCCTACCGATTTTTCAGAACAAGCTGAAAATGCACTCAAAATAGCTGTTCAACTAGCAAAAAAGCATGATGCAAAACTATTTATACTTCACACTTTAGATATTCCGTTACATTTAGCTAATACAAGTGATGGTAGCGGACTTCCTGAATCTGTGTTTTTTATGAAATTAACCGAAAAACGCTTTTCGGATTTAATGAATAAACCCTACCTTAAAAATATTCCTATTAATAAAATAGTGGGTCATAACGAGGTTTATGAAGATATTGCTCTAGCCTCTAACAAAAATGATGTCGATTTAATCGTTATGGGGTCTCATGGAGCCAGCGGTTTTAAAGAAATGTTTATAGGCAGTAACGCCGAAAAGGTAGTGAGAACATGTAAAAAACCTGTTTTAATCATTAAAAATTTAATAGAGGATTTTAATCCTAAAAACTTTGTATATGCTACCGATTTTGAAGAAGACGGACAAATAGCCTTTAATAAAGCTCAAAAGTTTACTAAAGATATTGGTGCAAAACTAAACCTGCTTTATGTAAATACTCCCGGTAATTTTAATACTTCTTCTCAAATTCTTGACAAAAAGAGAAAATTTACTAAAGGTTTAAGCGAAGAAGATTATTCTTTTACCATTTATAATGACTTCACGGTAGAAAAGGGAATTTTAAAATTTGTTAATGATACCGGGGCAGATATTATAGGTATGGGTACTCACGGAAGAAAAGGCATTTCACACTTTTTTAACGGTAGTATTAGTGAAGATTTGGTTAACCATACTAATATGCCTATTGTAACTTTTAAAATTTAGACAAAAACGGGTTTATAAATAAAAACTTAACATACAGGGCTTTCTTTAAAAAAACAATATGGTCTGTGCGGTTTCTTTATATTGAGAATAGGTATAATATCAAAAGCAACTGGTTTATAATCTATGATAGCTACAAGGCAGAAAACAGTACCTTTGAAAATAAATATAGAAAGGAATGAGACAAATTTTTGATGAAACCATAAAGGAAACTTTAAATGAGCGATTAAGAAAACTTGAAGAGTATTTTGAAGCTGATGTTGTTTTTCACTATGGTGAAATTCACCCGTCTCTTGAAAAAGCGTTTAGAGATTTTATTGAACAATTAAAAGTTGATAAGGAATTTGACAGAGATAGACTTGTAGTTTTTCTAAATACACCTGGTGGAAGCGCTGAAACGGTGGAAAAAATGGTTTCAGTTATCCGATTTCATTACAACGAAGTATTTTTTGTTGTTCCTGATTATGCAATGTCGGCAGGCACAATACTTTGTATGTCAGGTGATAAAATTTATATGGACTATTCTTCTTCGTTAGGACCAATTGACCCACAAGTTTATAACGGAAAAAATTGGGTCCCTGCTCTCGGATATTTGGACAAAGTTGAAGAACTTATAGAAAAATCTTCAAAAAATGAGCTTACAGAAGCTGAATTTCTAATTCTACAGAAAATTGATTTAGCTGAATTAAGAAGCTATGAAATGGCAAGAAACTTGACAATAGCTCTGCTTAAAGATTGGCTTGTAAACTACAAATTTAAAAATTGGGATAAACACAGTTCTACTGGAAATCCTGTAACTAAAGGCGAAAAAGAAGATAGAGCTGAAGACATTGCTAACAAATTAAGTAATAACAGCATATGGCATTCTCACGGTCGGTCAATAGGTATTGAAACTTTAACAACCTTTTTAAAATTGAAAATTGAAGACTATTCTGATAACGAAGAATTGAGAGAATTAATAAGAGATTACAACGACTTAATTTGTGAATATATACTAAGGTCAGGTGGAAAAGCGTTTGTTCATTCAAGAGTATTTTTCTAAATTTGCAGTAATTATGAAAGAAAACAAATCAATAGAAGAAAGATTAATTGACTCGTTGGCAAAGGAGTCAAAGAAATTTGCTCAAAAAGAGAGTAAGTTGTCAGATACAATATCAAAACTCTCAAAAGTTGGTATTGAGACCAAATCAACTTACTCTCTCCCACTAAAAGACACAATTGGGAAAACTTTCAGAGAGCAAGTTCAATTCAATTCCCTATAGAGTAGAAAGCCCTATAACTAACTGTGTATAACAAATCATAGCCTCCTATCGGAAGGATACGCTTGTTACACCAACCAATAATTCCTATTGGTAGAATCAAGGTTCTCAGAAATTTTAGACTTGTAAAAAATTCTTTAAAACTTATACCGAATACGAATTCAAAATAGTTCAATGAGAGAACTTGAAATTGAACTATTTTCATTCTGTAACGACACTAAGCGTTCTAAATATCAATAAGTAGGTATATTAATCATACCAAGGGAAACGACACTCACTGATACGTAAACTACAGAATTAATCATAAATTGTTAAGAACCAAAAAAACCTCAATTCAAAAAAACATGAATTAAGGTTTATCTACGTTGGCCTACTAGGGCTCGAACCTAGACTCTTCTGGACCAAAACCAGACGTGTTGCCAGTTACACCATAGGCCAATACTCTAAAGTGGGTGCAAATTTAAAACAAAGTTTGGCTTGAGCAAATTTTTTCTGTAAAAACATGTAGTGGCGATGACAAATCACTATTTTATTCTTACCTCATCACAACAAAAACCATAAAATATTGTTAGGATATTTTTAATACTTTGCTAAACTATTTATTAGTAAATTCGCACCAATTAATTAGTTTTATCATATGGCATGTATTAATTTTAAAAAATGGAACATTATTATTGGCTGGGCAGTTTTTGCCATTGCGCTAATTACCTATTGGCTTACAGTAGAACCTACAGCAAGTTTTTGGGATGCAGGCGAGTACATTACAACCTCCAGTAATCTAGAAGTAGGTCACCCGCCGGGAGCTCCGCTCTATCAATTGCTGGGTGCATTTTTCTCGATTTTTGCTTTAAATGCAAGCAAAATCGCTGTTACCATTAACCTAATGTCGGTTTTTGCAAGTGCTTTTACCATCTTATTTATGTACTGGTCGCTTAGTTATTTACTACGTAAAATCGTTTCAAAGCATCATAAAATAGAAGGAAGTTATGCTATTGCCGTCTTAGGAAGTGCCGCTATTGCCGCTTTGTCATTTGCGTTTACCGACAGTTTTTGGTTTAATGCCGTAGAAGCCGAAGTATATGCTTCAGCAGCCTTTATAATGTCATTATTATTTTACCTTGCTTTACGATGGGAACAAGATATGGATAAACCTCGTGGCAACCGTTGGGTAGTACTTATCGCTTTTGTAATAGGGTTATCTTTTGGTATTCATTTTATGGGATTGCTTACCATTCCGGCAATGGGATTTTTATACTTCTTCAAAAAATACAAAACCGTAACCGTTAAAGATTTTATCATTGCCAATATTGTTGTAATCGCAATTTTATTATTTATTTTTAAATTGTTACTCCCTATGTCATTAAAGTTTTTTAGTGCTTCCGAGTTGTTTTTTGTAAACTCGCTTGGAATGCCCTTTAACTCGGGTACAATCATTGCCGGTTTGTTTTTTGCCACCCTGTTTTATTTCGGACTAAAAACAACCCGAGATAAGGGATATGTTCACCTAAATACTTTACTATTAAGCATTTTGTTTATTTTTATTGGATTCTCCAGTTGGATTATGCTTCCTATTCGTGCCAATGCCGGTACTGTTATTAATGAAAACAACCCCAATAATGCACGTGAATTATTAGCTTATTACAACAGAGAACAATACCCTGAAACACACTTGTTTTACGGACCTATGTTTACCGAAAAATACGTAGGTCTAGACCCGCTTCATCCATATAAAGATGACAAACCTAAATACGAAAAAGACAAAAAGCTGGGCAAATATGTAATTGTAAACAACTATAAAAATGCCTCTCAAAATCTAGATGATTCACAAAAAGGATTTTTCCCCAGAATGTGGAGTACCGAACACAGTGCCAATTACTTGCAATTTTTAGATGGATTGGAATTTAGTGTAAAAAGAGAATATCGAGGCGAACCCAGACTGGTTGAAGAAGTAAAAAAATTTAAAGAAGCCATAAAAGCGGGATTGGTTGACACAAAAGATTATGATACTTTTTTAGCCAACTACGGAAGCTTTTTAGATATTAAAAAACCTTCCTTTTTGGATAATATGAAGTTTCTTTTTCAGCACCAATTCGGATATATGTATTGGCGCTATTTTATGTGGAATTTTTCCGGCAGACAAGACGATGTGCAAGGAGAAGGAACCGATCTTCATGGAAACTGGATTAGCGGAATACCTTTTATTGACAATATTTTAATAGGAAATCAAGAAAATTTACCTTCCGATTTTAAAAATAACAAAGCTAGAAATACTTACTATATGCTTCCGTTGCTCTTGGGGATATTAGGATTGGTATTTCATTTTAAAAACGACCCCAAAAGTTTTTGGGTATTATTAATCTTCTTCCTCTTTACAGGATTAGCACTAAAAATTTACTTAAACGAACGTGCTTTTGAACCTAGAGAAAGAGACTATGCACTGGTAGGCTCATTTTATGTTTTTGCTATGTGGATAGGCTACGGAGTATATGCGCTTTTTGAAGTAATAAAAGATTATCTAAATCCAAAAATTGCTGTCATTACAACATTAACAGTAACTTTATTTGCTTCACCAATACTGTTAGCAAGTCAAAATTGGGACGACCATGACCGTTCAAATAAATACACTGCAAAATCGATGGCACAAATGTATTTGGATTCATGTGACCCCAATGCCATCCTCTTTACAATTGGCGATAACGATACCTTTGCTCTATGGTATTTACAAGGAGTTGAAAAATACCGCCAAGATGTTCGAGTAATTAACACCAGCCTTTTTCAAACCGATTGGTACATAGACGATATGAAGAAAAAAGCTTATGACAGCGATCCCATACCCTCACAATTAACACATGAACAATACCGTTTTGGAACACGCGATTTTGTTTTTTACCAAAAAACTAAAAAAGACACTTTAGACATTAAAACTTGGATGAACTTTGTTGCAAACGACACCAAAGCTACCCAAGTAGAGTTAGAAAGCGGTCAATGGGCAAACACTTTTCCTTCAAAAACTATAAAAATACCCGTTAATAAAGAGAATGTGTTAAAATACGGTATTGTAGACCCAAAAGATGCCGATAAAATTGTAGATAACATTTACATCACCATTAAGAGTGATATTATATACAAAAGCACCTTGTTAATGTTGGATATTATTGCCAATAACGACTGGAAACGTCCTATTTATTTTAGTGGCGGAAGCTACAATGATTCCGATTTTTTATGGATGAAAGATTATTTACAACTAGACGGTATCATTTACAAACTAGTGCCCATTAAAACATCTATAGATAAAAGAAATCCTTTTGATATGGGACGAATAAATACAGATAAGATGTATGATATCGTAATGAAATGGGATTGGGGTAATAGCGGAAGCGATAACATCTATCACGATACCGAAACCAGAAGAAACGGTATTACCTACCGAAGTACTTTATCGCGACTTGCTAACGAACTTATTAAAGAAAGCAAGTTTGAAAAAGCCGAGAAAATTTTAGATCTGGGAATGGAAAAAATGCCGGTAGATAAATTTGAATATTATTCACTTCTAGAACCTTTTATTGAAGGTTATTACAAAATTAATAAACCCGAAAAAGCCAGAGAAGTTTTTAATAAAGTAGCTAAAATATACCAAGAACACCTTTTGTATTATAGTGGCTGGGATGAAGCAAAACAAATCTCTTATGCCGAAGATATTATTAGCGATATGGAACGTTATAGAGCATTGGTAGACATCACGATTAAATACGATGATGAAGCGTATGCCCGCCAACAAGCTTCAAAATTTAACGACTACCTAAAACTATTTAGAGCATTTTATAGCGATGACGAAGGTGTAGATATGGAAGATGTCAAACGCGAAAAAGAAATAGACTCGTTATTAAACATTTTAGAAGATTCTATAAAATAAACATCTTTGAAAGCTTATTTGGTAAAAACGCCCAAACTTGTTTCTCGGTTATTTCCGAAACGACTTTGGGCGTTTACCAACAAAAAAAATACTGTTTTTCTAACCTTTGACGATGGACCCATTCCCGAAGTAACGCCTTGGGTGCTAAAGCAATTAAAAAAACACAATGCAAAAGCTACTTTTTTTTGTATCGGAGACAATGTAAAGAAACATCCGCATGTTTTTAAACAAGTAATAAAAGAGGAACACGGTATAGGAAACCACACTTATAACCACATTAACGGATGGAAAAACGCTACACAAACATACATTCAAAACATTGAAAAATTTGAAAAAGAAGTTCCTATTAAAACAATACTTTTTCGCCCTCCCTACGGGAAAATTACTTCAAAACAAGCAAAAAAACTCATAGAAAGAGGATATAAAATTGTAATGTGGGATATTTTAAGTGCCGATTTTGACACATCTATTTCAAAAGAAAAATGCGTATCTAACGTTTTAAACAATATAGAAGAAGGAAGCATTGTGGTTTTTCACGATAGTTTAAAATCTTTTAAAAAATTAAACTATGTGCTTCCTAGAGTTTTAGAATATATTAATAAAAAAGGTTGGCAGTGCGAAGCGATACGTTAATTACACATATTCTTTAACCAAGCCTATTAATGTGTTTGCATCTTGTTCGCCACTTTGACGCCACTTCATTTCGCCATTTTTGTATATCATAAGTGTAGGCAAGCCTTTTACTCTAAGAGCTTCCGATAGTTCTTTGTTTTTTTCTACATCAATTTTAATAACACGAGCTTTATCGCCCATAGCTGCAGCAACATCTCGTAAAACGGCATGCATTTCTTTACAAGCTTCATCCCATTCTGCATAAAAATCTAACAAAACAGGCACTTGAGTTTCTATTAATTCTCCAAATTTTGACATCTTCTTAAAATCTTTTTCTTGAAAATTATACTACAAATATAGTATTTTCAGCGTATTAAGTGTTATTTGAACGTTTTTTAAGTTTTATCACCGTAATTTCGGGCAAAATTCCTACACGTCCCGGAAAGGCTAGATAACCAAATCCTCTGTTTACATTAATGTATTGTTCATTCTTTTTATAAATCCCTGCCCATTGCTTATAACGCCATTTTACAGGACTCCATTTTATCCAACCCGGTATTTCGATACCAAATTGCATTCCGTGAGTGTGCCCGCTTAAAGTTAGATGAAACTTTTTTTTGTGGTTTACTATTTGAGCATCCCAATGAGAAGGGTCATGGCTAAGTAAAATTTTGAAATCGGAGTTTTTAACATTTTTGGAAGCCTTTTGTAAATCGCCTGCTTGTTTAAAACCTCCTGTCCCCCAATTTTCTACACCTATTATGGCAATACGCTCATTGTTTTTGGTAATAAATCTGCTTTCATTTAGTAGTAAATCAAATCCTATTTCTTTTTGTATGGTTTTTAAATCTTCAAAATTTTGCACTTTTGCTTGCTTGCTGTTCCAAGTAATATAATCACCGTAATCATGATTTCCCAATACCGAAAACATTCCGTCTTTTGCTTTTAATTTTTTAAAGAGTTCTTTATACGGAAGCATTTCTTCGGCTTTGTTGTTTACCAAATCACCTGTAAATAAAATTAGGTCGCTTTTTTGTTGGTTAATTAAATCTATAGCATAGGCTACTTTTTCCGGATTATCAAAACTTCCCGAATGCACATCGCTAATTTGGGTAATTTGGTACCCGTTAAATGATTCGGGTAAATCATCAAAGGTTAAAGTATATTGTAAAACTTTAAAGTTATACTTGCCTTTATAAATTCCGTATAAAAAAGAAGCAAACGGAATTGCCACCAAACCGAAAGCTATTTGTGAAACAAACTTCCTTCTGCCCGGGATAGACCTTGTTTGGGAAACAGAAAAATAAGAACTTATTTTTTGAAACAACCGTACAACATCTTCTCCAAACATAAAAGACAAAATCACCAGTTTGGGAAGAAAAAAAGTAATAAAAATAGCAAAGGTATAACTGTGCGGATGCGAAAAGTCTTTTCTATCTAATCCATAAAACCAATACACAAAATTAACTAGCACTAATATGCTAATTACCCAATATAAAAAATAAGTCCAATTGTTTTTAAAAACCGTTTTAAAAGCCTGAAAGGCATACAAATCAATTAAAAAAATTACTATAATAAATAGTATCCAGCGAATCATATAAAGAATTAAAAAACAAATGTATTAAATCAAAAATTGTGGAAATCTTATTAAATTGTTAAAGATGAAAATTTTTATGTTTAAAATAATGAGGTTATACCAAGTTGTTGGCTACTAAATATTCGGCTATTTGTATGGCGTTGGTAGCGGCTCCTTTTCTTAGATTATCGCTCACAATCCACATATTTAAAGTGTTTTCTTGCGATAGATCTCTGCGTAATCTTCCTACAAACACGGCATCTTTTCCGTTTGCATAAATAGGCATGGGATACGTATTGGTATCGGGATTATCTTGTAGGGTAATTCCCGGGGTGTTATGCAAAATTCTTCGCACTTCATTTATATCAAAATCGTTTCTAAACGCAACATTAACACTTTCGCTGTGTCCGCCGGCAGTGGGAATTCGCACTGCAGTTGCTGTTATTGAAAAAGTACAATCATCTAATATCTTTTGAGGTTCACGAGCCAATTTCATTTCTTCTTTTGTATAACCGTTTTCTTCAAAAACATCGCAATGAGGAAGTGCATTTTTAAAAATGGGATACGGATACGCCATTTCAGCTTTAATGCCTTTTATTTCGTTTTCCAATTGGTTAACCGCTTTAGTTCCTGTTCCTGAAACCGATTGATATGTTGATACAACCACACGCTTCATTTGGTACTTAGCATGTAACGGTGCCAGTGCCAGTACCAATTGTATGGTAGAGCAATTTGGGTTGGCTATTATTTTATCGTTTTTTGTAAGAAGATGCGCATTAATTTCAGGAACAATTAGCTTTATGGAAGCATCCATTCGCCAGGCAGATGAATTATCGATAACAGTTGTTCCTGCTACTGAAAATTTTGGAGCCCATTGTAAAGATGTTGCAGCTCCTGCCGAAAAAATAGCAATGTCCGGTTTGTTTTGCAAGGCTTCTTCTATACCAATTACGGCTAATTGTTTTTCTTTAAATTGTATTATGTTACCAACCGACTTTTTAGAAGCAACTACAAGCAACTGCGTTACCGGAAAATTTCGCTCTTCTAACACTTCTAATAATACATCCCCTACCATTCCGGTGGCTCCTACAATTGCTACTTTCATATTTTTTATTTTTGAAGCTGAAAATAAGAATCGTGCAGATTCGATTTTCAATTTAAATTACTGCAAAAATAATGCATTTATTTTTAGAATTTGTTTTAAAAGAAAACCACCCTTTTCCGGGTGGCTTAAATTAAATAATTAGTAGTGTAACGTTTTGTGAAATACACTTACTTTTTAAGCAGGTCTCTTATTTCTGCCAATAATTCTTCTTGTGTAGGTCCTGCCGGTTCTGCAGGAGCTTCTTCTTTTTTCTTTTTAGTTTTATTGTAAGCCTTTACAATTAAAAACATCACAAATCCTACAATAATCAAGTTTACAATAGAATTTATCCACCTACCATACATAATGGCATTTTCGGGTTTTGTGATTTTTCCGTCTGCACCGGTTACGGCTTCGTCCAGTACAATTTTCATGTCGGCAAAATCCAACCCACCTGCAAAATGACCTACTACCGGCATTACAATATCGCTAACAAATCCGTTAACAACCAGACCAATGGCTCCTGCCATAATTACGGCAATGGCAAAATCAACCACATTACCGGTCATGATAAATTCTTTAAATTCTTTAAGCATAATTAATAGTTTTTAGTGTTAATGAAGCCCAAGTTAGCAAAAAAGTGTTTAGATAAAAAAAAAATTATGGTTTTTCGATAAAAACCCGTTTAATACGAGGTGAAATACTAGTTATTAGTTCGTAAGAAATTGATTGTACTCTTTCTGAAAGTGTTTCGGCAGTAGGATTTTTTCCAAACAAAAAAACTTCGTCTCCTTCATTACATGACAAATGTGTTGTGTTTACCATTATAATATCCATACATACATTTCCCACGATTGGTGCTTTTTTTCCATTAATGGTTACCCATCCATTTCCGTTGCCATAAATACGATTAATCCCATCGGCGTGACCAACGGGAATAACAGCAATTTTTTCACTTTCACTTTTACATATATACGCTCTGTTGTACCCTACACTATCGCCTTTTGAAATAGTATGAATTTGAGAAATTACCGATTTTAAACTTGCTATGGGACTAAAGTTTTTTTGAAAAGATGGAATATTACTAAAGCCATACAACCCTATTCCGATTCTTACCATGTCGAAATGGGCTTCGGGATAATTTAATAGTCCCGATGTGTTGCATAAATGAAATAGAGGTTTAGTTTGAAATGTTTCTTTTACTTTTTCAATAATTGAATTAAATCTTTTAATTTGTTGTAGTGTGAATTTTTTTTCGTTTAAATCTTCACTTGCGGCAAGATGTGAAAAAACAGAAATAGGTTGCACATTGGATGTTTTGTTTAAAATTTTTGAAACTTCGAAAACATCATCCTCAACAAACCCCAATCTATTAAGACCGGTATTAAATTTTATATGAACGGGATAGTTTGTGGTATTATTTTTAGAAGCTAATTTTAAAAAATAACGTAGGGTCGCAAAGCTATATAAATTAGGTTCTAAAGAATAATCAATACATTTATCTATATTTTCAATTTGCGGATGCAATACTAAGATAGGTGCTTTAATTCCGTTTTCACGAAGTATAATCCCCTCATTTGTATAGGCTACGGCAAGATAATCTGCTCCTAACTTTTCTAGTTTTTTTGCTATCTTAATTGCATCGCTTCCGTAAGCATTTGCTTTTACAACGGCTAGAAAACGTGTTTTGGCTTGAAGTTGAGATTTAAGATACCGGTAATTGCAAGCTAAGGCAGAAAGGTTGATTTCCAATACGGTTTGGTGGTGGGACGACATTACTACGCTTACTTTTTAGGCGAAATTTCTTCCGGTTCATTTACATTCATTTTTTTAACCTTTTCTTTCGTCATAGCCTTGTAATAAGCGGCTCTACTTAAAGGTTCGTATTCGTCTGTTTCGCCCAGTAGCACCAAATCTTCACTTTTTGCTTTTCGGTAACTATAATGAGCTAAATTTCCGGTTCGGGTACAAACGGCATGCACTTTGGTAACATACTCGGCAGTTGCCATAAGTGCCGGCATAGGACCAAACGGATTGCCTTTAAAATCCATATCCAATCCTGCAATAATTACCCGAACACCTTTGTTGGCTAAATCGTTACAAACTTTAACTATTTCTTGATCAAAAAATTGCGCTTCGTCTATTCCTACCACATCACAACCATCTGCCAGTAACGGAATGTTTGCCGCAGCCGGAACCGGTGTAGATTGTATCACATTACTATCGTGAGAAACTACTTTATCTTCGTCGTAGCGGGTATCGATTTCGGGTTTAAAAATCTCAACCTTTTGTTTGGCAAATTGTGCGCGCTTGAGCCTTCTAATGAGTTCTTCCGTTTTACCCGAAAACATAGAGCCACATATTACCTCTATCCATCCAAATTGTTCTTCTTGGTTAACAGTATTTTCGAGAAACATAGACTAAAATTGTGGTTTTTTCGTTTATAACTTAAGATGCGTAAATTTATAAAAACAATTTGGTTAAACAGGCTAATTGCAATTGAAAATTGTTAATCGCTTATATAA
>WFXA01000043.1 GCA_015490835.1 Flavobacteriaceae bacterium | reverse complement strand
CTATGAACCTCTGAAAGCCACCTATGATATTACACAAATTAAAAGTGATAATGGTAAAAACTTTAAAAAGTTACAAATAATTATTCATCAAGTAAAATCTTGGTTAAGAACAATACCAACTCATGTAAGTAAAGAACATATTCAGAAATATCTTGATGAGTTTTGTTATCGAATCAATCGGTCTCAATCCAAACAGACTATTTGGCATAATTCTATTATTAGAATGATTAAAAGCGAACCTATTACTCGGAAACAAATTAAATAGAAACTAAATTAATAACTCAATAATATTTTTTACCTTTACCCACACAAAACAACATAGAGCCAAAAAAATTATCTGAAAAACAATTGCAACAACCTTTTGTTGATATAAATACGGAAACCATCAACAAAATATTGAAGGTATGATAGAACACTGTTACTACCATTTGGGTCAGATTTCCCTCTTAAAAAAACTTATTGAAAAGTAAAATTAATAAACACACCTCTGGATTTTAAGCTACTAATATTACTTGTCCATGGGCTATTCGGATTTTTGTCGGGCACCAACTCGTCTGAAGTTGCAAAAACACCTCTAATTGAAGGCGTAAACTTAAAGAAGAATAAATAAAAATCGATACCAAATCCTAACTCGTAGTAACTTGTATATTTTTTCATCCTAAATTGTCCTTGAAAGTTATCGTCCGGATTTTTTTGGTTACTCGATAAGTTTAATGAAGTAGAAATTCCACCAATAATAAACGGTTTAAAATTATTAATACGCTTGGTGGATAATTTTAATAAAAGAGGAACATGAATGTAGGTAGATTTGGTTTCTCTTAAAAAATCTTTTTCTTCGGTAAAATTAGGAAAAATTAAATTTCGCTGTGTAAAATACAACCCGGGCTCCAATCGTATATCTACATGATTGTTTACTCTTAAGTTTCCTATAAGTCCTACACTAAAACCTACTGAGGTATCTACCAAAATATCGGTGTTGGCATCGGTAAACTGTTTCTCGTATTCAAATTTAAAGTCGTAACTATTAAAACCTAAAAAATAACCCCAAGAAAGAAAACGTTTGTCAAAGTTTTCAAGATTAGCAATCCTTTCTTTACTAAACAACTGTGCTTGTGTGTTTTGAGCTAATAACAGTAAGGTAATAATAAATAAAAATCTTCTCATAATTAATCTTTTGTAGCGGTATAAATTGTAGCTACACCAAAAGTTTGCGGTTTGTTAGCAATACCTATAAACCCAATTTTTTGTAAAATATTGTTTAAAGCTTTTCCGTACGGAAAAACCGATGCACTTTCGCATAAATAACGATAGGCAACTTTATCTCTGGAAAAAAGTTTTCCTATCACCGGAAGAAGTGTTTTTGTATAAACTTTATAACCTTGTTTAAAAGGTGTTTTTTCCGGCACCGAAGTTTCTAAAATCACAAATAATCCCGAGGGTTTTAATACTCTGTAAATTTCGGAAAGTCCTTTTTCAAGGTTTTCAAAATTACGAATACCAAACGATACGGTTATTACGTCAAAATAATTAGCTTCAAAGTGTAAATTTTCAGAATCACCCTTCACAAAAGACACTTTTTTTTCTAATGGTGTGTTTTTAACTTTTTTTCGAGCTACATCAAGCATTCCTTCAGATAGGTCTAAACCAATGATTTCTTTAGCATTCGTTTTTTTTGCAAATTGTATTGCTAAATCTCCGGTACCTGTAGCAATGTCTAAAATTGTATTGGGCTCTTCAGAAATAACTAATTTTAAAACCCGTTTGCGCCATTTTATATCGGTACCAAAAGAAATTACCTTATTTAGCCCGTCGTAATTGGTAGAAATAGTGTCAAACATTTTTTCTACCTGTTGTTTCTTACTTAATGAAGAATCTTTATATGGCGTAACTTTTACTTTCATAATGGGCTGCAAAATTACATTTTTTTTTACAACCTAGGTTGAGGTTATTTCATATAAATTAACGTTTAATAATCAAACCATTTTACAATAGCGTATATTTTTCATTACATTTGCTTAGCAATTAGAATTTTTTATGAAACGTCCCTAACTAAATTATTATTAAAATACTAATAGGTAATGATAATTTAGTTAGGGTAAGTTACATGTGACCTATAAAAAAAACTATAAAAAAGACACATGAAAATTATTATAGCCGGAGCCGGAGAGGTTGGTTTTCATTTAGCCAAGTTACTTTCATTTGAGTCGCAAGACATTACCTTAATCGATACCAACCGAGATGCCTTGAGTTATGCCGATACACATTTGGATATTCGAGTAATTAAAGGAAACGCTACATCCCTCTCGGTGCTAACCGACGCACGTGTAAACGAAACCGATTTGGTAATAGGAGTAACCTCCAGCGAAACTACTAATATTACTTGTTGTGTTTTAGCAAAACAGTTAGGAGCTAAACGAACTATTGCTAGAATTTCCAATACCGAATTTATTGAAAACAAAGAAGAAATTGGATTTTCGGAAATAGGTATAGACGAACTCATCTCACCCGAATCGCTTGCTGCAAATGAGATTGAACTCTTACTTAACCGAAGCATTTTTAATGATACTTATGAGTTTGAAAACGGAGCATTAACCATGATTGGGCTAACCCTATCCAGAACCTCCACATTTATAGAAAAATCGGTTAGAGAAGTAGGCGAATTACACCATAATCTGCAATTTGTGCCTATTGCCATACAACGTTACGGTACACAGTACACCATAATTCCCAGAGGCGATACGCGATTTAAACAAGGCGACAGGGTTTATTTTATAACTACAAAAGAAGGTGTTGAAGAAATTATTAAACTTTCTGGGAAAACACTTAAAGAAATAAAAGATGTAATGATTCTGGGTGGTAGTAAAATAGGAATTAAAACAGCAATTGATTTATGCAAAAATAAATTTAATGTAAAACTAATTGAAAAAAACAAAGAAAAAGCATTTGATCTGGCAGATGAAATACCGGGAAGTTTAATTATTCAAGGAGATGGAAGAAATGTAGATTTACTCGAAGAAGAATCAATAGATGAAATGGATGCCTTTATTTCGGTTACGGGAAATAGTGAAACTAATATTATGTCTTGCTTGGTTGCAAAATCAAAAGGTGTACGCAAGACCATTGCATTGGTTGAAAATATGGATTATTTTCAACTCTCACAATCCATTGGGATTGATACTTTAATTAATAAAAAGCTGTTGGCTGCAAATAATATTTTTAGATACATTAGAAAAGGAGAAATTGTTGCCATAACCGTTTTAAATAACATGAATACCGAACTGCTCGAGTTTATTGTCTCTCCTACATCCAAAGTGTGCAATAAAAAAATTAAAAACATTCATTTTCCTCGAGCTGCCATTATTGGAGGCGTGATAAGAGATAACGAAGGGCTTATTGCTCTTGGAGATTTTGAAATTAAAAGAGGTGACAGGATTGTAGTTTGTTGCCTTCCACAAGCAATTAAAAAAGTTGAATCACTCTTTGTGTAATGGGAAAACCTACCAAACTTAACTACCAAATCATTTTTTACCTAATGGGGTTGCTAATAACCGTTAACGGCGGGTTTATGTTATTGGCAACACTAATTAGTTTTATTTATAAAGATGGGGTAACAATACAATTATTCTCTGCATCGTTAACTACTATTTTTGTAGGGCTAACACTTATGTTTCTTACCAAAGGGTCACGTAAAGAAATTCAAAAAAGAGACGGTTACGTAATTGTTACATTTGGATGGATTTTTATGTCACTTGCAGGTTCGCTTCCGTATATTTTTACAGGTGCAATCCCTAGTTTCACCAATGCTTTTTTTGAAACAATGAGTGGTTATACAACTACCGGAGCAACTATTTTAAGCGATATAGAAATAGTGCCAAAAGGGGTTTTGTTTTGGAGAAGTATTACGCATTGGATAGGAGGTATGGGAATCATTGTACTAGCCATTGCAATCTTACCTTTACTAGGAATAGGAGGAATGCAACTCTTTGCTGCCGAATCTCCGGGTCCGTCCAGCGATAAGTTACACCCAAGAATAACAGATACCGCCAAGCGACTTTGGTTAATATATGTAGGTTATACCCTAGCCGAAACAATCTTGCTAAAAGTAGCCGGTATGAATTTTTTTGATGCTATCAACCATTCGTTAAGTACACTTAGTACAGGTGGTTTTTCAACCAAAAATGCCAGTATTGCACATTGGAATCATCAACCAATTATTCAGTATATAATTATTGTTTTTATGTTTCTTGCCGGAAGTAATTTTGTGCTTAGTTATTTTGCTTTTAAAACCAAATTTAGCAAAGTATTAAAAGACGAAGAGTTTCGGTATTACTTTTTGGCAATTGTAGGAATTACTATTTTTTCTTCATTAATTATTTACTTTTATGCCGATATGTCTTCATCAAGTGTTAATCATCCTATGGTGTGGGGACGGTTTGAAAGCGGATTTAGACATAGTTTATTTCAAGTATTAACGGTAGTTACTACAACGGGTTTTATTAGTGCCGATTTTACTATGTGGACACCCTTGCTTACAATGGTGTTCTTTGGGCTTATGTTTTTAGGAGGTTCTGCCGGATCTACCGCCGGAGGAATAAAAGTAATGCGTCATATTATTATGATTAAAAATGGATTGTTAGAATTTAAACGCACACTTCATCCACACGCAGTATTACCTGTGAGGTATAATTTAAAGTCTGTTCAGCAACCCATTGTGTATAATATCCTTGCATTTTTTATATTGTATATGCTATCGTTTATTATTGGGGTGTTGGTTTTTTCAATATTGGGATTGGATTTTGATACGGCATTGGGTGGCGCTGCTTCAACATTAGGAAACGTAGGCCCTGCTTTAGGAAAACTTGGACCTGTAGATAATTATGGCTGGTTGCCCGGAGCTGCAAAATGGTGGGCAAGTTTTTTAATGCTTATAGGTAGGCTTGAACTCTTTACCGTATTAATTGTTCTTACTCCATTTTTTTGGAGGAATAGATAACGACTCAAAATTATTCAACAACCAACGTGTCTAACTTAAATTTTGTTTTTAGCCAATTTTTTAATTTCTCTTTTTCAGAAAGGCGTACTTCTTCCTTTAAATCTTTTCCCCACTTAACTTTAAACACCGAAATGGTATCAATTTCATTAAAATCGGTAATGACTTGTTTTGAATAACCAAATTTTTCAATATCATTAAAAAGTGTTTTTACCTCTTGGCTTAATTCAGAAAACGGAAGGTCTTTTACTTTTAATTTGGCAACTTCATTTTCAAGAAATTTAATACGTTCATCTTTATTACTAAGCAGTTGTTCGTTTTTTACATATAAATCTTCTAAAATACCTGCTTTTACTTCACTTGAAAGTTTTTCGGCTAATTCACCACTTTGGTCGGCTCCTTGAAAAACCTGTAATGACACCTCATTTAACTCCTTAACATCTTTTAATTTAGTTTTCCAACTGCTTATAACTTGTTGCGAAACCGGACGACCTATAAGATATACATCTATGTTTTTATTATCATAGTCATAGGTATATTTTACCACTTCGGCACCGTCTATCTTTATTTGGTTAGCAACAAACTCTTCTGCTTTGTTTTTAAAAACTTCTTCTTTTAATAAATTTAAAAATAAAATCACACTGGGAACCATTACCACAATTGCAATAAACGAAGCTATTTGCGCGATTCGTCTTCGCATTTTTGAATTTGCATACCTAACCAACGGAAACCGCAAAGCTTTTGCAACAATAAAAGTAGTCAAAGCAATAAAAACCGTGTTGATAGAAAATAAGTATAAAGCACCACCGGCATAATGCAGATTTCCAATAGCCAAACCATAACCTACCGTACAAAGCGGAGGCATTAATGCGGTAGCAATAGCAACACCAAAGATGACACTTACCATAGTTCCCTTTTTAGTTTTGGCAACGATAAGTGCCAAGCCACCAAAAATAGCAATTAAAACATCCAGAATAGTGGGATAGGTGCGCGCAATGAGTTCGGGAGTTTCTTTGGTTAGCGGTGAAATAGAAAAGTAAAAATAAGCAGTAAAAACACTAAGTGCTACCATAACACCCAGATTAATCAATGACCGCCGTAAAGTATCTACATCGTTAATAGCTACAGACAATCCCATTCCTACGATAGGTCCCATTAATGGCGAAATAAGCATCGCTCCAATCACCACAGCAGTGCTACTCACATTTAGACCAATTGAAGCCACAAATACCGAAAAAATCAGAATCCAAGCCGTATGTCCTTTAAACGGAATATCTTGTTTTACCGCTTCAATAGTGGCATCTCTGTCTGATTCGGTACGAATGTCAAGCAGCTCTTTAAAAAAATTCTTGATATTCTGCCAAGCAGTAAGTTTGGCTATTTCCAGCTCTTTATTTTCATCAAAATTAGTATTATCGGTTTCCATTTATGTGTATTTTTCACCAAATTGTTGTTTAACTTCTTCGAGTAATTTTTTAATATCTTGCTCTTTTTCTTTCGGAAAGATAAGCAAAACATCTTTTTTGTCCACTACAATATAATCGCTAAGTCCTTCGACAACCATTAATTTATCGGTCGCCGAATACACCATTGTGTTTTTTGTGTTTTTTAAAAGTGTTTTGGCTCGTACAATCGTATTTTGGTCAGCGTCTTTCTCCAGTTTATTGTGTAATGCTCCCCACGTTCCTAAATCGTTCCAATCAAAAGTAGCTTTTTTTACATAAACATTGGCGGCTTTTTCTAAAATCCCGAAATCGATAGAAATATTTTCGGCATGACCGTAATTTTTTTCGATAAACGCTTCTTCTTCGGAAGTATTTAAAGTAGAAATTCCGTTATTGAAAAGCGAGTACATTTCCGGTAAATAGACTTGAAATGACTGAACAATACTTTTTGTACTCCACATAAAAATTCCGGCATTCCATAAAAAATTTCCTTCTTCCAAAAAGTGTTTTGCGGTTTTATAATCGGGTTTTTCTCTAAACTGAAGCACTTTTTTTATAGGTGAACTGTCTATTTTGTCATACTCTATATATCCGTAACCGGTGTTGGGGAAGGTTGGGTTAATTCCTAAAGTTAAAAGGCCATTGTGCTCTTTACAATAATCAAAACAAGATTGTACATCGTTTTTAAAAGCGGTTTCGTCTTCAATCCAATGGTCGCTTGGGGCAACAAGCATTAAGGCATTGGGGTTTTGTTTGTGAATTTTTAATGCCGAAAGCAAAATACATGGTGCCGTGTTTCGCATAGCGGGTTCTAACACAACTTGTTCTTTGCTTATTTGTGGTAATTGCTCTAAAACCAAATTAATATAACGCTCGTTGGTAAGGATTAAAATATTTTGTGTGGGTATAAATTTTGCCAATCTTAAAAAAGTGGTTTGCAACAGGCTTTTTCCCGTACCCAGCATATCGTGAAATTGTTTAGGAAAGGCACCGGTGCTTACGGGCCAAAACCGAGAGCCGATACCGCCTGCCATTATTACTGCATATTGGTTGTTGTTCATCTGGTAAGGTTTATAATAATGCTTCTACTTCGGCATTGGGATTAAACAGGTATATTCTTCCGGTGGCTGTTTCTTTGCATTCGTATCGTTTTACTCGTTTTTTTCCGCGTATAAATTCTCTTCCGTTGTAGAGTTTAAATTTTGCACCGTAAGGCACTTCAAATATAGGTATTTTATCGGAAGGCGGATCGTATTGTTTTAATGCTAAGGAAAGTCGGGTATCGGTATCGCTACTGGCTTTGGGATTTTTAAAGTGAAGCGCAAGATAGGGTAATAAGTTATTTGGAAAAATTTCGGGATGAAGTAACGGAAGCATTAATTGCTGAAACGTATATTTCCATTCTTTTCCGTGTGGTTTTATTTTTATTCCGTAAGTAGAAAAAGCCACCAGATGTGCAATTTCGTGAATTAGTGTAATTAGAAACTTGTATTTGTTCAGGTTAGCGTTAACGGTAATTTTATGTTGCCCGTTAGGAAGTTTTCGGTAATCCCCATGACGTGTAACACGTTGCTTCACGATTTGAAGATGAATATGGTGTGTTTTTATTAATTGTAATACCGAATTTACAGCGGCTTCAGGAAGGTATTTTTTTAAAACATCATCCATAACCGATTACGGAGTGGTACTGGAAACTTGTAAAACTTTTCCGTTATAATACTTGTTTCCTGTCAATGAAAAGTTCATAATATAGTATGCCATTTCTTTTGCAGTAACCGGTGCTTGAAAGCCGGGAAAAGCTTCTTGAAGCATTTCGGTTTGCACGGCACCTAAGGCGAGAGCGTTAAACGTTGGTCCGGTTTCTTTATACTCTTCTGCCAGTACTTCTGTGAGCGTTATCAAGGCTCCTTTGCTACTGCTGTAAGCACTGAGTCCGGGAAATTTTACGCTTCCTTGCACACCACCCATACTGCTAATGTTTACCACGTGGCTGTTTTTATTCATAAACGGTACCATAGCTTGTGTGAGTGCTGCTGCTCCAAAAACATTTACTTCGTAAATGGCTTTAAATTCGTTTATTTTTGTTTTAGCAAAAGGTTTGTTAAGTAAAACACCCGAATTATTAATAAGCACATCTACGTGTTTCCAGTGTTCTTTTACAAATTTGCTTACTTTTTTAATATCTGAAGCATCGGTAATGTCAAACGGAAAAATTGTACAGCCGTCAAGATTCATACTTGATACAGGAGCATCGTTACGTGATAAAGCCAATACTTGATGTCCTGCATCGGTAAATAATTGCACTAGTTCGTAGCCTATTCCTCTACTGGTTCCGGTTATAATGATTTTTTTCATGAGTAACGGATTTTATTTTGTTTTTTAGGCTTTATTGTTTTTTAAGGTCTGTGAGTTCTGTAAGATTATACAGTTACGGTTTTTTAAACAAACATTGTTACAGGATTTTCGATATAGGTACGTAGTGTTTGTAAAAAAGCGGCTCCGGTTGCACCATCTATGGTGCGGTGGTCGCAAGCCAGTGTTACTGTCATTGTATTTCCAACGGTTATTTGTCCGTTTTTAACCACGGGTTTTTCTACAATTGCTCCTACGCTTAGTATTGCTGAGTTGGGTTGGTTAATAATAGAGGTAAACTCTCTAATACCAAACATTCCCAAATTAGAAACCGTAAACGTACTACCCTCCATTTCTTGGGGTGTAAGTTTTTTGTTTCGGGCTTTGGTTGCCAACTCTTTTACATTTGCTCCTATTTGCTGAAAGCTCATTTGGTCTGTAAATTTTAGTACGGGAACCAGCAATCCGTCGTCTACCGCAACGGCAACGCCAATGTGTATGTGTTTGGCAATGCGGGTAGCTTTGTCTGTCCATTGTGAGTTTACTTTCGGGTGTTTGCGTAAAGCCATAGCACATGCTTTTACAATCATATCGTTAAAAGATATTTTTATATCGGGTGTGGCATTAATGGCTTTTCGGGCTGCAATGGCGTGGTCCATATCCAACTCTACGGTAAGGTAGTAATGTGGGGCTGTAAATTTGCTTTCGCCCAATCGTTTGGCAATGGTTTTTCGCATCTGCGAATTGGGTATATCTTCAAATGTTTCAACTCCTACCGGCATATAAGTTTGTGTAGCGGTGGCAGGTGTATAATTTTCGATATCTCTTTTTATAATTCTTCCGTTTTCACCGGTTCCGGTAACAGTAGTCAAGTTAATATTTTTTTCTTTTGCTAATTTTTTAGCCAGCGGTGATGCGAGGATTCTTCCGTTATTTGCAACAATTTGTTTTTGAGTTACTTCTTTTATTTTGGTTTCTGTTTGTTGTGGTGCTTTACTGACAGTTGTTTCTTTTGTTTCTTCTTTCGGTTGTGGTGCTTGGTAGTTTTCAATAATTCCGGAAATATCGGTTCCTTTGGGTCCAATAATTGCCAAAATGCTATCTACCGGTGCCGTTTCGCCATCTTTTATTCCTATTTTTAATAAGGTTCCGCTGTAAAAAGATTCAAATTCCATCGTGGCTTTATCGGTTTCAATTTCGGCAAGGATATCTCCTTCTTCTATAGTATCGCCTTCTTTTTTAAGCCATTTTGCAACGGTTCCTTCTTCCATCGTATCGCTTAATCTTGGCATGGTAATTAGTTGTACGCCTTTGGGTAAATTGGAAGTTGGTTTGTTTACTTCCGTTTTATCTGAAGCATTTTCGACCTTACTATCTTCTTTTTCTTTATTTTGGTTTGAAGTATTGGATACTAATTCGGAAATATCTTCGCCTTTATTGCCTATAATTGCCAGTACACTATCTACCGGAGCGGTTTCGCCTTCTTGTACACCAATGTGAAGGAGTGTTCCTTCGTAAAAGGATTCAAACTCCATTGTGGCTTTATCGGTTTCAATTTCGGCAAGGATATCGCCTTCTTCCACTTTATCGCCTATTTTTTTCAACCATTTTGCAACGGTTCCTTCTTCCATCGTATCGCTTAATCGCGGCATAGTAATTACTTGCGCCATAATTTATAATTTATGAGGTAAAAATGGATAATCTTTTTGTTCGTACACCGAGTCGTACATCACATTGATGTCCGGATAGGGAGATTCTTCAGCAAATTTTTCGCACTCGGCTACTTTTTCTTTTACGCGTTTGTCAATTTCATTAAGTTGTGCTTGGCTAGCGTATTTTTTAGTAAGAATAACATTTTTTACATATAAAATAGGGTCTTCTTTTTGTTTTTCGGCTACTTCGGCTTTGGTACGGTAATGTTGTGCATCGCTCATAGAGTGCCCTCGGTAACGATAGGTTCTTATTTCTAAGAATGAGGGACCGTTTCCTTTTCGGGCATGTTCAATTGCTTCGGTTAGTGCTTCGGCAACGGGTTCGGGTTTCATTCCGTCTACGGCTCGACTTGGCATTCCGTATCCCAACCCGAGTTTCCATATTTCACGCTCGCTTATGGCTCGTTCTACCGATGTTCCCATGGCGTATTGGTTGTTTTCTACACAAAAAACTACAGGAAGGTTCCAAAGTTCGGCAAGGTTAAATGTTTCGTGTAAGACTCCTTGACGCGTTGCTCCGTCTCCCATAAAGGTTAGTGTAACGGCATCTCTGTTGTGGTATTTATCGGCAAAGGCAATTCCGGCTCCCAGCGGTATTTGCCCACCTACAATTCCGTGTCCGCCATAAAATCGGTGTTCTTTAGAAAAAATATGCATCGAACCACCTAAACCTTGGGAGGTTCCGGTTGCTTTTCCGTAAAGTTCTGCCATCACTTTTTTAGGATCAACGCCCATACCAATGGGTTGTACATGGTTGCGGTATGCGGTAATCATTCGGTCTTTAGATAAGTCCATTGCGTGTAAAGCTCCGGCTAATACGGCTTCTTGCCCGTTGTATAAATGCAAAAACCCTCTAATTTTTTGGTTGATGTATACTTGTGCCAGCTTGTCTTCAAACTTTCTCCAAAAAAGCATATCCTCATACCATTGTAAATAGGTTTTTTTTGTTATTCTCTTCATAGTTCAAATATAAATAAACGAAAAACAAAAATACTATATTCTTTGCTATTACAAAGTAGGATTTAAAAAAAGAATTTTTTTGAAAAATTTCTTTTATAAAAAGATTGTAACTAATCAGTTTTAAAT
>WFXA01000042.1 GCA_015490835.1 Flavobacteriaceae bacterium | reverse complement strand
GTTTACTTTTCGTTGCGGTAAAATAGTAAAGGTAACTTCTCTAAGATTATTAACAACCGTGTCTTTGTTTTTTTTTACTTTAAAAATCGGAATGTTTTTTTGCCGAGCTTTATTAGCGTAGGTATAAGCTCTTTTGTATTTGCTTCCACTTGTGAGAAAAATATATTTTGAAGCTTCCTCTGGTGAATTTCCCAAATACCCTTTTGTCCAAGGGTCTAAAACATTATCGTAGGTTGCCCAATACGATTTTCCCAGGTCGGCATCTTCAAAATATACCAAGCTATTGGGCTTTTGGTGTTTCGGTGTAAAACCACTGTTACGATGTGCTTTTACAAACAAAATAAACGCAAGGACAAAAAACAGAACGGCATAAGCTCTTTTAGATTTGTAAAAACCTATTACTGGTAACAACAATCCAAATATAAGTACTGTAAAAATTGTGCTACCTACAAGCATTTTTAATCCCAACCCTACGGGTAAAAATTTTACTATCGGAGCAAAAATAAAAATAGCAGGTACAGATAGTAAAAGCATTAAATAAATATTGGGGTTTTCGGTATTGTTCTCTTCCTGTATTATGAGTACCCAAAATGCCAATAATGCAAAGTAAACCGGAATGATAAAAAAAGAGGCTCCTTGTAGCGAAAATGCAATAAAACCATTTAAAAGTAACCAAAACAAAATAGGCGCAACCATCAAGTTAGTAACCGTATAATTTTTACCGAATTTTCGATAAAATAAAAATGTTAAAGATAGGGTAAGTGCAACAAAAAAAGCAATATACGTATGCCCGTTATAGGTAAAACCGTGTTGAATTTCTTGATATTGCGGATACGCATTTTGAAGCAGTTTCCAACCGAAATATCCAATAAGTCCGTTTATAATAAGTGAACTAAAAAAAGCGATTAATCCTCTAATAATCCCTTTTGCGTTTAGTTTTCCTTTTTTTAAACCAATAAAAATTAAAACTATAAAGATAAATAGTGTAATAAAAAACATAGGTTTTACCCACGAAAACGGATAACTTATCATTTTTACAAAGGGAAAATTTATATACACCGAATCTTCATTCGATTTAAGTTGAGACAGATCTGCATCGGCAAAATAATGTAACAACGGAAGGAGATTTTCGCCTTGATGTTGTAGGGTGTTTCTATCTAAGTTTTTAAAATTATCATTTGCAGTATGATAATCGTAATGGTCGTCTATAAAAGCAAAAAAGAAACCGTCTATATCTCCGTCTTCTCTAAAAACGGTTGAATCTGTGTCGTTTGGAAGTTTTTTATAAATGCTATACATTAAAGAAGAAGCCACAGGATAATTAGGGTTTGCTTCAATAAAAGCTTTTATAAGATTTTTATTCCCTTGGTTTGTTTCTACAATCATATTACCGGGACCACCGCTTCCTCTGGCTTCAAAATTAATGGCAATACCAACGTCTTTAGCCCAAGGATGTTCGTTTACAAATAATCTTGCTCCGTCTAAACCCAATTCTTCTGCATCTGTAAAAAGAATAATAATATCGTTTTTAGGTTTTTTACCGGAAGCCAAATAGGCTCTAATTCCTTCTAAAATAGTAACCACACCGCTTCCGGCATCGGAGGCTCCGTAAGAAGGTATTGGAGCACTGTCGTAATGCGAAAAAACAAGTAATGCTTTGGTGTTGTTAGTGCCTTTTATTTTGGCAATAATATTTTTAGATTTATCAAGACTTTTCCATTTGGTATTTAACACAAAACCTTCTTGTACTTCGGGTTGCAGTCCCAATTTTTTTAATTCGGAAACTAAATAATTTCTAACTCGCTCGTGTTCTTTCGTGCCTAGATAATGCGGTGCTTTGGTAATTTCTTTTAAAGGAACAAGTGCTCTCTCGGCAGAAAAAAGTGTCTTATCAATCGATGAAGGAGCTGCTTTTTTGGGCATTAAGGAAGAAAAACTGTAATAAATTAATGCAAGTATTAGTAAAAAGGAGAGAAGGGAGTTAAAACGTTTCATTAGTGGAGTTTTTTTCGTGCTTAAAAATACAAAATTTTTCAGCAGGTTTTTATTATTTTCTATTTTCCGAAAGGAAACACAAAATTTTCCGACGTATTCATTGAATATTAAGAGCAGTTATTATGGGAATTAAAAATTATATAGGAAAGAGAGTTTCTTCAAAGAAAGGAAGTTTGGAAAAAATTAAAGTATCTGATTATATGAGTACAAAACTCATCACTTTTAAACCGGAGCAATGTGTTTTGGAGGTGATGAATGTACTTATTAAGAAAAAGATTTCGGGAGCACCTGTTGTGAATGAGAATAATGAATTGGTGGGTATTATCTCGGAAGGAGATTGTATGAAACAAATAAGTCAAAGCCGGTATTATAACCAACCTTTGGAAGATGTGAAAGTGGAAGAACATATGGCAAGAGAGGTTGAAACCATAGATGGAGAAATGAATGTTTTTGATGCGGCAGATAAATTTTTAAACTCTCGAAGAAGGCGTTTTCCCATTGTTAAAGACGGTAAATTAGTAGGGCTAATTAGCCAAAAAGACGTGTTAAAAGCAGCATTAAAGTTAAAAGGGCATAGTTGGTAGTTAGTCTTCTTTAAGCTTTTTTACCAATTTACCTACGGTAAGTCCTTGTACCAAAATAGAGAAAACAACCACTACATAAGTGATTACCAAAAACAAATCGCGATGCATCTCTTGAGTAAGTCCTAATGCCAATGCGATAGAGATACCACCTCTAAGTCCTCCCCAAGTCATTATAATTCCGGTTTTTGGAACAAAATCCAAGCGTTTCTTAAAGAAATTAATGGGTCCTTTTAGCGATAAATATCGACACAATAAGATAGTTGGAACAGCGATAACTCCGGCAATTAAATAGTGCATATCAAAGGTAAGCACAAGAATTTCCATTCCTATTAATACAAATAAAATAGTATTGAGTAAAATGTCGATAAGTTCCCAAAATTTATCTACGTAACTTTCGGTAATTTCAGACATAGCCGTGTCTCGTACCGTATCATTTCCTACAATTAATCCGGCAGTTACCATTGCCAGAGGAGCCGAGAGATGTAATTTATGCGCAATAACGGTTCCCATCATAACAGCAGCTAGTGTAATAATTACTTCGATATCGTAATCGTCTATAGATTTCATTAATTTATAGGTTATCCAACCCAATAGCAAACCCAAACCTATGCCACCTATCACTTCTTTTGCAAACAATTCTACAATATGCATCACTTCAATTTCATCAATTCCCAATTGTGCAATTTGGTAGATAGTAAGAAAAACCACTACGCCCACACCATCGTTAAACAATGATTCTCCAACAATTTTTACTTCCAATTTTTTAGGCACGTTAGCTTTTTTTAAAATTCCTAAAACAGCGATAGGATCGGTAGGAGAGATAAGTGAGCCAAACAAGAGTGTAAATATATAATCTGTGTGTAATCCCAACAGTTGTAAAATAAAATACATTGCCGTACCTATTAAAAAGGTAGAAACCAATACACCAAAAGTAGAAAAAGCCAATACCGGTAAACGCTGTACTTTTAGTTGCTCAAAATTGGTATGTAAAGCACCCGCAAAAAGCATAAAACTCAACATAATGTCAAGCAATACCGTTCTAAAATCTATCTGGCGAATAATATATTTTTCGGCTTCTAATAGTGTATTATCAAAATAACTGAATAAAAAAATTCCCAGTGTAAATAAAATGGTTATTAGCATTAGCCCAATGGTGTTAGGAAGTTTTAAAAATCGAACATTAATATAACCAAATAAAGCTGCCAAAACCACCAATACCGAAACAATAAAAAAATAGTCCATCTGTATGATTTTTTTGCTAATATAAATCAATATTTTTGCTGTGAAAAATTTTAGTAATTTCTCATTAACTAACTAACCGAATTTTATGAAATCTTTTGTTTTTTTCACCTTGCTTTTTATTAGCATGCTTGCTTCTGCGCAAATATTAAATGTCGAATCGTTACGAAAAGTTACCGACACCTCAGGTTGGTCGGGTTCTGCCACACTTGATGTAACTTTTGCACGAAATCAAAACGATTTTTTTATTGTTTCTAATGATATTCACGTACAATACAAAACCAAAAAATCATTAGTGTTGTTTAAAAACCAGCTTAATTTTATTAAAATTGGAAACGATGATTTTTCTAATAGCGGCATCCAACACTTTCGATACAATTACAAAATAAAACCCAGATTTGTTTGGGAGGCTTTTTTTCAATCGCAGTATAATAAAATTGCAGAAATTGACTTTAGAGGATTGGCAGGAACGGGATTTCGTTTTAAATTATCGACTTCTGAAAAGTATAAGTTTTATCTGGGTTCACTTATAATGTATGAACATGAAGAACTCTTAGACGGTACAGCCATTAACAGAGATGTTCGCTCCAGCAGTTATTTTTCGTTTAGTATATACCCTAATGATCATATTTCTATTGTTAGCACTACATATTATCAGCCGTTGTTAAAACAGTTTGGCGATTATAGAATTGCCATGGAATCCTCCTTAATTTTTAAAATACACAAAAACTTTTTATTTAAAGTCACCCATACATTTGCCTACGATACCTATCCGGCATTGGGGATACAAAATTCGCATTACCGATTAAAAACCGGATTGGCATATAGTTTTGATTGATATCGAAGTTTTAATTTTCTTAGATTTTACATCTATTTATCACCGGTTAACATAATTAGAAGCATCTAATCTTATGAAGATGAATAGTAAAATGGTAAAGCCCCATAGTCCTGAACCGCCGTAACTAAAAAACGGCAACGGAATTCCAATGGTTGGTAACAAGCCGGTTACCATGCCAATATTTACAAAAAAATGTACAAACAAAATGGCTGCAACACTATATCCGTAAACTCGACTAAACTGGGATTTTTGGCGTTCGGACAGAATTAACAACCTGATGATTAAAAACACAAATAACAAAACAACCGTTAGGCTACCCGCAAAACCCCATTCTTCACCAACGGTGCTAAAGATATAATCGGTGTGTTGTTCGGGAACAAAATTTCCTTTGGTTTGTGTTCCTTGTGTCCATCCTTTTCCAAACCAACCGCCACTACCAATGGCTATCTCACTTTGTTTGGTATTGTAGCCAATTCCTTTTGCATCTACTTTTTTACCCAATACCAAGTTAAAACGATCTCGATGACGTTGTTCAAAAACATTATAAAAAATATAATTTACCGAAAAAACAAACCCAATACCGGCAATTAATGCCAATAAATACATTCGTTTTGATGGGCGTTTTTTTCTTTTTCTGAAAAACAAAACAGCAAGAATTATAACAATAGCCGAGACCACCCAAACAACACCAAATGCCAAAGTGGCTACAAACAAACCGGCAAATATAAAACCTACTAACAAATACCATGACGGAAGCTCTTCTCGGTACAATGGAAACAAAAATGCCGCATACACCAACGCACTACCCGGATCGGGTTGTGGAATAATTAAAAGTGCAGGAATAGCAATGATGAGAAATGCTCGTAACTGGTCTTTAATCTCTTTAATATCAGTTTGAATGTCGCTTACGTATTTGGCTAATGCCAACGCCGTAGCAATCTTGGCAAACTCACTGGGTTGAAAGGTAAAACTGCCAATGGCATACCAAGAGGTTGCTCCGTTAACATTTTTTCCGAAAATAAAGAGTCCTATTAACGATAACATCGAAGCCAAATAAATAATACTTGAAAATCGCTCGTAGAACTTGGCATCCAATGCCAAAATAAAAAGGATAAGAAGCAAACTTAAACCTATAAAAAATAATTGTTTTACATAGATTTGGTTAAAATCAAAAAAGTGTGTTACCGAATCATTTATAGAAGCCGAATAAATATTCATCCAGCCTATGGCAACCAATGCCAGATACAAGCCAACTGTAATCCAATCTATTTGTAAACTTCGTTGTTGATGCATCTTTTTATTTATTCTATTTTTTTCTTTTCATTTTCCATCTTAACTCACCAATCTACCTATCGGCAGACAGGCTCACCACCTCACCACCTCACCAACTCATCACCTCACCAACTCATCAACTCACACCTCACCACCTCACCAACTCATCAACTCACCACCTCACCAACTCATCAACTCACCAACTCACCAACTCATCAACTCATCAACTCACCAACTCATCACCTCACCACCTCACCAACTCACCAACTCATCAACTCATCAACTCATCAACTCACCACCTCACCAACTCATCAACTCACCAACTCATCAACTCACACCTCACACCTCACCACAACCTTACTGATTAATTAAAAATTCTTCCCCGCTATAAGGTTTTTTATACTCTTCTTCTAAACTGCCATTAAGTATAAAATCTTCCATATCTTTTCTGGAAATAGTTCCTTTTAAATATTTTTCTATCATTAAACCGGCTATTCTTCCTGCCCATCGCGAACCCCAATAACCATTTTCAACAAATACTGCTACGGCAATTTTCGGGTTGTCTTTTGGAGCAAATGCTACAAAAATAGAATGATCTGTAAGTTTCATTCGTTTGCCGTTTATTCTAATATAATTTTCAGCTGTTCCTGTTTTTCCGCAAATCTCAATACCGGGAATTCCTAAATACGAAGCTGTTCCCGTATTATACACTTCGTGCATTCCTTCAATTACGGGTTCAAAATAGGTAGAATCTATGGTAGTATAATTTTTAACCGTATATTTTTTCGGGATGGTATCTATACTCATCACATTTTTTAAAATGTGAGGTTTGTAATACCATCCTTTATTGGCAATGGTAGCTGTAAAATTAACCATTTGCATAGGTGTGGTAAGTATTTCTCCTTGTCCGATTGAGTTTGATATGGTTGTTACGGCATACCAATTGTGACTTGGGTAATATCTGTTATAAAATTTTGAATCGGGAATTAACCCTCTTCGTCCCGAAGGCAGATCATACCCTAAATAATTACCCAGACCAAAACTTTCTAAATGGTGTTTCCAGTTATCCATTCCTTCTTGCGGAGTAGGATATTTTTCAATAATTCGTCTATATACTGTGGCAAAATAACTGTTACAAGAAATGGCTATTCCGTCTATCATGGCCAACGGACTTTTATGATGATGGCATCCTAAAGGACGTTTTCCGCCGTAGTTATATCTGCCGTGACAAGATATTCTTTCTTGTGCATCTATCACTCCTTCTTGTAATCCTATCAAAGCATTAAGGGTTTTAAAAGGAGAGCCGGGCGGATATTCGCCTTGTAACACTCTGTCAAACAATGGTTTTGAAATAGTATCGTACCACAAGCGTGTAAAATTTTTAGACCGTTGTCTTCCTACTAATAATGCAGGGTCATAACCGGGAGCCGTTACCAAAGCCAAAATCTCGCCGGTTGAAGGTTCTAAAGCAACAATCCCTCCTCGTTTATTAACCATTAACTCTTCGCCATATTTCTGTAGAGCAGCATCGAGGGTGAGCATAATATCTCTTCCTTTCTCGGGAAGTGTATCAAAAATTCCGTTTTTGTAGGGTCCTATTTCTCTATTAAATTTATCGCGTTGTATGTATTTTACTCCTTTTTTTCCTCGTAAGATTTTTTCATATTGTTGCTCAACACCCGCACTTCCTATTAAATCACCCATTTGATAATAGGGGTGTTCTTTAATAATCGCTTTATCTACTTCGGCAATATAACCCAACACATTAGCCGCGTTTTTTATTTGATAATCTCGTAACGAGCGTTTTTGTATGTAAAATCCGTTGTATTTATACATCTGGTCACTTAATCGTGCAAACTCTTCTTTGGTAAGTTGCGGAATCACTACCGAAGGAAGTCGAGGGGAATACACCCGAGCTTTTTTTAAAATTTCTTTAAATTCTTTTTTGTCCAAACCAAGCAGATTACAAAAAGCAATCGTATCTAAGTTTTTTATGTCTTTAGGTATAACCATTACATCATAAGAAGGTTGGTTGGACACCAAAAGTTTTCCGTTTCGGTCAAAAATATAGCCTCGTTGCGGGTAATCATACACTATTTTTACCGCATTGTTTTGAGATATTTTTTGAAAAGAAGTATCCAGCACTTGCAAGTACAGTAACCTTCCCGTAAATACTATTCCGGTTATCACCACCATAATAAGCAAGAGAATTTTTCGCATAGCTTATTTTTTTCGACTAAATAATACAAACGAACTCACGATAAGAATCGTGCTAAAAATACCCGAAAAAAGAGTTGATTTTAAAATCAGTAAAATGTGTTTCGGGTTAAAAATTTCAAGCGTAAACAATACCAAATGATGAATAAAAACCATAGCAGCCACATAGGTTATTATTTGATTGAATCTGGCTTCACTAATCTTTACCGTATTGTGAAGGTAACTTACTCCAAACGAAAGTTTTAAAAAACCCGGACGCAGATAGGCAATTAAAACAGAAGCTGCTGCGTGAACACCTCCCGAATCTGAAAAAACATCAATGCTTAATCCTAACAGAAAACTTAAAAAAATAAGTAAGGTTTGATTTCCAGTAAACGGAAAGAGTAATATAAAAATTAGATATACGTAGGGGTTTATGTAACCCAAGAAGTTAATATGGTTAAACAACAACACTTGTAAAAGTAGTAGTACAAAAAACCGAATTACATTTATTCCCCACTCTTTATTCTGCATCGTTCAAGTTATTTTCAAGAGTTTTAATTTCGGTGTAATGATTGTTTTTAATGATATAGACATAATTAAGGTTGGTCATATCGTTAAACAATTTTACGGTTAAAAAATAATCGTTTTCATTTTTGCTAAATGAAAAATCGGTGATGGCTCCTACTAAAATTCCTTCCGGAAAAATAGCCGAATTTCCTCCGGTTACCAAAGTATCTCCTTTTTTTACAGGTGCTAAAGGCGGAAAATCTATTACTTGAACCGTGTTTGGGTCTTGCATATCCCAAGTTAAAAAACCAAAATGATTGGTGTTTTTTAGTTTTAAAAAAATACGACTTTGGCTGTTTAAAATAGATTGAACTACGGCGTAATTTTTTGAAGTATCTTCTACAATGCCCACAATGCCTTTTGTGGTAATTACACCCATGTCTTGAAGGATACTATCCTTACTTCCTTTGTTTATAGTAAGTTTGTTGTTGCTTTTTGAGTAGCTGTTGTTAATTACTTCTGCCGTAATAAATTGATATTTTAAGGCAGTTGTATCTTCTTTTAAAACGCTATTTTTATTAAAAACCGCCTCTCGTAATCGTGCATTTTCTTCGATTAGTTTTTGATTTTCTTCTTTTAAATGAAAATAGTCAACGATATTATTTTTAATGGCATATAACCCTCCACTAAAAAAATTGGCAGACGATACAAATTTGCTTTTATGAAAAGAATGGGATTGAATGGTAAGTACAAATGAAATACCAAAAAGAACCAAAAACAACAGGGTATTTTTGTTTTTTATAAAGAATAAAATAATCTGCTGCATTACGCTTGCTAAAAAATTAATGTTCTGTTGTTAAACGTTAAAATGTCTAACGACTATTTCATTAGCACACTTTTGTACCGGTTTAAATTTTTAAGTGTAATTCCGGTTCCGCGTACCACTACTCGCAACGGGTCTTCGGCAATATACACCGGAAGATCTGTTTTTTGCGACAAACGCTTGTCCAATCCTCTAAGCATAGATCCTCCTCCGGCAAGGTAAATCCCGGTGTTGTATATATCGGCAGCGAGTTCGGGTGGTGTTTGCGATAAGGTTTCCATAATAGCATCTTCAATTCTAAGAATTGATTTATCTAATGCTTTGGCAATTTCACGATACGATATTTGTGCTTGTTTTGGCTTTCCGGTAAGTAAATCCCGACCTTGTACTGCCATATCTTCGGGCGGAAGTTCAAGATCTTCGGTAGCTGCACCTACGGTGATTTTAATATTTTCGGCTGTGCGTTCTCCTACGTACAAATTGTGTTGGGTACGCATATAATAAATAATGTCGTTGGTAAATACATCACCGGCAACTTTGACCGATTTGTCACAAACAATTCCGCCTAAGGCTATTACGGCAATTTCGGTGGTTCCGCCTCCTATATCTACCACCATATTTCCTTTGGGTTGCATAATATCTACGCCTATTCCTATAGCCGCTGCCATAGGTTCGTGAATAAGATATACTTCTTTTCCGTTTACCCGTTCGGCACTTTCTTTTACCGCTCGCATTTCTACTTCGGTGATGCCGCTGGGAATACAAATTACCATTCGTAACGATGGGGTAAGCCATTTCTTTTTTAGTGCCGGAATTTCTTTAATAAACATGCTTATCATTTGTTCGCTGGCATCAAAATCGGCAATTACACCGTCTTTTAAAGGTCTTATGGTTTTTATGTTTTCATGGGTTTTTCCTTGCATTAGGTTTGCCTCTTGCCCAACGGCAATAATTTTTCTTGTGGCACGGTCTCGAGCAACAATAGAAGGTGCATCTACCACTACTTTGTCGTTATGAATGATGAGCGTATTGGCAGTACCTAAATCTATCGCTATTTCTTCTGTAAGGAAATCAAAAAATCCCATATACTTTTATACTTTTTCTAAATTAATATTTTTTCGGGTTACCCATTTTCACAAAGATAACAAAATTAGTGTTTAAAATGACGTACACCCGTGAAAACCATCGACATATTATTTTCATTACAATAATCGATACTTAATTGGTCTTTTATAGAGCCTCCCGGTTGTATTACGGTATCTATTCCTTGGTTGTGCGCAATTTCTACACAATCGGGAAACGGAAAAAATGCATCGCTAGCCATTACCGCTCCGTTTAAATTAAAACCAAATTTCTTTGCTTTATCAATTGCTTGGTTAAGTGCATCTACGCGAGATGTTTGTCCAGTCCCGCTGGCACAAAGCTGTTTGTTTTTTGCCAAAACAATGGTATTTGACTTGGTGTGTTTGCAAATTTTTGAAGCAAATAACAAATCTTCTAACTCGCTATTGTTGGGTTTATTGTGTGTTGCTGTTGTTAAAATTTCTTGCGTATCGGTTTGGTTGTCTTTGTCTTGAACCAAATATCCGTTTAAGGCGGTTCTAACAGTTGTTTGTGGTAAATTGGTTTGTTTCTGAATTAACAAAATTCGGTTTTTCTTTCCTTTTAATACAGAAAGAGCTTCCTTAGAAAACGAAGGTGCTATTACCACTTCGCAAAAGAGTTTATGAATTTCTTCGGCAGTGGGCAAGTCTATTTCAACATTACTGATTAATATTCCGCCAAAAGCCGAAACCGGATCACCCGCTAAAGCATCGTTATAGGCTTGTAATACGGTTTCTCGTTGTGCCAAACCGCATGCATTGTTATGTTTTAAAATGGCAAAAGTTGGGGATTCGCCCGAAAATTCATTCATCAAATTTACAG
Source organism: Flavobacteriaceae bacterium (assembly GCA_015490835.1). Lineage (GTDB taxonomy): Bacteria > Bacteroidota > Bacteroidia > Flavobacteriales > Flavobacteriaceae > Marifrigoribacter. The sequence continues at coordinate 11,821 of WFXA01000042.1, read as the reverse complement.
CTGCATCCACATCAAGGAGGTTGTTGTAGCTTAGTTCTTTTCCGTGTAATTTATCAAACAACTCATTAAAATCTCCAAAGAAATATCCTTTTTGATGTGGATTTTCACCGTACCGAAGTTGCTTGCCTTTATGTTCGCTGATTTTTAAAACAGATAGTTTATCTTCAAACAATGAAGTATTAAAATAGTTGAAGATAGCCGTGTCGTAATGAGAAGAAACGGCAAATGCTTTGGCAGCAAAACGTCTTCGGTCTGTATCTGAAACTTCTCCGTTACCGGAATTCAATATTTCTAACACCTCATCATAATCTTCCATAGAAGAAACACACCACGTGTCTTTAAAGTTTTTTGCAGCGGCACGAATTAAGGAGATTCCACCGATATCAATTTTTTCAATAATTTCCTGTTCTGAAGCTCCCGAAGCAACGGTTTTTTCAAACGGATATAGATCTACAATTACCAAATCCAGTTGCGGAATGGAAAATTCTTCCATTTGTTGTTGGTCGTAGGTGTTTTCTTTTCGGTTTAAAATTCCTCCAAAAACCTTAGGGTGTAATGTCTTTACACGACCTCCTAAAATGGAAGGATAATCGGTTACCGACTCTACAGGTACAACAGGAATGTCTAATTTTTCAATAAACTTTTGGGTGCCTCCGGTAGAATAAATAGTAACACCTAACTCATTAAGTTTGTTAGCAATAGGAGCCAGACCCTCTTTGTGAAATACCGAAATTAATGCCGAAGTGATTTTTAAATTACGCATGGTACAAAAAACTGTTTTAGGAAAGTGGCAAAAGTACGTATTTGTTATTTAATTTTGTAACAATAGTTTGCTAAAAGAGTCATACCTTTATTGAAATCATAATTTTTACCAGATAGCCTATGCTCATCTATTTACGATTATTAAAAGAGAGTTTTAATTTTGCTGTAAATGCATTAAAAAACAATAAGTTACGTACATTCTTGTCGTTGCTGGGTGTAACTATCGGCATTTTTTCGATTATAGCGGTGTTGGCAGCTGTTGATTCATTAAAACGTGAAATAGAAGGAAGCATAAGTTCATTAGACAATAGCACCATTGTTGTAATGCGTTTTTCGTTTGCTCCTACCGATGTTCCTCGTTGGAAAATACAACAATTTCCGGATGTTACCTATGATGAATATCAATATTTAAAACGAAATATGCCCGATATGGAAGCTATTTCGTTTGCTTTAAACGTACCCAGAACTTCTATAAAATTTGAAGATAAAAATGTTTCTAATGTTGAGGTAGGTGCTACTACCAATGAATATTATGATATTGAAGCTTTGCAATTGGCAGAGGGTAGGTTTTTTAATGAATCGGAATCCAATAGTGGCGCTCCGGTTGTAATTTTAGGAAACGAAATTGCTGATAATTTATTTGACAGCTTTAATCCCATTGGTAAAAAAGTGAGGCTTTACGGAAGAAAATTTACTGTTATTGGGGTTTTAAAAAAAGAAGGTTCCGGAATTTTTGGAGGTTCTAAAGATACTTCCATTTTTTTACCGGTAAATGTGGTTCGGAAAATATACGGAAGCAATACACGAAGTACTTTTCCGCAAATTGTTATTAAACCTCAAAAAAATGTAGATAACGAAGCATTTATTGCTATGTTGAAACATAAGCTTAGATTGGCACGAGGATTAAAACCCGGAGAAGTAGATACCTTTTTTGTAAATCAGTTACAGGGTTTTGCAGATTTAATAGATACTATTACCGGACAAATGAATATTATGGGGCTTATTATAAGTTTGTTTTCATTATTAGTTGGTGGTTTTGGAATTGCTAATATAATGTTTGTAAGTGTAAAAGAACGCACTAACTTAATAGGTATTCAAAAATCGCTGGGTGCAAAAAATAGGTTTATTTTATTTCAGTTTTTGTTTGAGGCTATTATTCTTTCGGTAATTGGTGGATTGATAGGTTTGGGATTGGTGTTTATTGTTTCGGTAATTGCTTCGCAATTTACAGGCGATTTTGAGTTTGTCTTATCCTTAAAAAACATGTTAATTGGTACTTCTATATCAGCATTTATTGGTTTAATATCCGGAATATTACCGGCAATTTCGGCATCCAAATTAGACCCTGTTGAAGCGATTAGAACTGGTATGTGATGGTTGGAAGTTGAATGTAATTTGATATTTGATTTTCAATATTTAAATATACTATATCTTTTGCTGTTTTTTTATAAAAAAATGACTTTTTGAACTCGCGTTAAATACTACTTCTTATAAAAATTCATTTCATCTACGTATTGCCAAACATTATCGGGTAGCATAGGGCGAATGTTTTTTCCTTCTTTAATGGCTTTTCTAATAAAAGTAGCCGAAAGTTCTATAATAGGTGCTTGTACTCTATTAATGTTTTGGGTGTTTATTTGTGGTGTTTTTGTGGTGTTTTTTGAAATTCGCGGATAGACATAAATAGGATAGTTTTTTAATAGTACCTTGTAATTTTTCCATTTATGAATACTGTTTAAATTATCTTCTCCCATAATTAAACAAAATTGCCTTTCCGGAAATTTTTCGTCAAGATGTACCAACGTATTTACGGTATAATTGGGTTGCGGTAAATTAAACTCGATGTTGCTGGCTTTTAGTTTTGGATACTCTTCAACGGCTATTCGTACCATTGCCAATCGGTGTACATCATCCAGCAAGGTTTTTTTTTGTTTGTGCGGATTGTGTGGTGTTACCACAAGCCAAACCTCATCCAGGTCGCTGTATTCCGTCATATAATTGGCAATAATAAGATGCCCGATGTGTATGGGATTAAAGGTGCCAAAAAACAGTCCGGTGAAAATGGGTTTGGGCATTTTATTCTTCTTTTTTACTGGATTTATTACTTTCTTCAGGTTTGTTGTTTATAAATTGAAACACCAACTCTTTTGCTTCTTTTAGCGCTTTTTCGAGTTCGTCATTTTCAATAATATAATCAAATTGCGGTGCGGTTGCCATTTCTACAGAGGCTTTGGCTATTCGCATATTAATTTTTTCTTCGCTTTCGGTTTTGCGTTTTTTCAATCGTATTTTAAGTTCGTCAACACTGGGTGGTTTTACAAAAACGGCGAGTGTTTCTTTTGGGAACTTCTTTTTTATTCGCAGTCCGCCCACCACATCTATATCAAAAATTACGTTTTTACCTTTCGCCCAGATACGTTCTATTTCGGTTTTTAGAGTTCCGTAAAAATTGTCGCGATACACCTCTTCCCATTCTAGAAAATCGTTGTTTTTTATGTGTTGTTTAAACTCTTTTAACGAAATAAAATAATAATCTTTGCCAGCTACTTCTCCTTCTCTAGGTTTACGAGAGGTTGCCGATACCGAGAATTCCAGATTTAATTCGGGTTGTTTTAGTAAATACTGCACGATGGTTGTTTTACCACTTCCCGAAGGAGCCGAAAAAACTATGAGCTTTCCGCCTTTTTTTTTATTGTTCATTATAAGACGTTTAGCGATTGTTCTTTTATTTTTTCAAGTTCATCCTTCATTTGCACAACGAGTTGTTGCATAGGAGCAAAATTTGCTTTAGAGCCTATGGTGTTAATTTCTCTTCCTATTTCTTGACTTATAAAGGTTAATTTTTTTCCGTTAGAATCCGTAGATTTTACAGCTTTATCAAAATATTCCAAGTGATTAGCCAAACGTGATTTTTCTTCAGATATGTCAAATTTTTCGATATAATAAATAAGTTCTTGTTCAAACCTGTTTTGATCTAATTTTTCTTTTAACTCACTAATGGCTTTTTGCAAGCGTTCTTTTACATTTTTAATGCGCAACGGGTCTATATCACTAACTTCTTGAAGTAATTGGTTTAATTTTTTAGAACGGTTTAAAAATTCGGTTTCAATCATCTCACCTTCATCTTTTCTATAGTTATTTATAGCCGTTAAAGCCTCGTCTATTGCTTTGGTAATTTGTTGGTATTCGGTTTCGTCTAACTCGTCGCGTTGGGTTTTAAGTGTGTCGGGGAATCTAACTGCAATTTTTAATAACTCTACGGGTTCGGCAGCAATTATTTGCTCCAGTTCACCCATATATTTTTCAACTACTGCCTTATTTAAGGTTGAAGAAGTTTCTTCGCCGGTAATTTCAACAAATAAATTAAAATCTATTTTTCCTCTTACTAAAGATTGCGCAATTTTTTTTCTAATTTCTAATTCTTTTACTCTATAAACAGAGGGGATTCTGGCATTAATATCCAAGTTTTTACTATTGAGTGATTTTATTTCTACGGTTATTTTTTTGGAAGGCAATTGAATTACAGATTTTCCGAAACCGGTCATTGATTTTAACATAGGTTGCCATTTTAAAAGGCAAAGGTAGTAAAATCTATTTACGCTCACCGTCTTTGGTAAAATAGGTGTCTAAATATTTTTCGGTAAGAATAACGATAAATATAAGCAGTAAGGTATTTGTTATAATGCTCAGCATTAAGTTTAACTGTGGAATAAAAAAATAAAACAAAAACGGAAATACATATCCTAAAAAGGACACTTTAAAGAATGCCGAGCCAGCAAAACGATTTGCTTCTTTCCAAATATCCGGGTTTTTCATCGAGCGTGGCGTGCGATAACCATATAAATAGTTTATTTTTTTGGGCGGAAACAATTTATACACCAACGATACCAGTAAGATAAAGGTACAGTATCCTAATGCAAAATAGAATTGTTGCTCGTTATTCATAGGTTATAAATTCGATGGATCGTTTTTCGTTATAATAATAACGATTGGTTTTATGAAACCCAACGTGTCCTCCATAATTTGGAATTTCAAGATAAAAATTATTTTTTTTATAAGCAAATTCTTTAGGAAAACATTTTGAAGATAAAAATGTATCGTTTATCGAGTTAAGAAGCAAAACCGGTTTTTTAATGGTTTTAATAAATTGCAAACTACTGTTTTTTTTATAATAGTCTTCTGCATCTTTAAATCCGTGAGCCGGAGCGGTATAGATATCGTCAAAATCTTTTAAAGTTTTAATTTTAGCAAGGTCTTCGATGGTTATTTTAGCAGGAAAAAGTTTTATTTTTGCTTTTACTTTTTTTCTTAAACTTAGTAGAAAAGCCGTTCGATAAAGCCAATTTTCTGGTCTTTGAAGTGCCAGTAATGAACCTTTTAAATGTAACGGAGTTGATATGGCGATTCCTTTGGTGATTTGCTTTGAAAGCACATCACTTTCGCCTAAATACTTTAGCACTACACTACCACCCAAACTAAAGCCTATGAGTGCTATTTCGCTGTATTTATCTAAGGCTAAAACGTGCTGAACCACAGTATCTAAATCGTCTGTTTTACCAGCGTGATACGATTCAAATTTAGTGTTAACCACTCCGCTACAACCTCTAAAATTCATTGCTACGGCATCCCATTTATTTTGTGTTAAATGATAAGCCATTCCCTTTATATAAGTGCGTTGTGCATTACCTTCCAGACCGTGTAAAACAATGGCAACTTTTTTTGTTGAAGCGTTAGTAAAACTCCAATCCAGATGTAAAAAATCGCCGTCGGGTAGCGTTATTTTTTCTCGTTGTTGCAAAATAAACGGAACACGTCTTATTTTAGCTGAATACAATGTAGAAAAATGAGGATTTTTAAATAAATAAGGTGGCTTGTATGTTGTGGTTAGTAGCGGCAAAAAGAGTTGGTTTTTAAAAAAAGCGAAAATACTAAAACTTATGTTTGAAAAAGGCTTTACTTTTGACAAAAATTTTTTCTATGCTATTAAAAGAATTTGAAATACGATGGAGTGACCTTGATGCAAACAGGCATTTGGCTAATAGTGCTTACATAAACTATATGAGTCATACGCGTATGACGGTATTAACCCAAAACGGACTGGGACATAAAGAATTGGTTGACTACAATATAGGTCCTGTGGTTTTTTACGAACATATTTATTATTTTAAAGAAGTGCTTCCCGGTAAACCCATACGTGTTTCGGGTGCTTTAAAAGGACTTTCGGAAGATGGAATGTTTTTTCAGTTTGAACATAATTTCTATGATTTTAATGGTAAAAATTTGGCTCGATGCGAAATGATGGGTTCTTGGATAGATTTAAAAACCAGAAAATTAACAGCTCTTCCTGAAGATTTACTACAAAATTTTAAAAATCTCGATAAAACGGAAGATTTTAGCATTTTAACCAAAGAAGATACTCGAAAATTTCAACAATACCCTAAAGACTTAACCCTCTAAATGTTCTTTAATTTCATAAATTCCGGCTTTCATACTGTAGCAGGTTTTTTTTCTTAATTTTTGGTAGGTAAGCACCGCTTTTTTACTGGAAATACCTGCTTGACAGAAGAAAATAATTTCTTTTTCCTCCGGAATTTCATGTATCTTTTTTTCAATTATAGCCAAAGGGATGGTTATGCAATTAGGCAGTTTAACTTTAGGAAGCGCCCCGTAGTTTCTAACATCCACAAAAAAAGCATCTTTTATTTTTAAAGCTTCTTCAACCGAAAGTTGTTTTACCTCTTGTTGCGGTTGTACAGGTTTTATTTTAAAGCATTGTGCTTTTTTTACTGCTTCTTCATTTCGTTTTAAAGAAATTATTGAAAAACGATTTGTCAAGCTGTTATAAAACAATATTTTAGAGCGCAGCACCGCTCCTATTTCCAAAATAATTTTTAATACTTCATTGGCTTGAAGGGTTCCTATAATTCCGGGTAACACACCCAGAACGCCAATGTCTTCACAATTGGGAGTGGTATTTTTTGTTTCGGGAAAGGCACACCGGTACGTGGCTCCTTCTTGATAATTAAACACGGCTACTTGCCCTTCAAACTTGTAAACTCCCGCATACACCATAGGTTTATTTGTTAGCACACAAGCATCATTAATTAAATACCGAGTTTCAAGATTATCGGTTGCATCTACAATTATATCGTATTGCCTAAAAATAGTCGTTGCATTTAGGGTTGTAAGTTTTTCGGGATATGCTATAATGGTAATGGTATGGTTTAAATCACACAGTCGCTTTTTGGCGGCTTCGGCTTTATTTATTCCAATACTGCTGTTGCCGTATAAAATTTGTCGTTGGAGGTTACTCTCTTCTACAGTATCAAAATCTACAATTCCTATGGTTCCTACTCCAGCAGCAGTAAGGTATTGTAATACAGGACATCCCAAACCTCCTGCACCAATAACAACCACTTTTGCTTCAGACAATTTTTTCTGACCGGATTCTCCGATGTTATCTAAGATTATATGTCGTAAATAGCGGCTCATGAGTTATCCTCCGGCAAAGGGCGGAAGTAAAGCGAGTTCGGTTTCGTCGAGAGTTTCATTTTTAGCGAGGAGGTGATTGTGCTGTGCTACTTGAAAATCTTTAGTTTTTAGTACCGGATATTTCTTAAATAATACCTCTAATAAATCTTCAACCGATGTACCTGAAAAACTAATTAAATCATCGTTTTTATTTACTGCTTCGGCAATTAGTCCATAATATTTAACGGGAATTTTCATCTAATTGTTTAAATTGTTTTTTTGTATTTATATTTTCAATATTTTTTTCCAAACACGAATCTACTACAACGTTTTGTACTTTGCAATTTTGTAACGCTATTTTAACTTTTCGGTTTCCTGATAACAAACTCTTTTCCAAAACCGGAAGGCAAGAAGCAGGATATAACGCCAGTAAAGGCATTTGATGGGTTTTTGTTTTTAATTGAATTATCTTATCTTCATCAGAAATATTTTTCACCAATAACATCAAGACTTCGGTTGTTAGTAATGGCACATCGCAGGTTACCACTAGATTATATCGGGTTTGAGAAGCCTTTAATCCGGAAACTATTCCGGAAAGCGGTCCTGCATCCTCGATTAGATCATTTACCCTTTGGTAGCCGAATACGTCGTATTCTTTTTTGTTGGAAGCAATAATAATAGTTTCTGTTATTGGCGTAACAGCATCTATGGTGTGTTTTATAAAGGTTTTGTTTTGAAACATTAAAAACCCTTTATCTTGTCCCATTCTAGAACTTTTTCCTCCGGCTAATATTATTGCCGTAATTGGATTTTCTGTTTGCATTTTTAAATTTCCTGTTAGTTTCAAAATCTATTTTTCTTATTAAACAAATACCAATTTTACGCAGGCTATCATTAATACAAATGCCAAAACATAACGCAGGGTTTTATTACTTCCTTTCCTGCTTCCGTAAAAACCTCCTGCAACACCTCCCAAAACCGCTACTAGTACCCAATAAAACATATCTGAATTTAATGTAACTCCTCGATTAATTTGCCCTGCCATTCCGGCAATTGAATTTACCCAAATAAACAAAGCCGAAACTGCTGCTGCTTGTTTCATATTTCCCCAATGAAGCAACAAAATTACGGGTGTTAATAGGATGCCTCCTCCTATACCTATTAATCCGGAAAAAAAACCAATTGCACCACCGATGAGCAATCCGGGCAATAGTTGTATTTCCCTATTTTTTTGCAAATCTTTTCCGAAGACGTCTACCATTTTTAAAATTGCAAATAGTAAAAGTACCGCAAGAATTTTTTTATAGAGTGTGGCATCTATGTTTATCGTGCCTCCTAAGTACGCCAACGGAATGGATGATAGTGCAAAATAGAGAAATAATTTTTTTCTAAAAAACCCGGCTTTATAATAAAAGTAAAATGAAATACCGGAAACAAAAATATTTAGCAACAAGGCTGTTGGCTTCATTATATCCGGCGGGAAAGCAAACAATGCCATTAATGCCAAATAACCGCTGGCACCTCCGTGTCCCACAGCAGAATACAAAAAAGACACTACCGGAAGTAATGCAACGAAATACCAGATGTTTTCCATAAATAAAACATTACAACTGTAAAGATAACTTCTTTTTTAAACCGGCAAACAAATCACTTTTACCATTTGTTTTTTTGTAATGGTTGTTTGTTCTTCCGGTATAAAAACAAGAGCATTTGCCAATGCAAAAGTATGTAACATTGAGGATGCTTGTCCTTCAAGTATTGTTACCTCTCCATTTTTATAAGTTGCTTTTAAAAATTGTGCTCTGCTTCCTTTTTTAACAAAATCATTTGTTGCTTGGGCTTCAATTTTTGGCAACCTGCCATTTTCATTTCCTTGAAACCGTTCTAAAGCCGGTATTACATAGCTGTAAAAACAAGATAAGGTAGAAGCGGGATTTCCCGGTAAACCAAAAAAATAGGTTTGGTCTTTTTTCCCGAAATACAATGGCTTGCCCGGTTTTTGTTTCACTTTATAAAAAACTTGTTGCACCTGTAATTCGTTCATAGCCTTGCCTACAAAATCGTAATCTCCTACCGAAATTCCTCCCGATAATAAAATTACATCAAACTGTAAAGAAAGCTCTTTAATTAAAGTAACCATTTGTAAATAATCATCGGCTAAATTAACTGTTTGTACGTCGTTAAATCCTGCTTTTTGTAAAGCACTTACAAGCATCGTTCCGTTGCTTTCGTAAATTTTTCCGTAAGTAAGCGGTGTTCCCGGAGGAATTAATTCGTTACCTGTGGTTACCACAGCAACTTTTGGTTTTTTATACACAGCAACCTTTGTAATGCCCAAAGATGCCATAAAACCAATTGCCGCAGGGGTAAGTTTAATACCTTTTTGTAATGCAAGATCACCTTGTTTAATTTGTTCGCCTTTGGGTCTTATATTGGTGTTAATGGCAGGATTATCCGTTACGGTTAACAAAGTATCATTTACTGACGTTTTTTCTTGCATAATAACTGCATTTGCCGTTTGGGGAACGGGTGCTCCTGTAAAAATTCGCACGGCTTCTCCCTGTTGTAATGTGGGTTGAGAATCATCTCCCGCTTGAATTTCACCAATGATTTTATAGGTATTATTTTGATGTAAATGAAGTGCATACCCATCCATTGCCGATTGCCGAAACGGCGGCATAGTAATGGTTGATATTACATCTTCTGCCAACACAAAATCAAGTGCATCTTGTATTTTAACCCAAATGGTTTTTTGGGTAGTCCGGGTATGTTCTTGAACCAAATTTATTGCTTGTTGTACTGAAATCATAATTTTTTATAATGGTTACAAATATAGGTAAAGTTGAGATAGGAATTTTTAAATTCTTAAACAGAATCATACGTTACAATTGTTACTGAAGTCTCTTTTTTGAAACCGTATCTTTGCATAAATTTTAAATATATAGTTATGCCAACAGTAAAATTAACAGCAGATAAATTCAAAAAAGAAATTTTTGATTATACAATCGAGAAAGAATGGAAATACAAAGGGGACAAACCGGCAATCATCGATTTTTATGCCGACTGGTGTGGACCTTGTAAAATGGTAGCTCCTATTCTTGAAGAATTGTCTGACGATTATAAAGAAAACTTAATTATTTATAAGGTAGATACTGAAGTGGAGCGCGAATTAGCTTCTGTTTTTCAGATTAGATCGATACCTAGTATTCTTTTTATCCCGAAGGACAGCAAACAACCTATGATGCAACCCGGAGCTTTACCTAAAGATGCATTAAAACAAATTATAGAGAAAGAATTACTTAACTAATTTACTATAGTTTATAGAATTATCACCGCTTAAAAATCATCTTTTTTTTAAGCGGTTTTTTTATATTAAGAATAGGTATTACTTTCTTTCTTTACCATATTTATCCATTTTACAGCCACAATTCTCGCACGTGTAACCTCCCCATAAAATTTCTTTCCAACCTTTTGGTTTTCGTATTTTGGGTTGCTGTTTATTGCAAACAGGACAATAAACCGTATTTAAATTTACACCAAAGTCTTTTAATTTTATGCTCATGTTTTTTTGTTTTAAGATGCTTAATATTACTGTACTATAGAATAGGTATATTTTTTATTAAACAAAATTCAATTTAATTGCTACAATTTAACACTTAACTTTATTTGCACAAAACCAAGTTGGGGAAAATGAAAACATTTTTAAAGTAGCACAGAATTATGCAATTTAAGTACAGCCATTATTAAACAATGTTTTTTATTACATTTTCTATTCGGGTTACATTTTCAAAATTTTTTCCATAATCTATTAATGTTGTTTTCAATTTCGGACTACTTGAAATTTGATATTCAAAATCTGTTTCTTTATTGTTTTTCAAGATAATTTTTATTTCTTCTCCCCAAGATTTCCATGATATATTTGTTTTTAATTGAATTCCATCTTCAATTTTTTTCATTTTCATTTTTCCAATTATAGGATCTGTTTTAAGTTTTTTAAAAAGCTCTTCTAAGTTAATTTTTGATTTTACATTTTTGGTATGAAATACTCCTTCATTATCATTTGTCATCTCTTGAATTCCATTTTTTTTATGTCTATACCTATGAGAAGAAACCAAAATTAATGACATTGGAATTCCAAAAGAGAAAGTCGATAATAAGAATTTCCACAATTTAAATTCATTTCCATCTGCCAGATCAAACCCTAACATAATAAATCCGTATGGAATTCCTGTTAGTAAAAAAATTTTCAAGTATGATTTTGTAATTGGTTTCATAAATGTTTTGTATTTAATATTGCTTAACTGACTTGTACAAAACTAACCGCGTTATTTTAGCTACTAATATAGTAATTAATATCCTAACCTTTCAGCAGGTAGAAAATTTGCGAGTCTCTCTATCTATTGGATTTCAAAAGGTAGAACAGAACAAGCTATTTATTTTTTTTGGCTCTATGTTGTTTTGTGTGGGTAAAGGTAAAAAATATTATTTTTGGATATGGAAAATTCAGAACAAATATTTACAATTGCATTGGGTTTAGAAGCACCTTGGCATATAGACAAAATAGTTATTGATAAGGAACTATCACAAT
>WFXA01000041.1 GCA_015490835.1 Flavobacteriaceae bacterium | reverse complement strand
CTAAAATCTAATGTCAGAAAACCATAACTTCCATTAAGGTTTATTCCTGTATTCAAGAAATTATTTATTTCAAATCGAGAATCACCAACTTTAACTATTTCATCGGATAAATCAAATTGGTTATCTGTAAATTTTTCTAAAAATTTCAACCAAGCTATCCATAAATCGTTTTCAGTTCTCATATTTCTTTATTTAGTTTGTATTCAGATTTACAATTTATACAAACTTTTTATATTTCACTTGTATTATTGCTTTAAAAATCACAGAGAGTTTATTTTAAAAGTAATTTTTCTGAGTAACACAAAATAAATAAATCACCCGCCCACACGTTTTACTTTAAAACCTTTTTCTTTTAAAAAAGTCATTATCTTATTCCGGTAGTCGCCTTGAATAATAATTTGTTCTTTTTTAAAACTTCCGCCTACACTAAGTAGTTTTTTTAATTCTTTTGCGAGTTGTTTAAAATCTTGTGTTGCTCCGGTATATCCTTCAATAATAGTAATGGGTTTGCCTTTACGCTTTTCGTATTTACAGATTAAAGGTTCGTCTTGTAGCCAAACAGTAGGTTCATTAACGGTATTGTTTTCTTCAGACGGAGCATGTTCCGGAAATAATTTTTTAAGCTGTTCTTGTAAATCCACAGGGTTATTTTTTTAGCAAACCGATTTCTACCAATCGTTGGTTTAAAAATTCGCCTGCGGTTATATCATCATAAGCTTTCGGATGGTTTTCATCGATACATTCGGGTAAACAATTCAGTTTCATTTCGCTTCTCGGATGCATAAAAAACGGGATGGAATATCTTGGCGAATCCCATTGGTCTTTGGGCGGGTTTACCACACGATGTATGGTAGAGCGTAATTTATTATTGGTAAGTCTTTCCAACATATCGCCCACATTAATTACTAAATTTCCGGGTTCGGGGATGGCATCTATCCATACTCCGTCTTTTCGCAGCACTTGTAATCCGCCGGCAGAAGCACCCATAAGTAAGGTGATTAGGTTAATATCGCCATGAGCTCCGGCGCGCACGGCACCTTTGGGTTCTTCGGTAATGGGCGGATAGTGTATGGGACGTAAAATACTGTTTCCGTTGCTTACCCAATAATCAAAATAAGTTTCTTCCAATCCCATATAAAGTGCTAATGCTCTAAGAATATAAATTCCGGTTTTTTCTAATTGGCGATACGCTTCCATACCCACTTCGTTAAAGCCGGGTTGCTCTTCGACGTAAACATTTTTTGGGTATTCTTCAATAAGGTTGGCATCTTTATCGGGTTCTTGACCAAAATGCCAAAATTCTTTTAAATCACCTTCTTTTTTTCCTTTGGCGTGTTCTTTTCCAAACGACACATATCCACGTTGTCCGCCCAAACCTTCAATTTCGTATTTCTTTTTAATTTCTAACGGAAGCGCAAAAAAATCTTTTACTTCTTTGTATAATCGTTCTTGTAAATTATCATCAAGAAAATGATTTTTTACCGAGGCAAAACCTATTTCCATATAAGCATCACCAATTTCTTGAACAAATTTTTGTTTGCGGTTGGGATTTTCCGAAAGAAAATCGGATAAATCTACACTGGGTATGTTGGTCATCATAGTATGTGTCTTTGGTGCAAATATATTAAATATTAGTTTGAAATTACTATCAAAAAAAATACTTCATTCCCAAGCTTTTTTTCTACTTTTGGCACGTTTAAAAGTAATCTATGAAAGCACAAGACGTTTCAAAAATAATGTTTGATTATGACGCAAAATCATTTTCAAGCGAGACCTTGTTATATCTTTATAAATCGATGCTTAAACCTCGGTTAATTGAAGAGAAAATGCTTATTCTTTTACGACAAGGAAAAATAAGCAAATGGTTTAGTGGCATTGGGCAAGAAGCCATTGCTGTAGGGGTAACGGCTTCGCTTACCAAAGACGAATACATCCTACCTCTGCACCGAAATCTCGGGGTGTTTACCACGCGTGAAGTTCCGTTGCATCGGTTGTTTTCACAATGGCAAGGAAAAGCAAACGGATTTACCAACGGGCGCGATCGCAGTTTTCATTTCGGAACACAAGCGTTTAAAATTGTAGGAATGATTTCGCATCTGGGACCTCAATTTGGCGTGGCAGACGGTATTGCCTTGGGGAATAAATTAAAGAAAAACAACCAAGTTTGTGCCGTTTTTACCGGAGACGGTGGTACCAGTGAAGGTGATATTCACGAGGCATTAAATGTAGCTTCGGTTTGGCAATTGCCCGTTCTGTTTTGTATCGAAAATAACGGCTATGGGCTTTCTACTCCGGTGCGAGAACAATTTAATATCACCAACTTAGCCGATAGAGCTGCCGGATACGGAATGGAAAGTCATATTATTGACGGAAATAATATTTTAGAGGTTTACGGTAAAGTAAAAGAAATTGCACAAAGCATACGAGAAAAACCACGTCCGGTGTTTCTGGAATTTAAAACTTTTAGGGTGCGCGGACACGAAGAAGCAAGTGGTACCAAATATGTTCCGAAAGAATTAATACATGAATGGGATTTAAAAGATCCTTTAGAAAATTATACCGCATTTTTGCGAAACAAAGGAATTTTAACCGAAAAAAAAGAGTTGGCTTATAAAGAAGAAATTATTCATGAAATTAATGAAAATTTAAAAATTACTTTTGCCGAAGAAGAAATAACTTCGACTGAAGAACACGAGCTACAAAGTGTTTTTAAGGAGTTTGACTATCAAGAAATAAAACCATCGTATAAAAAAGAAGAAAAACGCTTTATTGATGCTATTTCAGACGGATTACGACAAAGTATGCAACGCCATGATAACCTTATAATAATGGGGCAAGATATAGCCGAATACGGAGGTGTTTTTAAAATAACCGAAGGTTTTGTTGAAGAATTTGGTAAAGATAGGGTACGAAACACACCTATTTGCGAATCGGCTATCGTTTCGGCGGCAATGGGATTATCCATAAACGGATTTAAAGCCGTGATGGAAATGCAGTTTGCCGATTTTGTTACTTCCGGTTTCAATCCCATAATAAACCTATTGGCAAAGAGTTACTACCGCTGGGAACAACCGGCAGACGTAGTGATTAGGATGCCTTGCGGAGCTGGAGTAGGAGCAGGACCGTTTCACAGCCAGACCAACGAGGCTTGGTTTACACACACACCAGGACTTAAAGTAGTATATCCAGCTTTTCCGTACGATGCCAAAGGATTGTTGGCAACAGCTATTGAGGATCCTAATCCGGTACTGTTTTTTGAACATAAAGCGCTGTATCGAAGTATTCGTCAAGAAGTTCCGGAAGATTATTACACACTTCCTATCGGCAAAGCTTCAGTTTTACAACAAGGAGATGAAGTTACTATTATAACCTACGGAGCAGGCGTTCATTGGGCTTTAGATACCCTAAAGGAACGTAACATCTCAGCAGATTTAATTGATTTAAGAACGCTATCTCCGCTTGATACCGAAACTATTTACACTTCGGTTAAAAAAACCGGAAAAGTTATTATTTTGCAAGAGGATACCTTGTTTGGCGGAATAGCTTCAGATATTTCGGCATTAATCACCGAAAATTGTTTTGAGTTTTTAGATGCGCCCGTAAAACGTGTAGCAAGTTTGGAAACACCCATTCCGTTTGCCGCTAACTTAGAAAAACAATATTTACCAAAGGATAAGTTTAAAATAGAATTGGAAAAATTATTGAACTATTAGAAAAAAATCGTATTTTGTAAGTCGTAACCATTAGTATTAAACACTATGAAAAAAACAGTATTATTAATTTTTCTTGTCGGAATTATTTTTTCGTGCGGAACACCAAAGACCGTTATTCAGTCAAAAAAAGTTTTAAAAGGCAACTGGACCTTAGATAATATTGATTTAAGTGAAGCCGGTACCTATAACATTAAACTCTTTAGAGATACTTCAAAAGAATGTTTTGAAGGAAGTACTTGGCGGTTTATTTCAAATAATAACTCCGGAGTTTATTCTATTAATAATGGGAATTGTCCTACCGGAGATAGAAATTTTATTTTTACAATTCAAGAAATGAATAAAGAAACCGGTTTGTATGATTTTTTGTTTAAACCTACAAACGCCAAACATAAATCGGAAGATAATGTAGGTTTTAGAGTGCGATTAGCACAACTATCAGAGAGCAATATGCGTTGGGAACAAACCGTACAGGTAGATGGCAGCCCGTTTACAATAGGAATGAATTTTAGTAAAATAACCGAATAAAAACCACCATTATGAAATCAATAATTAAAAATATATCACTCGTAGTTTTATCTGTAATAGTAATCGTTAATTTAACGAGTTGTGAAGCTACCAAAAATGCAAATAATAAACAAAAAGGTGCTGTAATTGGAGCCGCAGGTGGTGCCATTTTAGGTGCCATTTTGGGAAACAATGTAGGGAAAGGAGGAAATGGTGAAATAGGAGCTGTAATAGGAGGTGTAGTTGGAGGTACTGCCGGAGTTCTTATTGGAGCAAAAATGGATAAACAAGCCCAAAAAATTGAAGAAGAAATCCCAGGTGCCCAAGTAGAACGTGTTGACGATGGAATTGTAGTTACGTTTGACGAAAACAGTGGTGTTCATTTTGATACAAATAAATATAACATAACTCCCGACTCCAGAGTAACATTAGATAAATTGGCAGCAGTATTGGTAGAATATCCCGATACCAATGTGTTGGTAATTGGACACACAGATAGTGTAGGCAGTGACGCTTATAACATGACACTTTCAAAAAACCGAGCCTATGCTGTTACTCATTTCTTTACAGATGAAAAAGGGCTTAATCCATCGCGTTTTACTACCAATTGGTTTGGTGAAACGAAACCTATTGCTACGAATGACACTCCCGAAGGACGTGCTCAAAACCGAAGAGTAAATATTGTAATTGTACCAAATGAAAAAATGAAAGAAGATGCTAAAAAAGAAGCCGGAAATTAATTCTTATTTAAAATAACATCTTTAATCGGCTTTAAGATAGTGTTTTAAAGCCGATTTTTTTATCAAAACCATGAAAATAATAGCTGTAAAATTATCAAAACAAGGAGAAAAGAGTGTAAAAAACAGACATCCTTGGATATTTTCTGATAGTGTTATTAAATTACCTAATAATGCCGAATGTGGCGATGTTGCTGTTATTTTTTCGTTTAAAACAAATAAACCCATTGGTGTTGGTCTGTATGATGCCAATTCGCCAATTGCAATTAAGATGCTACATTTTGGCGGCGGAATAAAAATAGATAAAGAATTTTTTCGGCAAAAAATTGAAACGGCATATTCGCTTCGGCTTCCTTTGCTTAAAACACAAACAAATGCATACCGACTTATTTTTGGTGAAAACGATGGTTTTCCCGGATTTATTGCAGATGTTTACGATACGGTATTGGTTGTTAAATTGTATAGTAAAATTTGGTTTCCGTATTTATCGGAACTTGTGCAAGCCTTAATGACTGTTTCCCATTGCAAAGTGGCGGTTCTTCGATTAAGCAGAAAATTACTTAAATCACAAAGTATATATAAAGACGGGCAACTGCTTTTCGGTAAGTTGTTTGATGAAACAGTTGTTTTTACAGAGCATGGTGTTCGATTTTCGGCTAACGTGATAAAAGGACATAAAACCGGATATTTTTTAGATCATCGCCATAACCGGAAAAAGGTAGGTACACTTTCAAAAAATAAAACGGTGTTGGATGTTTTTTCGTATGCCGGTGGTTTTTCGGTTCACGCATTGGTAGGAGGGGCAAAAGAAGTCACCGGCATCGATATTAGTAAACAGGCTTTGGAGTTGGCACTTGCAAATGGAAAGCACAACGATTTTTCGGGAACTCATAATGTAATAGCAGGAGATGCTTTTGTTTTATTGAAAAACCTAATTAACCAACAAAAAAAGTATGATTTGGTAATACTAGATCCACCTTCTTTTGCAAAAAATAAAGAAGCAATACCCATAGCCCAAAAAAAGTATGCACAATTGACAACTCTGGGGGCACAATTGGTAAAACCCAACGGAATACTATTGTTGGCATCTTGTTCTTCTCGAATTTCTGAAGAATCGTTCTTTGCTATTCATAAAGAAAACTTACCTAATGGGTTTGTCTTACTGGAGAAAACCACTCACGATTTAGACCATCCGGTTACTTTTAAAGAAGGAGCCTATCTTAAAACAGGGTATTATAAATTTTTGAAATCGTAGCTAGATTTTTCGTGTTTATAATTAATCGTTACTTTTGTTGAATATGAAAACGTTGCTAAATCAACTTCCAAAACTGGCTAACGAGAAACACAAAGAAAACAAAAAGTTTTTTGCAAAACTTAAAAAAAAGCCTCCAAAAAATTTAGACACCTTGATGCAAAACTGGCATAATGAGGTTTTTAGTACTACAGATTGTTTGCAATGTGCTAATTGTTGCAAAACTACAGGACCGCTGTTTACCAATAAAGACATTGAAAGAATAGCAAAATACTCGCGTTTAAAACCGGGAAAATTTATTGAAAACTACCTCTTCTTAGACGAAGATAATGATTATGTATTGCAAAAATTGCCTTGTCCCTTTTTGGGAGAAGACAATTTTTGTAGTATTTACAACGTACGACCTAAGGCGTGTAGCGAATTTCCGCATACAAATCGTAAAAAGTTTCAACAAATAACAAACCTTACGCTTAAAAATGTTGCCATTTGTCCTGCTGCTTTTCAAGTAGTTGAAAAGATGAAAAAAGAGTTAAGTAAGTAGTTTATACCAAAAACAACTATATATTAGTCCAATAAATCGTTTCTTTTTACCTGTATCTTCGTTAAAAATACTCATTATAGCTACGGCTATAACTGTTTTTTTCGCCTTGATACAGAAAAAAATATTCCAATTTATTTTGGACTAAAATACAATTCCTTTTGGTATTATTACATTTTAGAGATACCACCCGAAGCGTTTTTATGTTTTACAACATCTTTAGGGTTTCCGTAATATTTAACATCACCGCCACTAGATGCTGAGGCTTCTAGTTTTTTAATGATATTTACGGTAATATCGGCACCACTACTGGCAGATGCAGTACCTTCGGAGGCGATTAATTCTTTTGCATTTATATCGCTTCCGCTTGAGGCTTTTGCATTTACAGTTTTTGCCTTACCTGAAACTTCTATGTCGGCTCCGCTACTACAATCAATATATAACTCTTTCGAGAATATATCTAAATTTATATCGGCTCCGCTACTGGCATCTAACGTTAATTGTTCGCTGTTTATAGTATTCGTAGTACTTATATCAGCTCCACTTGAAGCGGCTATTTCTTCAAGATTTGTAAACGTTACATAAATATTTTTTGCTTTAGCACGACCAATGTTTTCGGTAGAAGTAATACTAAGTTTTCCACCTGAAATTGTAGTTGTAATTAGCTCCTGTAAATTTTCGTCTGCCTCTACGGTAATTTTATTGCCATTTCCTTGGGTAAGTATAACATGTAACCCTCTAGCTGCCTTAACTTGGTTGAATGCTTCGGTTACATTGCGTTCTTCGGTTTGTACATTTCCGTTTCCTTTTACTTGGTTAATATTTATTTGGCAAGAAATTAGTATTGTTGTCAAAAAAACAAGGGTGATTAATTTTTTCATTTTTATTGGTTTTGATTGTTAATTTTTACTCTAATCGTATCGTTTTTATCTGTAATACCAAAAACAACTATATTTCAGTCCAATAAACCGTTTCTTTTTACCTGTATCATCGTTAAAAATACTCGTTATAGCTACGGCTATAACTGTGTTTTTTGCCTCGATACAGAAAAAAATAATTCAATTTATTTTGGACTAAAATACAATTCCTTTTGGTATAATGTTAATATCTACACCATCATCATTTAGTTTGATGTAGTTAGTATCGTCCTCTTTATTAAGTGATTTTTCTACTTCTAATTGCCAATTTTCAGTGTTTATAGATTTTTTTTCGTTTTTAATGTTTGAGTTTATTGTGGTGGTAGGGCAATCTAAACATTTTGTTTTTCCCTCTTCTATTAATAGGTATTGCTGTTCGTCTCCATTATTTAAAATATCATTATAACTACTCGAGTTTCTATGGTATGAATATGTATTATCATCTGCAAATAAAACTGTTCCTACCGGTAGGTAAGCGATTATTTCTACATTCTGATTTCGGAATTTATTGTTTATTTCAGTAGTAAAGAATCCGTCTAACAAAAGTGTGTTGTTTACAAAATTATACCTGTAATTAATGGCATCGGCTCTGTTTTTTGCATCGAGAAAGGTATTTCCGTCTGCTTTTTTAAAGATATATAATTGAGCTAATGAATCTGTTGTAGCGCGTACAATAAGCCTTACATTTGTTGAATAAATTACTTTTTGGTCGTTTTCATTTAACTTTATTTTAAACGAATTGTTTCTTCTATCAGTATGACTGTAAATTTTGTTAAAGTTCATTTTTATATATAACGTATCGTTTGCTTGTACCGGAAGTTTTTCTTCAAGTATTACTTTTCCGTCGTAAGCAACTTCATTAAATTGTTTAACGCCTAATATACCTACTGCAATGATTGAAGCAAGCCAAATTATAAATAGAATAACTTTTGCAGGTCTTCCTATACTTTTTAGATTAGTAAATAATAATTTTAATCCTAAAATAAATAGTGCGATAAAGGGTACTCCAAACAAAACAGTAAATAAAATATAGATTAACCATGGCGGAGTTCCTGTTGTGTTTACTGCATTTATATAGTTAAATGTAAGTATGTTTCCATTGCCGAAACCAAGAGATCCTGTAAATAAACCTATAACAATACTAACCAGTGCAATTATTGCTATAAGTATAAACATAATGCCAATAAACTTGCCAATAATAGTGAGTAGTACTTTAACTATTTTCCCTATCATTCCAAAAAATTCGGAAGAATTTCTTTTTAAAGCATCTTTACCAATATTATTTACTTCTTCTTCAATGCGTGAGGCTCCTTCTTTTATTTTTCGTTCGATGTTTGATATATTAATAGGCTCTCTCGACATTTTTAATTTATCTGACGTAGATAGAGCAGGTGGTACTAAGATCCAAAAAATGATATATATAATAATGAAAAAACCTGATGAAAAAACGGTTAACAATATCCAAATCAACCGTATCCATAGAGCATCGAAACTTAGGTAATGTGCCAATCCGGAAGAAACACCGGCTACAAATTTATTGTCCACATCTCTAAAAAGTTGCTTGTAAGAACCTGTTGGTTTTTGTTCATTCTTTGGTGAATCTTCAAATATTTCTTCATCTATGATGTAGTCTTCCGGTTGTCCCATTACGGTAATTACTTCATCTAACTCTTTAAGGGTAACAACTTGTGTTGGGCTTTGTAGTTTTTCAGTAAAAAGCTCGGCTATACGCACTTCAATATCTTTCATAATTTCATCTTGTCCGTGTGGGTCTTTAAACGAGCGTTTTATCGCATTAAGATACCTAGTAAGTTTGCCAAAAGCATCTTCATCAATGTGAAAAAAGGTGCCGCCTAAGTTAATGTTTATTGTCTTGTTCATTTTGCTTGTTTTACGTTGGTTACTTTGTTTACGGCTTGCTGTAATTCTTGCCAAGTGGTGTCTAATTCTTTTAAGAACAGTTTACCTGTTTCGGTAAGCATATAATATTTTCTGGGTGGTCCGCTGTTAGATTCTTCCCATCTATAGGATAATAATCCTGCGTTTTTAAGTCGTGTGAGTAGTGGGTAAATAGTACCTTCTACTACTAGCATCTTTGCGTCTTTTAGTGTTGCTAAAATATCTGATGTATATCCTTCACCTTCTTTAAGAATACTAAGGATACAATATTCCAGAACTCCTTTTCGCATTTGTGCTTTTGTGTTTTCAATTTTCATCTATTTAAAAATTTGTAATTGTTTGATTTTAATGTAATTCCAAATTTTGTAAACATCTGGAACCACTTTGTTTTCGCATAAACTTTTTTTAATCATTTTCGGTAGGTTATGCTTAAAAAAGTTTATGCTCATTTCATAAGTACTAATATGTTTTATATTGTATTGTTATCTATAAGATTTGTATACAATAGGTTTGTATTTGTTTTAGAGTAAAAAAACAGAGAAAGACAATTATGCGAGTTTTTTTTATCTATGGTTTCGTTAATTACAGGCTGTTCATTATTCTGTGTTGTAATTTGTTGTGGTTTTCCCGAAACAAATAGGTTTAGCACTACGGCTACTAAATAACTTACTAATGTGCTCATTTTAGGTGTTTTTAGACGTGTTGGTTTGTGTTGAATTTTTCGGAATAAAAGAAATGTTTAACGGATAGTTGTAAACTTTACCTTGCGATGCATAAATAGATGCCATGATAACGGTATAAATTTCAAAAACAAATAATGCCAATAATAATATAGCAACTACAATAACAATAAATACAAATCCTGAAATTTGAGTTATATTGCTATTATATAGATTGATAGAATTATTGTCTAGCTTTTGAATTAGCGTCACAAAATCATCTACATAAACAAATAAGAACGGAAATATAAGTAAGCCTATTAGTACCGAATATAAAAAAATGCTAAGCTGAAAATTAATGGCTTGTCTTCCGTTTTCATTTACAAAAGGTTTGTCTTTATGAACAACCCATAATAATATGGGAAACAAAAAGTTTCCTAACGGAAAAAAATACTTACTAAATGTAGATATGTGAAGTATTGAAGCTACAGTTTTTTCGTTTTCGGTTATTAGATTTTTCATCTTTCAGTTGTTTCTTATACAAAGATAAGTATAAAAACAGGTAGTATGTTACGCATAGTACTATAATTTAACATTATTTTAACATTTTAAAAATTTTACTTAACTGTAAAACAG
>WFXA01000040.1 GCA_015490835.1 Flavobacteriaceae bacterium | reverse complement strand
AGATGTGTATAAGAGACAGCCAAAAAGACAACAAAGACAACAAAGATAAAAGGGACAACAAGGATAAAGACAAAAAGGACGGCGACAAAAAGGACGATAAAAACGATAAAGGAAAAGACAAACAGGATAAAAAAGAAGGAGATAAAAACAAGGACAAAGGAAAACCCGACGACAAAAAAGGCGAAAACAAAAACAAAAAACAAGGAGACGAGAAAAAACAACAACAACCCGTACCCGGAAAATTGTCACCTCAACAAATAAAGAGTATCTTGCAAGCAATGAACAATGAAGAAAAGAAAATTCAGAAAAAAATAAATGCCAAAAAAGAAAAAGGCGTAAAAATTAAAACCGATAAAGATTGGTAACCATGGTGCTTAAAAAAATACTATACCTGCTGATTTTTATAATGAGTTACACCGTAATTCAAGCTCAAGATGTACGTTTTGAAACAAAAGTAAGCAAGAAAAAATTAGGTATTAACCAGCGCTTACGTGTTGATTTTGAAATGAACCAAGACGGCGATAACTTTACACCGCCTTCCTTTCAAGGTTTTCGTGTTGTAGGAGGACCCAACCAAGCTGTAAGTAATAGCTGGATAAACGGAAAGCGTAGTTTTTCAAAAACCTATTCGTATTTTCTAGAGCCTAAAGCAAAAGGAAAATTTACCATAAAACAAGCCACTATTGAAATTAACGGACAAACCTATAAAACACACCCCGTTACCATACAAGTTACTAGTGCGGTAGCAAAACCAAAAGATGAAAGCAATGCCGATTATATAGCCGAAGAAAACGTACATCTCGTTGCCGAAGTATCTAAAACAAAGCCTTATTTAAACGAAGCCATTACCGTTACCTATAAACTGTACGTTTCAAACAATGTAAGTATTACCAGCAGATGGAGAGAAGTAAATATTCCGAAGTATTCCGATTTTTGGAGTCAAAATATCGACAATCAAGGCACGTTAAAAGTATATAACGGAACCTATAAAGGAGAAGACTACCGATATGTTATTTTAAGAAGAACCGTTTTGTACCCGCAAAAAATCGGAAAACTTACCATTGAGCCTTTGGTTTTAGACGTTCCTATTGATGTAGAAACCAAAAAAAGAGACTTCTTTGGCAGACCTATTACTTCGCGAGTTAATAAAACCATCTCGGCAGGAAATGTAATCATTAACGTAAAACCACTACCCGAAGCTAACAAACCCGAAGATTTTACAGGTGCGGTTGGAGATTTTACTTTTAATATAAAAACCAACAAAACTAAACTCGATGCTAACGAGTCGTTAGAAATGAAGATAAAAGTTTCGGGAAAAGGAAACTTAAAACTTTTTGATTTACCAAAAGTAAACCTCCCGGCTTCTCTCGAAGTGTACGAACCCGTTAGAGATAATAAAATACGAGTAACCGCAAAAGGAATGCAAGGTAGTATTACCGATGCATATACCATTGTTCCTCAAAATAAAGGGGTCTATCCTATTCGTCCTATTCGTTTTTCGTATTTCGACCCAAAAACCGAAACCTATAAAACTCTAAAATCTGCCAATCTGGTCATCAATGTAGAAAACGGTCCGGTTTCAGACCCTACTACCACCACAACTAATACCGGAAAACAAAATATAATTACACCACAAAAACAATTTGCTTACATTAAATTAAATACCAATTTAAAACCTATTGAAGAAAAAGATTTCTTTAAATCTCGTTTGTATTGGATACTATTACTCGTACCCTTTGCATTTATTCCGTTGTTTATTTTTATCGGAAAAAAACGAAAAGAACAAGCTCTTGATGTAGAAGGAAACAAACTACGGTCACGTAATAAATTGGCAAAGAAATACCTTTCGGAAGCAAAGAAAAATCTTTCCGATAAAACTTCCTTTTACGAATCGTTGGAACGAGCCTTACACAATTACCTAAAAGCAAAACTCAACATTGAAACCAGCGATTTTACCAAAGAAAAAATACAACAGCTTTTACAAGAAAAAGGAGCCGATGCAAACACCGCTGCACAATTTATAAACTTACTTAAAAATTGCGAACTCGCAAGATATGCACCTACCACAAAAACCGAGATAAAAGCCGATTATAATCAAGCAGTAACAATTATTGCTAACATTGATAAACAAATTAAGTTATGAATGTAGTATTAAAACATAGCAGAAATGTAGTCCTTATTGTAGTGCTATTACTTTCTTTTTTAAGTTCGGCACAAAACAATGCTCTTTTTGAACAAGGGAAGCAACAATACAAATCGCAAAACTACCAAGAAGCCATTGCAACTTGGAAAAAGATAATAGAAAACGGACAGCACTCCTCCGATTTATATTTTAACTTGGGAAATGCATATTATAAAATAAACAAAATAGGTCCTGCCATTTATTATTACGAAAAAGCACTGCAACTAAACCCTAACGATGCCGAGATTAAGAACAACCTTCTTTTTGCAAAAAACGCACGCATCGATGTAATAGAACCCTTACCGGAAACCCTGTTTCACAAATGGTATGTTGCTGTTTCGGGATTACTTACCTATACCGGTTGGGCAATTGCTTCAGTGGTATTTTCATTTTTAGTTACCCTTTTGTTTTTATTGTATTACTTTTCATTTTCAGAAGGAAAAAAACGACTCTTTTTTATTACTTCATTAGTAGCTTTGTTATTTTTAATAGGAAGTTTTACGATGGCATTTTTAACCTATTCCGACAGTAAAAACAACCACCCTGCTATTGTATTTTCCGAAAGCACCCAAGTAAAAACCGAACCCAATATGGGAAGCGAAACCGCCTTTACCATTCACGAAGGAACCAAAGTGCAAGTACTTGAAAAGGAAGATAACTGGGCGCACATTTTGCTCGAAAACGGGAAAGAAGGGTGGGTTCCCTCCGAAGATATTAACGAACTTTAGTTCTTGATTAATCGGTTAGTATAAAAATAGTAGTGGATTACGAAGTTCTTACTTTTCGCTTTAGCACAGAAATCGTAATTTTTGACTTGTGCTGGTGGTTACAGCGAATTGCAAACCCGCCTGCGGAACAGGCAGGTGTGTATGGCTTATGCGTTGACTAATATGAATATAGTTTATCTTTTGCAATATCTTTGAATTTTTGGTTTAACTGTTCTTTAAAATACTTTCCAACTTCATCAAAGGTTTTTAAGAGTTCCGGAAATGTGCCTTTACCGCCAATGAAGTCCCAATATTCATCGCCAACTAAAAAATCATTAGGTGAGTCCATCATTCCGGATTCCGTAAATCTTGAATATGGTTCCGGATGATAAGGGTTGTAAGGAAATGCTAAAAAAACATTTACAGGTTTTCTTCTTCTAGCCACCCATTCCAAAAGTTTAGTTTTACTTTTCTCAAACACATCTATATTTGGTTTTACCGTCTTTATTTCAAAATAGTACTCTTCACCATTTCTTTTCATATAAAAATCGGCAATATTATCGAATTCTTGAGATACGGCATTTTCAATGATAACACTTAATACTTCTTTCTTTTCTTTCTTGATATTAGCTTGTCTTTTACTATTTTTCAATTTAGTAACAATATTATCAATTATAAACTTCTGCTTTTTAGATAGTACGCCACCAACTCCATAATATCTAAAAGCTTCATCTGCTGTTTCTGATGCCAGAATTACCGAAATCTCTTCAAGTATAGTCATTTCTAAGGATGAAGCTATAAAATGAATAAAAGAATAAGCTGCAATTTTTTCATTATCTTGAATTAATCTTGCTAAAAAAGGCTTTGAAGTCATTTCTCGACCATAAGTTTTTAATTTTGCCTCCAATTTGTTTGAAAGTAAATCTTTTATTTTCTGCTTTTGCGTTTTTGTTAATGCCATTATCTATTTTTCTTTCAAATGAAAAATTATTTCAGAGTAAGCATTTCTATCTTTCTCCACTCTGTTTAAAACCGGTCTTTTATACTGATTTACAATCTTCATTCCTGCCATTTCTGCTATTTTAAGATACAAACCATATTTGTCGTTAGCAACTAAGAAAACATCATAATTATCTTTCAAGTATTTTTTGCTGTTTAATAGTACTTCTGCAATTCCTTTGGCATAACTTTCTCTTGCTTCACGCCCTTGACCTTTGTATAATGGACCGATTTCCAACTCGTCTTTTCTTTCAAAACCGAATAAATCATACTACTTTGTTAATCTATTAAATAACAGTGTAATATTTATATTATTTCATATAGTTATTGTTTTCCTTTTATAGATTTGACCTTATCTTTAGTTACTATTTGATTTGACTCAATAACTTTTACAGTTGGTGGATCTTCAAAATCAAATTTTTTCAAATCTAAAACCAACTCATCAAATTCACTTGATGTTGCTACTATTACGTTATTTAGCCCTATTACATCTCCGGTTTTAATTTTGTTTTTTACACTTAAAGCTTCTTTAACATCTAGAGTAATCAAATAACTATAAGCTTTTCTATGAACATACTTTAATGCAATTGATTCCAAATCGGCCTGTTTATATCGTTCCCTTAAACTTGTTTTAACACTCCAACAGATTGGACCACATTCGCGTGTATAAAACATCAAGTCAAAAATAACGTTTGGAACAAATGCTACTTTTGCACTCATATACAATGGTAATATTCCTTCTCTGATACATAAAGTTGCTAATAAGTATTCAAAAATTCTACCATTTTGATTTCCTGTCCTGTCTGGTAAATTTTCATATCTCTTCCACATTGTTGAGATATAATCCGAGGGATTATCATACTCAATGGTTAAAAAGTCCGGGAAAATTTGTTCAAAAAGTTTTCCTGTTTTATTATCAGCTGCTGCGATACCTAATTCTTTAAGCATTTTGTAAAATTTTATTGATTAATTCTTTTGCTGTCGTTTGGATTGCTGGAATTGCGACAGAATTGCCGAATTGTTTATATGCTTGTGCGTCAGAAACCGGAATAATAAATTTATCGGGAAAACCTTGTAACCTTGCCCATTCTCTAGGTGTCATTCTACGCCAACCGTCACGATTAACTTTTCCCTTAATTTTTGTTACCGGTTTAAAATCGGTTAAACGACAATCTATAACAATGTTTCTTTCTCTTCCCATACCGCCGACTACAATAGCATTAGCACATTGGTTATCTGGTATGATTTCAAATCCGAAACCATTCCCTTTATTCTCGTGTCTTTTTTTGTGATTTCGTAAAGTGTCTTGATAAACTGTTGATAAATAATATTTTACCGAAACAGGATTTTTTTCTTTTACGTCAGCAAATTTCACTTTCTTTTTTAATGGTTTCGGATATTCAAAGTTATCAATTCCTAAATCTTTTCTAAAACCGATTATAAAAATTCTTTCTCTGTTTTGAGGAACACCGAAATCTTTGGCATTAATGATTTTAGGCTCTGGAACATAGTAATTTAAATCTTCTCTTAAAACTCTTAAAATGGTTTTTAGTGTTCTGCCTTTATCGTGATTTGTTAATCCTTTTACATTTTCAAGAAAAAAAGCTTTCGGTTTTTTTGCTTCTATAATTCGTGCGATATCAAAGAAAAGTGTGCCCCTTGTTTCATCTTTAAAACCTTTTCTTTTCCCCGCAATTGAAAAGGCTTGACAGGGAAATCCGGCACAAAGAATGTCGTGTTCCGGAACGTCATTTTCATCAATTTTTGTAATGTCTCCAAATGGAACTTCTCCAAAATTTGCATCATAGGTTTTCTTTGCATAATTGTCTATTTCAGATGAAAATACACATTTCCCACCTAAATTTTGCATTGCTATTCTGAAACCGCCGATACCGGCAAAGAGGTCAATAAAGGTAAATTTAGGATTTTTCACAGGGGGAAACGGAACGTCAAATTTCAAATTAAGATATTCAGGAAATAAAGGCTCGGATACAATATTGGTAACAAATTTTTCGGCATCAACTTTATAGTAATGAGATACTACGTTTTTGTGATGATGTAAATAATGCGTCAGGTATGATAAACCTTCTTCTTTTTCCTTTACAATATCAACTTTGATTTTATTTTTTAATTCGCTGTATTTTTTCATTTTTCCGTTTCTTTATTTCTTGTTCAATTTCTTGAATACAAAAATCTAATTTTTTTCGATATCCTTACCCCAAACTCTTAAAACTTTCCAACCTTCTTTTTTCAATTGTTCGTTTACTTCAATATCTCGCTGAATATTACGTTCAATTTTTTTATGTCAAAACTCTATATTGGATTTATGTTCGTGCTTTTTTTTAATCCAATCTTTTCCGTGCCAAAACTCACTATCACAAAAAACAGCAATTTTAAGTCCTTTAAAAGTGAAATCAGGTTTACCAAAAACCGTTTTATCATTCTTTCGATATCGAAAACCTTTTTCCCATAACGCTTTCGCAAGAGCAATTTCAATTTTAGAGCCATTATTTTTAACGGCTTGCATATTCTTTCTTCTTTGCTCTTTGGTCAATTTGTCCATATTTTTTAAGATAATCAGTTGCCCAAATACTAGCTTCTTTTATGGTTAATAATTCCGGCATTAGAACTTCAATTTTGATTGTGTTAAATTCTTTTGTTTTAAATATTCGATTTTCTGTTCGGCTAAAACAAAAACTTCATTGTTGCAATTTGTTTCATAAAGTTTTTTAGCAATAAAATCACTATAAAATTCTGCTTTTAGTTTTTCTAAGTCAAGATTAAAAACTTTTGCTAATTTTTCTAAGCGTTTTTCATCAAACTCACGTTTTCCGTTCTCTATCTTGCTTAAATTTGCAGAATCCAAATCAAGTTTAGCCGCTAGTTGCGTTAATGTCAACTTGTTTTTAGTTCTTAGTTTTCGTATATATTCTCCAAATGTTTCTTTCATTTGACTTTACATTTTTGACTTGTCGATACATGACAAATTT
>WFXA01000039.1 GCA_015490835.1 Flavobacteriaceae bacterium | reverse complement strand
TTTAATGTTTTATTGGCAAATCACATTCAAAATAAGGCACATATTACAGTAGATGCAACTTGTTATGAAGGTGAAGCGAGATATCCAACCAATCATAAACTTCTTTGGGAAAGTGCTGATTGGCTTTATCATCAAAGTAGGCTTATACACAAACCTTTAAAAGTTAAACATCCAAGAAACCAAATACGCCAAGTAGAAGCCTCGTTATATTTCTTATAGTAAAATGCGTAAAAAGACCAAGAAAAAACGAGTGCCACTGACAAGGCATTATTGCATTTGCTTGATAAACTCAATGGTATATTAGATGATGTAGAAAAGAATTTTCAATTGGAAATGCCTGCAAAATACAACAAACGCAGAGCCACAATAAAAAAGATATATAACCAAATAGCGAGCTTCAGAGTTAGAAGGAAGTTTTGGCAAAGAAAAGGAACACTACCTCTTAAAAAAAGTTAAAGCCAAAACATCTAAAAACTAAATGCTTTGGATTTTCTTTGGAATACACACTGCCAATGCACTTGAGATAGAAAGGCGAATAAGTAAGAAACTCCAACAAGGAGCTTAATTTATACTCAAAATATTATCATAATGATAATATCATAGGAAACCTAAGTTTAAAATTTAATAAAATCAAAAAAAAACTGAAAAATCACAAATTGTTGAGTTACAAGCTTAATTTTAACCGGATTATTATATCTCAAAAAATAAGAAAATCTAATTTTTTACCTTTTTTTTGAAAGTGCCAAAATAGTTGATGTGATTCTTATGTTGGTTTAAAATGAGTGATAAACCAAGTACTAAATTATTATACTTGACTCACCCGCAAGGTGTTTACCATACCTTTTTTTACAATTGGCATTGCGGCAAGATTTATTAAAAAATTCCCTTGTGTTACAAACCCTTTTTCTAAAGCTATTTGGTTTACATCTTCAACAGTTTCGTCGGTACTAACAAAGCGGTCGTAATAAAATGCTTTTACACCCCAAAGTAAATTTAGCCTTGAGAGGATACGACGGTTAGAAGTAAACGCCAAAATATGTGCCGAAGGACGCCAAGCCGAAATTTGAAAAGCCGTATAACCACTATTGGTTAAGGTACATATTGCTTTGGCTTCTATTTCGTTAGCCATATGTGCTGCGTGGTAGCAAATAGATTTGGTTATGTATCGGTTAGTACGTACATGTGGCGGATTTTGAGGAACGTTTATTAACGGAGAGTCTTCTACTGTTTTTAAAATAGTAGCCATGGTTTTAACAACCTCAATCGGATAGTTTCCAACAGATGTTTCACCTGAGAGCATCACGGCATCGGCTCCGTCCATTACCGAGTTTGCTACATCGTTTACCTCGGCACGAGTGGGTGATAAGGAGGTAATCATGGTTTCCATCATTTGGGTAGCAATAATAGCAGGAATACGCGCTTTTTTTGCGGTTAATACCAACTGTTTTTGAATAAGCGGAACCTCTTCGGCAGGTACTTCTACTCCTAAATCGCCACGAGCCACCATGATACCGTCACAGTACCCCACTATTTTATCGATATTTTGAACGGCTTCGGGTTTTTCAATTTTAGCAATAATGGGAATTTTATACTCACTATGGGCTTCAATTAAGGCTTGAAGTTCTTTTAAATCGTCTGCATTTCGTACAAACGATAGTGCCAGCCAATCTACTTCTTGTTCAATAGCAAAAACAGCATCTTCTTTGTCTTTTTGTGTTAGGGCAGGTAACGAAATTTTGGTGTTGGGTAAATTAACTCCTTTTTTTGAACTAAAAGCACCGCCTTGAATAACTTTAGTACTAACTTTGTTTTGATTATTGGTGTTTAAAACTTCAAAAATTAACTTCCCGTCATCTACTAAAATACGCTCGCCGGGATTAACGTCTTTTGGAAATAAGTCGTAATTCATGTACGCCTTTTTAGCATTTCCTACAAAGGATTCTCCGGTATAAAAAATAACTTCGTCGCCGGCTTTAACGGTTGTGTTTTCTCGCATTTCTCCAACTCGTAGTTTGGGACCTTGTAAATCGGCGAGTATAGCGGTGTTTGTGCCTAACGATGCTCCTAACTTACGTATGGTTTGTATGTTTTGTTTTACAATATCGTAATTGGCGTGTGAAAAATTAACTCTAAAAACATCGACACCTGCAACAATCATTTTTTTTATGATTTCGCTGGAGGAACAAGCAGGACCAAGTGTTGCTATGATTTTTGTTTTTTTTTGGTTTGGCATTATAGTATGATAAGGTTTTTGTTGGTTTTAATTTTTTTGTTTTCGATATAATAAACAGATAGTATTTGCTTCATTTGTTTTATTTGTTTTTGCAATGCTGATTTTTCGTTAGGTAAAAGCGGGGTGTTTATTTTTAGAATATAATCGGTTTGTTTATACTCAGGTATTAAATAATGAGTTTGTTTTTGTAAAAGTACGTTATTTTCAAACAATCCGCCTGTATTAGGTGTTACTTTAATTTCTGAAGTTGTTTTATTAGGTACTAAATAATAGGTTTGGTGTGTCAAGGAATTGGTATATTTAAATAATGGAAAACATATTTCGGAATGTTTGTAATTTGGAATAAAATCTTCTTTTTGTCTAACAAGTGTTATTTTCAATATTTTATTTAGCAAAAAAGCCAGCTTGTAATTTTCCAGATTACAGTGAATGGCTACTATTGTATAGTTTTGATTTAACTCTTCATCCTCAGAAACTAATTTGTAAACTGCCATTTATTGTGTTGTTTGATAAAAGTGTACAAAGTTATAAAAGTAGCTATTCAAGAAAGTAAAAACAAGGCGTTTATTTTTTTTTGTTTTCCATAGTGCGTTTAAGCTTATAATAAGCTCTCTTTGCGGCACGTTCTTCTGCTTTCTTTTTTGAAGTGGCTCTAGCTTTAGCAACGGTTTTATCATCGAGTTGAAGCTTAACGGCAAAATATTTCAGGTTTTCCTTTCCGGTGTCTTCGTAAACATTGAATTTAAATTCCTTTTTATTTTTCTGACACCATTCAATAAAAAGACTTTTGTAGCTAATTATTTTTCCTTCCAGTTTTTGAATATCAACATACGGCTTTATTACTCTTTTCTGAATAAATTTTTCACAATACGAAAAACCTCTATCTAAGTAAATGGCTCCGACTAATGCTTCAAAAAGATTTCCGTGTATGTTTTGCCCAAACTGGTTAGACGGCACCGAAGTTCGGACAAATTTAATAAGATTAAGGTCTCTTCCCAGTTCGTTCAGGTGTTCTCTGCTCACTACCTTTGATCGCATTTTAGTGAGGTATCCTTCGTCTCCTGTAGGTACTTTTTTAAATAAATGTGCAGCGATTACCATTCCTAGAACGGCATCGCCAAGAAATTCTAATCGTTCGTAACTAATGGTATTTCCTTCACTGGTTTTTTTATTAAGTGAGCGGTGGGTAAAGGCTTTTTGGTAAAAGGATAAGTTTTTTGGTGAAAAGGTTATAATTTTTTTAACAGCAGTATAAAATTCTCCGCCCTTTTCAGTTTTGGAGGAAAATATGTTTTTTAATAGTGCCATTAAAAGGTTTTATTCCCGTAATAAGGAAAAATTGTTTATTCCGGCTTGTGTTTTTTAAACAATATACAAGCATTGTGTCCACCAAACCCAAAAGTATTGCTCATTGCATAATCGATTTTGCATTTTTGGGCTTTGTTAAGCGTTAAGTTTAAGGAAGGGTCTATGGTATCATCTACCGTACTGTGGTTAATGGTAGGAGGTACCAAACTGTGTTGCATTGCTAAAATAGAGGCAATTGCTTCTACAGCTCCGGCAGCGCCCAAAAGGTGACCGGTCATAGATTTGGTTGAATTAATGTTTATTTCTTTTGCATGGTTACCAAAAACGTTTGTAATAGCTTTTAGTTCGGCAACATCTCCTAGCGGGGTTGCCGTACCGTGTGTGTTGATATGATCGATTTTGTTGGGAGAAATATTTGCGTCTTCCAGGCAATTTATCATAACCCTTTCAACACCTATTCCTTCCGGATGTGGGGCGGTCATGTGATAGGCATCGCTTGACATTCCGCCACCGATAACTTCGGCATAAATTTTTGCACCTCTTTTTTTGGCGTGTTCGTATTCTTCTAAAATAAGAGCACCCGATCCTTCTCCAAGTACAAACCCATCACGGGTAGCATCAAAGGGTCTGGAAGCTGTTTGGGGGCTATCATTTCGGGTAGATAACGCGTGCATTGCATTAAACCCGCCAATACCTGCTTTGGTTACAGCGGCTTCACTACCACCGGTTACAATGATGTTACATTTTCCTAAACGAATGTAATTAAAGGCATCTATCAAGGCGTTTGCCGCTGAAGCACAAGCAGAAACTGTTGCATAATTGGGACCCATAAAACCGTATTTGATAGAAATATTACCGGGAGCAATATCGGCTATCATTTTAGGAATAAAAAAGGGATTGAAACGCGGTGTTCCATCCCCTTCTGCAAAATTTATTACTTCGTTCTGAAAAGTTTCCAGTCCACCAATACCGGCTCCCCAAATAACACCAACTCTAAATTTATCTATAGTTTCCAGATTTAATTTGGAGTCTTCTATTGCTTCTTGCGAAGATACTAAAGCATATTGGGCAAAACGGTCCAGCTTTCGGGTTTCTTTTCGGTTAAAATAATCCAGCGGATTAAAATTTTTAATCTCACAAGCGAATCTTGTTTTAAACTTTTCTGCATCAAAATAGGTGATAGGAGCGCAACCGCTTTTTCCGGTTTTTAATCCTTCCCAATACTCAGGGATGTTATTACCTATAGGTGTTAATGCACCCAGTCCTGTTACAACAACTCGCTTAAGTTCCATAAAGAAGTATTTTTATTTAGCTTCTTCAATATAAGAGATTGCTTGACCTACCGTAGCAATGTTTTCGGCTTGGTCGTCAGGGATTTGAATATCAAATTCTTTTTCAAATTCCATAATAAGCTCTACTGTGTCCAAGGAGTCTGCTCCTAAGTCGTTTGTGAAGCTGGCTTCGTTTACAACTTCGTTTTCGTCAACTCCTAATTTGTCTACGATAATAGCTTTTACTCTTGATGCAATGTCTGACATAATTATTGTTTTTTAATTTAATTATAAGTGGCAAAAATAAAATTTTTTAATTTAAAACACTATTTTAAGTTTAAAATGTGCTTTTAAAGTGAATTTTTTGGCGAAGTTACTCCCTTTTGCCTTACTTTTATTGTTTATTATTACTAACTTCTTGAACAAATTTACAAATTTTATCAGATTCATCGTTGTTTTTGATTCACTTATTGGTTTTTATTCTCAAACGAGAAATCTTTTTTTAAAAAAACTTTGTTCAAAATGTTGCGTTACAAGAAGGATGCCAAGATTTTTTTTAATTCATTCTTATTAAAATTATCTTATTTGTATTTTATACCTTGCAAGCGAATACCAATAAACAAAACAAATTA
>WFXA01000038.1 GCA_015490835.1 Flavobacteriaceae bacterium | reverse complement strand
ATCCATGATTGATTTTAAACACACATGGGGATGATTGTAACTTGTTGAAAATAAGTAAAATATAAAATTATAAACAGATGAAAAGACTTATATTCTTCTTTATATTAATTAATTGGTTGCAAGTTATTGCACAGAACGATTCTTCGGGATTTGGGTTGCAAGCCGGTTATTTTTACGGAAACTTTATTAAACACAACAACGGTATAGCTCATCTTATAACCGATCATCCCGAAGGTTTTTTGATACGATACAATGTTATAACGTATGGAGATTTGTACTGGCAACAAGCGTATAATTATCCGGATTGGGGTTTTTCTTTTCTTTACCAAAATAATAAAAACGAAATTACCGGAAATAATTTTTCGCTCTTGGGTCACGTTAATTTTTACTTTTTAAATCGAAAAGTTAAACTTCTTATTGCTCAAGGTATTGCTTTTAACACCAACCCCTTTGATATTGAAACAAATATCAAAAACTATGCTTTTGGGAGTAGCTTGTTGTCCACTACACAATTAGGCTTGTTCTTTAGCAAAGAAAATATTTTTGACAAGATAGGTCTTCAAGCCGGATTGCTGTTTATTCATTTTTCTAATGCCAATGTTAAAGCACCCAATACCAGTTTAAATTCTATTACGTTACAAGTAGGTGTAAATTACAAGTTTGAAAATTCTTCGGCTATATATAAAAAATCTGAAAATGGGGTAAATGCTTTTTCAAAAAAAATTTCCTATCAAATATTGTTAAGTGGTGGCATTAATTCCAGCGACTATCTTAATCTTGGTCAACAGCCGTTTTGGACATTTAGCGTTTCTGCCTTAAAGCGTATTAATTATAAAAGCTCGATTGTAGTAGGTGGCGAGCTGTTTTTTGCAAAATTCTTAAAAAAAGAAATTGAGTATCTTGCTGTCGCTTTCCCGAGCATCGGGTTAACCGGTAATGAAGATTATAAAAGAGCAGGTATTTTTGTCGGGCATAATTTGCATATAAACAGGTTTGATATTATTACGCATTTGGGTTATTATGTTTATTATCCGTATGATTTTGAAGGAAGATTTTATCAGCGGATAGGATTTTCATTCCGTATTTCAAAAAAAATATTTTCCATTACCACCTTAAAAACTCATTTTGCTAAAGCAGAAGGAGTTGAATTTGGTATAGGATATAAATTATAAAAATGAATAAATCACCACTCTTCATACCATTATTTCTGCTTATTTTTTCTTGCAACACCGAAGATGCTCCGGATTGTTTGCAAACAACCGGAACAATAATCAACAGGGAGGTAGAAGTGGGTAATTTTTCAAAATTAATTGTAGAAGATGCTATTTCGGTGGTAATAAAACAAGCACCGCAACAAAAAGTAACGGTTGAAACAGGTGAGAATTTATTTTCAGATATAAATTTGGAAGTAAAAAATCAAACGCTTTATTTACAAGATAATTCGGGTTGTAATTGGTTTAGAGATTACGGTGTAACAACGGTATATATTGAAACACCTAACCTTACTTTAATACGCAATACTTCGGTTAGAAGTATATCGTCAAACGGACTTCTGTCTTTTGAAAATTTAGACCTTATTAGCAACACTCAAGCAGGCGTTGATAACGCTTTTAAAAGCGGTGATTTTAATCTGCAATTGGCTTGCGAGCGGTTGTCTATTTCGGCAAACGGATTGAGTATTTTTACATTAAGCGGAACCGCAGACCGTGCCTTTATATCCTTTACCGATGAAGCTCCAAGATTGGATGGAGAAAATTTAGTTATTAATAAACTAACCGTTTTTCAACGCAGTGCTACTTATATGAAAGTCTTTCCGGTTGAAGCGATATACGGAGAAATAAGAGGTACAGGAAATGTGATTTCGCTCAATCGTCCGCCCATTGTAGAAGTAATGCAATATTACACGGGAGAACTCATTTTTTTAGATTAACACAATCTCTTCGTTTACAAACCTAAACCTTACATTCCCATCTTTATCTATTTTGGTTAGTGTTACGGTTTGCAGGGTGTTTGCTAATTCCGGATTCCAAGGGGTTTTTACTTTCACATAATTTTCGGTAAAACCGTACATATAGCCTTTTTTGTTTTCGTTTTCAAATAAAACGGTACGCGTAGTTCCTAATTGACTTTCGTAAAAAGCTCTTCGTTTTTTTACAGATAACACCCTAAGCATCTTACTGCGTTTATTTCTTACCGGCAAGGGTACGGGATTTTCCATAATTGCAGCTTCAGTATTCGCTCTTTCCGAGTAGGTAAACACATGCAAATAGGAGATGTCCAACTCATTTAAAAAATGGTAGGTTTCCATAAAATGTGTATCGGTTTCGCCCGGAAATCCTACAATTACGTCCACACCAATACAAGCATCGGGCATTGTGTGTTTTATTTTTTTAACACGGTCTTGGTACAATTCACGTAAATAACGGCGTTTCATTTTTTTAAGTAAATCATTGCTTCCGCTTTGTAGCGGAATATGAAAATGCGGTACAAAACGCTTTGATTGTGCCACAAATTCAATCGCTTCGTTTTTAAGTAAGTTGGGCTCGATAGACGAAATACGAATGCGTTTAACTCCTTTTACGCCATCTAAGGCTTGGATCAATTCAAAAAAAGTATGGTCGTGTTTTTTGTTTCCAAATTCTCCTTTTCCGTAATCGCCTATGTTTACGCCGGTAAGAACAATTTCTTTTATTCCTTTTTTAGAAATTTCTTTGGCATTGTGTAAAACATTTTCCAGCGTATCACTACGCGAAATTCCACGAGCCAGTGGGATGGTACAATAGGTGCATTTATAGTCGCAACCGTCTTGAACCTTTAAAAAGGCTCGGGTTCGGTCGCCAAATGAGTAAGAACCTACATAAAAAATGGCTTCTTCAATAGCACACGAATGTACTTGTCCTCTGTCTTTTTTTTCAAGTGAATGAATGTACTCGGTAATTTTAAACTTTTCGGTAGCGCCCAAAACCAAATCTACTCCGTTTACATCTGCTAGTTGTTCGGGTTTTAACTGTGCATAACAACCTATTGCCACAACAAAGGCTTCCGGATTGGTTTTTAAAGCTTGTTTAACGATGGTTTTAAATCGTTTGTCGGCATTTTCGGTAACACTACACGTATTAATAACATAAAGGTCTGCTTTTTCAGAAAAATCTACACGTAAAAATCCTTCTTGAGAAAAATCACGTGCAATAGTGGATGTCTCACTAAAATTTAACTTACAACCCAAGGTGTAAAAGGCTACTTTTTTCTGAATAGACATAGGTGTTTTATTGAAAATGCAAAAGTACAAAATGATTTTGGATTTGTTTGATTGAAGAGTTATTCGATTGATGATTTTCAGCACACGACTCTTGACTCACAACTCACGACAAAAGACTGTTAGTTCATAATAATAGTTGTGGTTAAGTTTGGTTAATAACTTTCATAAATTTGAAAATTATTAAATGAGCATAAACTTTTTTAAGCATATCCTATCGAGAATGATTAAAATAAGTTTATAGGAAAACGAAGTGGTTCCGAATGTTTATAATATTTGGAATTACATTTAAAATCAAACAATTACAAATTTTTAAACAGATGAAACATCCATGATTGCTTTTAAACACACATGGGAATGATTGTAACTTGTTGAAAATAAACAAAATATAAAATTATAAACAGATGAAACACCCATGAT
>WFXA01000037.1 GCA_015490835.1 Flavobacteriaceae bacterium | reverse complement strand
TTTAATGTTTTATTGGCAAATCACATTCAAAATAAGGCACATATTACAGTAGATGCAACTTGTTATGAAGGTGAAGCGAGATATCCAACCAATCATAAACTTCTTTGGGAAAGTGCTGATTGGCTTTATCATCAAAGTAGGCTTATACACACAAAAAGGGATACTACCGCCAATTTAGTATATTGACTATTCTGAAACAAGACATAAAATTGACCATCGTTTCGTTTATACAAGTTAATATCTTTTGGAGCACTTGGTAAAAACTCAGGAAGGCTGATGGTTTGAAAAACGGATCCGCTAAATCTTTGTATCAAGACCTTGCGTTGCTGTTTATTATCATTAGATAGTTCTAGGCTAATTCCGGAAATCCAAAGCCAATCTTTATTATCAAACACCATCGAGCTTGCCCTATAAATAGAAAATCCATCTATTTCATTATAGATTTTTGTTGATACTTCTAGGTTGTTTATTGTTGAATTATCTTGAGAAAATAGCCTTCCTGTTTCCAATAAAAGAACTATAAAAAAAATACTCTTGATTTTAGTTTTGATAATTTCAAGTCACGATATACTTTAAATGGTTAACGAACGATAATTTCTCATTTGAAAATATCCGTTTCATTTTTTTGTAAATATATAACTTATTTTAGTTTACTTTTTACATAAAAACTATAGTGCCATTGTGCCAATCATCGTGTTTTAATATGAAATAAAATATTCCTTTATAAAACAAAAAATCCAACCTAACTAAATAGATTGGATTTTTTTCGCTCCTCCTCTTGGGCTCGAACCAAGGACCCTCTGATTAACAGTCAGATGCTCTAACCAACTGAGCTAAGGAGGAAATTATTCGCTTTTAGCGGATGCAAATATAATTTATTTTTTATCTGCAACAAACGATTTTTAAAAAATTCTTTTCATCTTTTTTTATCCGCCAAATAACCAGCGATATATATCGTTACCATTGGCTAATAATACCAAAACAATTAAAAAGATAAATCCGGCTATTTGAGCGTATTCCATTACTTTTTCATTAGGTTTTCTGCCGGTAATAATTTCATAGAGCAAAAACATCACATGACCTCCGTCTAATGCAGGAATTGGTAAAATATTCATAAATGCCAAAACAATTGATATAAAAGCGGTGGTTTCCCAAAAACTGAGCCAATCCCAAACCGGCGGAAACATATTGCCTATAGCTCCAAAACCACCTACTTGTTTTGCACCTTTAGCGGTAAATACAAATTTAAACTGGCTGATATAATCCTTTAAAGTATCAATACCATATTGCACTCCTTTTGTAATGCTTTCGCCTAAGCCATAGCTAATGTGTGTGGTTGCACCAAGAATGTCTTTTGCAAAATTAGATACTCCAATTTTTCCGTCTTCGGTTGGAGTAACCTGTAGCGTATCTAAGGTATTATTTCTGGAAATTACAACAGTTATTTTTTTGTTTTTCTCTTTGGAAACAGCTTTTGTAAATTGGTTCCAGTAAGCAGTTTTTTTGCCGTTTACCGAAATTATCTTATCTCCTTTTTTCAATCCCGCTTTTGCAGCCGGATAATCGGGCAAAACGGTGTCTATTACGGCTTCTCTAATAGGCTCAAAAGGGCGTAATGCATCTTTTTCAAAAAGTTGTTGTCCTATATCTTCGGGTACATCAATTACTTGTTTGGTTCCGTCATTGTGTTGAACTTCTACCGTCTTTACATCTCTTAAAAATAAATAACGGTTTATATCCATAACATTTTCAAGGGGTTTTCCGTTTACAGCTAAAATTTTATCACCGTCTTTAAAACCATAAGGTTTAATAACTTCCGAAACGGCAAATCCGTGTGGTAATTTATCGTTAGTAATTACATC
This sequence comes from Flavobacteriaceae bacterium, assembly GCA_015490835.1. Taxonomy (GTDB): domain Bacteria; phylum Bacteroidota; class Bacteroidia; order Flavobacteriales; family Flavobacteriaceae; genus Marifrigoribacter. The sequence continues at coordinate 4,671 of WFXA01000037.1, read as the reverse complement.
CTTTCCGTAAAAATGAAGGATGCCGGCATAAATAACAAAAGCCACAAGCACATTAACGGTAACCCCTCCAAGCATAATGATAAGACGTTGCCAAGCCGGTTTGCTTCTAAACTCCCATGGTTTTGGGGGTTGCGCCATTTGTTCTTTATCCATACTTTCATCAATCATCCCCGAAATTTTCACATAACCTCCAAGTGGTAACCAACCTATTCCGTAAACGGTTTCGCCTATTTTCTTTTTAAAAAGTGAAAATTTTATATCAAAAAACAAGAAGAATTTTTCAACTCTGGTTTTAAAAATTTTAGCGGGTATAAAATGCCCTAACTCATGTAAAATAATAAGTAAGGATAAACTCAATAATAATTGAATGGCTTTAACAGCAAACGGACTCATACGTTTTTTTTAAATTAAAAGCACAAAAATAACAACTTTAAGCTATTTAAAGCCTTATGTTGTTAATTTATTAACATTTTTTTGGGCGTTTCCTCCCGACGACCTTTGGTGTCGGTAGGTCGGGCTATTCACTATATCCCTAATGGCATACTTTATAATTTGTTTTTTTATAGCATAAAATAAACCTTAGTAAAAAATAATATTTTAAACAAAAAACCATTAGTGGATGTCGTTCTATCCCTAACGCAAATCGCACAACAGAACTTTTTATTTAGTTTTTAATAAAAGGTTTTGTTAGCGTTCCGTCTTGCGTTGTTAGTTTTACAAAATACATTCCCGATTGCAGTTTACTAATATTTATTTGTGTTTTATCCTTCCAATGTTGAACCAAAATACCTTGCAACGTAAATAAATCGATGCTTTTTAGCTTGATGAATTCCGGTTTCTTAATGTAAAGAGTTGTCGAAGATGGATTGGGATATAGGAAGATTTCTTTTTCGTTTATCCACGTTTTATTCCCTAATGTTACTGTATTGTTTCTTGTAATGAGGTGTACATCGGGATCTATTAATACAGTAGCAATCGTAAAGTTTACATTTTCTAAAAAACTTTGTTGGTTATAGGTGTTTTCTAATGTTATGTCTAAACTTTCTCCGTTGGTTCCTACTATTCTAACGGGGACGGGGGCTTCAAAAAATGAAACCGAGTTGTTACTTTGTGTTTGACTTAATCTAATAAAAACTGTATTAGAAGAGGGTTGATTCCAAAGTACTTCGTAGCTTGGGTATCCTTCCCCATACACCCAATCGTTAAAAAATTCGGTGAGGTTTTCTCCGGTTTCGGTTTCTAATTTATTTTTAAATTCTTCTGTTTTAGCATAATTGTAAGCAAAATTCACATCGCTTAAATAGGCTTGCAATGTCGAATAAAAAGTAGCGTCGCTTAATTTCTTCCGAAGCATATGCAGTACCATTGCTCCTTTTCGGTAGGACAGTCTTCCGTTAAACACTCTACTTACATTAAGCGTGTCTTGTGCCGGAACATAAACAGATCCGTTTGGGTCGGAGGTTATATAATCTACATAAGCAGAACGTAGGTCTTTAAAAGCCGTTTCTCCGTCAAAATCTTCAACAACCAAAGCGGCAAGGTAAGTTGCAAAACCTTCGTTTAGCCAAATATCTTGCCAACTGCCACAGGTTATTTTATTTCCAAACCATTGATGAGCAAGTTCATGAGCAATAAGCCCTCTAGAAAAGCCTCCCATAAACGAAACCGTTGTGTGTTCCATACCACCTCCCCAACCAAACTGAGCGTGACCGTATTTTTCATCTGCATACGGATATTCTTCAAATAGATTACTGAATAAATTAATGATATCAACTGTTACCGGCGTATCGTTTTGTGCAGTCGCTAAATCTTCAGGGTAAACATAATTTACGATATCAAACGGGTTTCCGTTATTAGGCACTGTATGCGAATAAATTTCATAATTGGTAATGGCAACGGCAATAAGATAAGCAGGTATTGGATGTCTGTGTTTAAAATATGTCGTTTTTGTATTTCCTGTTATTTCTTGACTTTGCTCTAAGCCGTTACTCACCGCGAAATATTCCTCATTTGAAGGGTTGAACCGTGGTGCAGTAATAAATACATCTATACTGTCTATTTTATCATTTAAATCTTGTTTACAGGGCCACCAAGCTTTTGCTCCGTAAGGTTCTGAAAGTGTCCAAATAATAGGATCGCCGTTATGTGTAGCTTGTTCAAAAGAACCAAACCCGGAGCTTGCCGGATTTCCGGAATAGGTTACCGTTAAAGAATCTATAACTCCTTGATTAATAGTTTGCGGGAGCGAAATTACAACTTCATCATTACTGTTTTGTGTAAATCCAACCGTATTTCCATGATAATTTACTTGCGAAACGGTCATGTTATCGGTTAGCTCAAAAGTGATTTGATTTAGGTTTTCTTTTGCTTCAAAATAAGAGGTTACGCTACCGGATATGGCTGCTATGCTTGGATTTAAGTTAAACTGTAACCGATGGTATTTTAAATCGTAGTTTCCGGTATTTAGATTACGGTTAGTTTGTATTATTTTTAACGCCGATTTACTTTCAGCTTCAATGATAGTTGCCAATTGTTTAGAATCGTCTTGTGCAAAACCCAAAAAAGAAGAAATAAACAGGAGAATGAATACTAATGATTTCATAAATGATATAATTATATAGTTACAAATGTAGGGTTTATAAATAAGACAATTTGTAACAAAAATCACCTTGATTTTAGTATATTTTTTTGACCTTTGCCGTATGTTACGGTACATTTTTAAATACAAATTTTTTTGGGTATTCTTTTTCGTGCTTTCCGGTATAATTATTACAATTATATACCAAGTAATGAATCCTCCGGAAGTATTGCCTGTTTACCAACCTGCTCAAGTTTCTAAAGAATTGGTAGATAGCACCATACAACATATTAAAAAATATCATACTATTTCTAATTTTAAGTTGATTAACCAAAACGGAGATACTATTACGCAAAACAATTATAAGGGTAAAATTTATGTAGCCGATTTCTTTTTTACGACTTGCCAAACCATATGCCCTAAGATGACTAATAATATGGCAAAAATTCAAGAAGCTATAAAAAATGACCCGGAGGTTATGTTACTTTCGCATACGGTAACTCCTATAATAGACAGTGTACCACAACTTAAAAAATATGCCTTGCAAAAAGGGGTTATTGATAGTAAGTGGAATCTGGTAACAGGGGATAAAAAACAGATTTATGATTTGGCTCGAAAATCATATTTGGTTGCCAAAGATGTGCCTTATAGTCCCAACGATTTAGTACATACCGAAAATTTTGTTTTAGTAGATAAAAAGAAACGCATTAGAGGATTTTATGATGGTACAAACCTCGAAGAAATAAAGAAATTGCTTCACGACTTAAAGGTGTTAAAAGAAGAGGATAGAAGAAATTAATTTCCGTCTAAAAAAGAGCCGTCAAAACCCAGAGGTAATAAGGCTTTAATTGAAGGTGCCTTAATTATTTTTCCGGTTTCACCCATAAAATAAACAGCCATAGGACTTTTTTGTTTTATTTCGTATTCGGCTAAAGATTGTCTGCAAGCACCACAGGGAGCTACAGGAGTAGTTACAATTTTATCTGAAGATTTAACAGTAATTGCCAATGCGGTAATAGCAACATTGGGAAAAGAAGCACCGGCATAAAATACGGCTACCCGCTCTGCACATAATCCGGACGGATAAGCTGCATTTTCTTGATTACTTCCTTGTATAATTTTGCCATTATCTAAAGTAATGGCGACGCCTACCTTAAAATGAGAATAAGGCGCGTAAGCTGTATCTCTAGCTTGTTGCGCCTTATTAAAAAGTTTTTGTATCGAGACAGGAAGTTCTTCTAAAGAATCATAGACTTCTAAATGAGTTTCGACAGTTATTTTTTTCATGAATAATTTTTAATATTCATCGTACTCATCATCTCCTATGTTAAAAGTTAACCCAAATCGAAGTGTACCTTCAAGCGGGCTTCTTACTTTGGAAGTAGAGAATAAATACGAAATATCTATATTAATAGTAGTATATTTAAAACCTGCTCCAAATGTAGCATATTGTCTGGCTCCTTTTTCGGGACTTTCGTGGAAATAACCTGCTCTAAAAGCAAAAGAATCTTGATACCAATATTCGGCTCCTAAAGCCCAGGTAAACTCTTTTATTTCTTCGCTAAATCCATCGGGTGCATCTCCAAACGATGAGAACATGCCATTAAAAAAGCTTTGGTTATAATAATCATCATCTCTGTCTATAGTTCCATCTCCGTTAGAATCGCTAGGTGTAGGCACCAGTAATTTGTTTACTTCAAGATTTACACCTACCTTGTTATATTCATCCAAGATAAAATCAAAACCGGCACCCAGTCCTAAATTTATGGGTAAACTGCTTTCTTGACCTGTTTGATCGTATTTTAATTTGGGGCCCATGTTTGAAATGTTAAACCCGGCACGCCATCTTCCGTCAAAATCGTTATAAGCAATTTCTTCACTTTGGTAATATCCCGAAACATCTACTGCAAACGAACTAGCCGCTGTTGCATCTTCAATTGAAGCTTGAATTCTAAGATCCGAACGAAGATATCTTCCGGTAACAGCCATCGAAAAACGTTCACTTAATCGTAAGGCGTAGGTTAAATCAAAAAACAATTCGTTAGGTTTAACCAATAAAGGTTCTTGGTCTGGTGTATCTCTCAGTTCAATTT
>WFXA01000036.1 GCA_015490835.1 Flavobacteriaceae bacterium | reverse complement strand
ATTTTATACCTACAAGGTTACCTGCTTTAGGCGGGCAAAACCTTGCAGGATTATTTATTCATTATAAAACCCTTGTGTTTCGGGTTGGCGGTATTTCCATATTTTATGCAATAGCTTTATTTCATAGGGATATTTGTAATAACCTGTTTGATATCGAACCTTAGAAATTCCCCGTAACAAGCTCCTCTTCAATCCTTTTATTCTAAAATCGGTTGCAGTGGGATAATAGCCGTTGAGTACGGTTTCAAAATTCATAATTTTATCTACCATTTTCGGAGTTAACCACGGTGTTAACGGGTTTTTTCGTAAATCGAAATTTTCCCAAGCGGGATTCAGCCAATCTTCTAAATGCTTCGGAAAACTAAAACCTGCTTTTTGTATTTGTTGGTATAATTCAGACCCTTCGGTAGCCACCGGACTGTAAAGGTAAATGATGATTTCGGCATCGGGGTTAATTTCTTTTATTTGTTTGATAAAAGCAATGTCTTCGTTTATTTGTTGCATCACTTTTTCGGGTGTTTTGGCAGGCATCCCCAAGACAAATGAAAGTTCGGGGATAATCCCAATGGGTTGTAAGCGTTTTACAAATTGCTTAATCATACTGCCTGTTTGGGTACCTCCTTTGTTCATCTGTTTCAATACCTCATCGTTACCCGTTTCGGCACCCAGAAAAATCATTTTACAACCTGCTTCTTTCATGAATTGTAAATCTTCGTCACTGTATTTGTTGATGGTATCTATTCTGCCTTCGCCCCACCACGAAATGTTGTCGTTTTTTATGAGTTCAGAAAATTCGAGTACACGTTTTCGAGAAGTAAAAAAGTTATTATCGTGAAACTCGATGGCTTCAATGTTGTATTTTTCTTTAAAATACTTTACATCTTTATATATCGTTTTTGCGGTTTTAGCTTTCCATCTACCGTTATAAATGGGTACTACGGCACAAAACGAACACGTAAAGGGACAACCCATACTGGAATGATAACTAAAAGTGTTTCTGCCGAGAAAGGTTTTGTGTAAATAATTTTTTAAAGGGTAAAATGTATTGAGATGCTCGTAAGGTAAGGGCGGAAGTGCGTCTTGATCTAATAATTTTTCTTTGGGCGTTTTTATAATTTCTCCTTTTGAGTTTAGGAAGATGAGGTTTTTAATGGTTTTAATGTTCTCTGTGTTTGATTTGATAGATGCATTATTGTTTTCTAAATAATCTATCAGTTTCGGAAAAGCCACATCTCCAGGACCATCAATAATATAATCTACAAACCCAGAAGTAATACAGGCTTTATATTGGTTAGAAGCAAAATACCCGCCCCAAATGGTAATGCAATCCGGATAGTCTTCTTTTATTTTTTTGGTCAACGGAATGGCTTGTTTTAACTGCGGTCCCGGCATGACGGTACTACAAAAATATTTGTACTCTCCCGTTTTAAAATAAGAATTTATTTTTTGCCACGGATCGTTTTCTAGGTTGCCATCTACAAAAACAAAATCGTATTTACCGTAAATAGATGCTCCTACTTGTAAGATAGAATTGGGCATACGGTGTTTTGCATTGGCACTACGCGGGTTAAATATGAGAATTTTGTTTTTATCGTTCACGCCACAAATTTATGTAAATTTAACCGCATTAAAATTATTCTTTATTGAGATGGCAAAATCCGACGAACCTATGAGTAAACCAAAAATGGCTTATATTAGTTTTTATGCCATGCCGGAGGTAACAGACGCTCTATTTAAACTAAAAAAGTTTGCATTTGCATTTGATTTTTTATTCTTGCTTCAAGATACTTTTAATGTGAATGTTTTTGATTTTATAGGCATAAACTACTCTTTTTCAAAAAAAGGGATTCAGTTTACTTATTTTAAACGAAATAAAAGCACCTTTTTTATTCCTTGGCGTTTGTTAAAAAGAATAAGAAAACTAAACCCCGATATGGTTTATATTCAGGGGCTTGCCTATTCTCATCAAATTATTCTGTTAAAAAAATTTGTAAATTCTTCGTGTAAAATAATTGTTCAAGACCACGCAAATCAACTTCCGAAAGGAATAAAAAGAACGTTATTTAAAATAGCAGATAAAAGCGTAAACCATTATTTGTTTACTTCAAAAGAAATGGCTACACCCTATTTAAAACAAGGGTTAATAAGTTCTTCTAAAAAAATAACCCAATGTGTTGAAGGTTCTACACATTTTAAGTGCCAACCAACTATTAAAAAAGAACCTCTGAGTTTTTTATGGGTAGGCAGATTGGATAAAAACAAAGACCCTTTAACGATTTTAAAAGCTTTTAAAAAGTTTGTTCCCTTACACCCTTTGGCTACCTTAACGATGATTTTTGAAAATAAAAGTCTTCTAAAAGCCGTAACATCTTTTATTGCAGAACACCAACTGGAAAAACAAATAAAATTAATAGGAAAACTTCGGCATAATGAAATGGAATATTGGTATCAAAAAAGCCGGTTTTTTATTTTGGGCTCCCATAAAGAAGGAGGTCCTATCTCGTTAATTGAAGCGATGGCTTGCGGTTGTATTCCTGTTGTTACAAAGATTCCGGCTTTTAAAACAATGACCAACAACGGCAAATGTGGCTTCTTATTTGAACCCGGAAACGAGAAATCTCTTTTTAAAGTTTTACAAGAATTACCAACTGTTAATTATGACGAACTAACTCAAAAAGTTTTAAACCAGTTTCAGAATGAATTATCCCATCAAGCTATTGCCAACAAATTAATTACTCTTTTTGAGACTTAAAAAACAGTAGTGCTTCCTCATATACTTTTTGCGCATTATCCAAGTGTTCTTTTTTAAACAAAATCTTTTCCGGATTGGTTTTAAAAATGGTTCCTCTGGTAATATTTTGTGAAGGATCACCCCATTTTTGTGTAAATTTTTTTAGCCGGTATTTTTTAGATAAGGGTGTTTTTAATTCTAGAAAAATAGAGAGCCTTTCAAGTGTTTTTTCGCTGTTGTTTACCAATTCATTGTAGGTTAAAAAACAATATTTTTCTTTGGGTAAATTTTTTGCGAGATAAATAAGGTTTTGTAGTCTTTCGGTATAAATAGAGGTAATTTCTTTTTGTGAGAGATTTCTATTTTTATTTTTAGATAAAACAGCTATACTGGAAAGGGTTTCTTCAGGGTTTCGGATTAAGAAAATAACTTTTACCGTTTCTTTTTGAAGCAATTTTATAGTAGGTGTAACAGATTGGTGGTTTACTTGATTGGCAACAAAGGTTACCTTAGAGAATAACGTGCCGGATTTTCTGCGAATATCAAATGATGCTTTTTTTAAATCTTTTTCGGTTTTATACTTAGTTAAATATTCTCCAAATCCTGCTATTTGATTATTGGTTGTTAAAATATGCATCAACAAAGAGCTTCCACTTCGAGGATGGGCTAACAAAAAAAGATGGTTTTGCTTGTTGTTTTTGTTAAATAAACTCCAAATAGTAAAAGCTATATTTTTTATTTTACTTTTCATTATAATAACACTTTACGTATTCAGAAACGGTATCTTCGATAGATAATCCGGAGGCAATGAGTTGATTTTTCCGAGTTAAAAATTCTTTGCAAAATGAAGCAAATTGCTGTATTGAATTTCCGGTTTTCCAAAACATACTTTCTTGTGCAATTCCGGTTTTTTGAGATACAATGTAGGCTTTATGTGCCATTGCTTCGGCAAACACCATTCCAAACGACTCGTAATGGCTTGGATGCAATAAAATTTTAGAGCGTGCTATTTGTTTTTGAGTTTCATCATACGGTAATTTGCCTGTAAAAGTAATGTTGTTTTGTAACTGTTTTTGCTTAACTAATTTTTGTAGTTGTTTTGCTTGTTTTCCTTCTCCTACTAAAACCGATCGAATAGCAGGAAACTCTTTTTGCAATAATAAAATCGTTTCAATAAAAGCCGTGTAATTTTTTAAATTAATGAGCGACCCAACACCAATTATATCGATGTATTTTTCTTTATAATCTTCTTCAAATTTTTCAACACCCCAAGGAATAATTTTTGTTTTAACGCCATAGTTCGTATAAAACAAATCCTGTTGAAAGGCGGAAAGCGTTATTAATTGCATACAATCCGAGGGTAATTTTTTAACAAATTTATTTCCTTTTTTAGCATCTTGACCCATTAGTGTTGTAAGATGTTTAAGCCTGTGTTTTTTTGAAAAATAATGTCCGTAATAAGCACATTCGCCCAACCAAAAAGAATGTAAAACCGAAATTTTTTGTTTTTCATGAATGGTTTCTAAAACCCGAAAAACACTTCGTTTTTTAACCCCTAAAAACATTTTTTTAAATCCTAAGGAATACACTTTAATTCCGTTCCAAACGTATTCTATTTTTTTTGAAGGATAATGTATGGCAACAACTGTTACCTTGCAATGTTGTAGTTTTTGAAGCCGCTTTGCGAAAATCTGCAATGCGGGAATACAAGTATCGTCCCGTTCGTCCTTGGGAAATCCCGGAGTAAGAAGCACAATATGTTTTTGGGCTATTTCCAATCTATTTCTGGTTTATTTAGTACGGTTTTTACAAAACCAATATCTTCTTTAAAATATTGGTACAATTGGTTTCGTGTTTCTTTAGTTGTTAATTTGGTTGGTTGTTTTTTGTTACTGTTTAGAGCGTCAAAAACAGAAACCCAACCCTTTTGTTTTAGCTGCCACCATAGTTTTTTACCAACTTTTGATTTTTTTAACGAATGAGATAATTTGCGTTTATACTTTTCTATTTTTTGGTTTCGGGGTAATCTGGAAACATTTACTTTTTTAAAAATATGTTTTGGGACAAAATCGGGAGTAACTTCTAAATACGAATAGAGTTCTTGCAATACCCTTTGGGGATTGTTTTTTATATCCTCAAATACTACAAAGAACATATCACCGGCATTAAAATAGCGAAAATACCGTTGCAAATGCGTTTTGTATTTTCCCCAAAACAGAATGTTAGGGTTTTCTTTTATAGCTTTTTCAAAAGTATAAGAAATAGGGATATGCCCCATTTTAATATCTTGTAAATAATGTGCGTAGGCTCTATCTATAGGGTTACGAAGCAACACAATTAGCTTTGTGTTCGGGTTGTGCTTATATATTCTTTCGGCTGTACTTTCGGGCTGATTTGGTTTTTGGTTAAACAAATAAACCGTAGATAAATCGCCCGTGATTTTCTCTTTTTTTTCGTTAAAAAATCGAGTGTACCAGCTTTCGCCTTTTGCAAATCTGTCTGCTCTGTAAAAATAATCTATTTTATCTGTAATAAAAATCTCCGGGTGCTCAAACAAACAGTGATACAACCAAGAAGTTCCGCTTTTATGAACTCCTAAACAAATAAAATCGGGAGGAGGGCTCATATCGTTTGCTTTATTAGTTGGTGTTGCGAAATCACAAAAACAGCATCGCAAATTGTTTGCATTGCCGGAGCATGAGAAACAATTACCGTTGCAATGTTATGTTGCTTTGTATATTTTTTTAAGAAAGAAAGTACTCGTTGTTCTAATTCTTCATCTAATTGGTTGGTAACCTCATCTAATATTAAGAGTTGTGGGTTTGCATACAACGCTCTTACAAGTGCAATGCGTTGTTTTTGTCCTCCCGAAACTTGTAACGAATCGTGTGATAATACCGTGTTTAATTTTTGGGGTAACCGATGTACAAAACCTTCTAAGTCTAACGCTTTTACTAAATAATCGATTTTGGTAAAATCTATCTTATTTTTTTGTTCATCCATTGTAATATTTTCAAGCAATGTTCCCTGAAACAAAAAGGGTTGTTGCGGTACATAGCCAATAAAATTTAAAAGGTAATTTTCTGTGGTTTTTATTGGTTTCCCATCTAAAAAAATAGCTCCATGCTGCGGTGTAAGAAGCCCCATAATAAGATTTAACAAAGTAGTTTTTCCAATTCCGGAACGCCCTTTTATTCCTGTTATTTCGCCTTTTTTTAAGGTTAAAAAAACATCTTTTAACAGCGTTTGGTTTTGGGTATGGGAAAACGAAACATTTTTTAATACTAACGTACTGTTGAAACTATATTTTGCTTGTTTTATTTCATTGTTTTTTTCTGAAATAGTTGAAAAAACAGCCAAAGTATATTGGTACGATTTAAAATTGGTATAAGCAACTATTAACTTGTTAATAGACGGGAAAAGCTTTAGCGAAATTCCCGCAACAAACGAAATTAAAACCACTTTGCTCGAAGTGTTTGAAACATTCCGATTTAGATAAAGCAAAAACAACGACAAGCCCAGAATTATAAAAATCTCCATAAATTTAGCGTTGGAGTTTTGGTGTTTTTTTAAGGTAGAAAAAAACGAATTAAATCGCACCAAGTTTTTCTGATATTGCTTTTGAAAAAAACGCTCTTTCCCGAGGCTTTTTATTTCCAAAAAACCATCGATGATGTTTAACAAATGGGAGGTTGCCAGAGAATAGGTTTCTCTAATAGATTTACCGATATAATCTATTTTTTTCTTTCTGAAATGGTATAACACAACCAAACAGATTAGGGTAATGATAAAAATATACACCGTAAACTTCGGATACAAAACAAAGCTCACTATTGCCATACTACCCAACACCAAAATTTCTGTAAAAAAGGTGTTAATAGAAAGAAGTATGTGATTGGCAAAATCGGTGCCAGCCATTTGTATTTTTTGAATTTCTTTACCCTTGTCTATTTGTTGTAACTCTAAAAAAGGTTTTCTTAAAAATTGTTTCGACAACCTAGCCGAAAGCGCCGTAGCAATTTGAAATACTAAATTTGTTTGAAACCGAATAATGGCAACTTGAACCGTATTTTTAACAACAAACAAAAACACGATTCCGGTTACCCAATAACCCACGTATTGCTCATTAAAAAAAGTAATGTTTTTTAAAAACGAAGGCATTTGCTCTTTGTCTAAAAGAAAAATAAACAACGGTATAAGATACGCAATAGAAACAAGGTCTAAAAAAACATTCAACAGAGAAAGCAACAAATACCGAAGCGATTTTTTGTGAAACCTTTTGGGTATTATTTTAATAATTTTATACAACATCCTGCTTTTGTTTCTATTTATACTTTTTTGCACACAATTAAATAACTTTTAATGTGTTTTCCTAATGATTTATATCTTTTTGTTAGTAGATTAAAATAGAAATACCGATATGCATTTAAAGGATAAAGAAAACGTAACAACTTTATTTTTTTTGAAAATTCTTTACTCTTCTTATAAGTAGAGTTCTTTTTTAATTGTGCTTTACTTGAAAAATTTGAAATCGTATCGAATTCTTCAATTGTAAAAGAACATTTCAAAAAAGCTTCACTCCAAGTTTTCTTATGATTTAAGGGTCCTGCTTGAACCAAATTAAAGGTTGCTAAGGTTTTGTTATTTATTTCCGAAATGATTTTTTGCGAGGTTTCCTCTTTCCATAACGACTCGTTTAGCAACAAAACACCTCCCTTTTTTAAAGCCCGGTAACTTTCTTTTATTATTTTGATAAACGCATCAAACTCTTGTATTGCCAGAACAGATTCGCAAAAAACAACATAATTTTCCTTTTTCGTGCGGTGTCAATCATTTCTTTTGAAGCATCTAATCCATAATAGGTTACATTTTTGTTGTTTAAAATAATAGCTGCCGTATATCCTGTGCCACAGCCTATTTCTAATATTTTTTTTCAATTTCTGGGATTTTTTTCAACAAAATTTTGGTTCCTTTTTCTCCTAATGGATGTTGGTTGTTTCTACCTGTTTTTGCAATGTATTTTAAAAAATCCACTCTGAATAACAATTAATAATGCGGGTTAAATATACTCTTTATTGACTATTTAATATATTTTCTTTCGCAATTTGATTGGATTTAATTCAAAACTAAATCTATTATCTTATTTTTGCCTTAGTTGTGAAAAACAAGGTACTTCTATACAATCCAAAAGCGGTTTTTTTTGATATGCCCTTAGCATTACTTGCTATTGGTTCTGCTCTTGACAATACTAGATACGAAGTCATTATTGTAGATGGTAGAATAGACGATTCTCCCATCGAAACACTCAAAAAACACGCCCCCGAAGCCATTTGCTTTGGCGTTACCGTACTTACCGGAAGCCCCATTAAAGACGCTCTGGAAAAAACGAATGCAATAAAACAACTACAACCCAATTTACCTGTGGTTTGGGGCGGCTGGCATCCATCACTTTTTCCTGCCCAAACTCTCGAAGACGAAAAAAACATAGATATTACCGTACAAGGTCAAGGCGAACAAACTTTTAAAGAGTTGGTTGAAGCATTTTCAAAAAAAGCATCGCTTAATACTATTAAAGGTATTTGTTACCGCAATGCTGAAAATAAAATTGTAAAAAACCTCCCCCGCAACATCTCGGCAATGGATGCTTTTGCCGATGTAAATTATGACTTGATTGATGTTGAAAAATATTTTGAAAAAAAAGGACAACGGCAACTGGATTATATCTCGTCTACAGGTTGCTATTTTAGATGTTCTTTTTGTGCAGATCCTTTTGTTTATAACCGAAAATGGACTGCTATTTCACCTGAAATAATGGTGAATAAATTAGAAGAATTACACAAAAAATACGAGTTTACAGACCTCAACCTTCAAGATGAAACTTATTTTACTTACCGTAATAGAGTTATTGAAATTGCCGATAAAATAATTGAAAAAGAATTAGCTTTTTCGTGGGCTGCAACCATGCGTGCCGACCAAGGCGATAGAATGACTAAAGAAGATTTTGAAAAATGTAAAAAATCTGGATTGCGAAGATTGCTCATTGGTGTTGAAAGCGGCTCACAAGAAATGATGGATTGGCTAAAAAAAGACATTAAATTACCACAGGTATATCGTTGTGCAGATTTATGTAAAGATCTAGACATCTCGGTAATATTTCCTTTTATTGTTGGTTTTCCTAACGAAACTAAAAAAAGCATCGAAGCCACAATAAAGGTTGCTAAAAAATTAAACGCAATGCACTCCAAATTTTCGACACCCATTTTTTATTTCAAACCTTATCCTGGTACTAAAATAACCTTAGATGCCGAAAAGGAAGGTTACGAATTGCCAAAAAACACCAAAGAATGGGCTGATTTTGATTATATTGGAAGCAAAGGTCCCTGGGTAAGTGATGAAAAATATGCTTTTTTTGAAAAATTTAAGTTTTATATGAAATTGGCATACTCTAAGCAAAACAAGTTATTTATTCCCATACAGTGGATGTCTAAACTTAGATGCAAATATGATTTCTACAACTTTCCTATTGAAAAAAAATTGGCTTCACTATTTTTTAAAAAACAAGAATTATCCTAAATTTTTTATCTTTTATGGTTACCATTTTAGCAAAACCTTGAACCTTGATTTATTATCCTGCAAGGTCTTCAAGACCTTGTAGGTATTGTGTTTAAAAACTCAACTTAAATAGTATTGATGCCTACAAGATTTGTAAAACCTTGCAGGAGTTTGTTGTTGTTCAAACTTTGAAGCCCTTAAAAAAGCAGATTTAAAATTTTTTAACATATCGTAGCCACATAAAGGGCGAATCTTTTTTCTGAAATATTTTAGAAACAATACTATTTTTTGGTTTGTAAAGAACTTTAAATTCCTTTAATAAGGCAACCGAATGATGAAAATAATAATCACTCATTTGGGGGATACCCATTTTTTGATAATACGCTTTGGTACGTTGCCGAGCTGCTTCTATTTCTGAAGGTTTATAAAAAGGGCTGTCAATGATATGAATTTCGCCCTTGGATTTTAAAAATGTTTTTAAATGTTGTATGAGTTTTTCAAAATCTTCAAAATATTGCACACAGGCATTTAACGTGATTAGGGTAAATTTTTCTTGAAATTCTTCTTTAATTTCAAACAAATCACCAAAATAAAAAATAAGGTTTTCTTTATTAAAAACCCTGTTGGCTTGCTCTAATTCTAATGGATTTATATCCAATCCAAAAACCGTGTTTTTTTCTGAAACAGCTGCCATTTTATTTGTAAACCAACCGTTTCCGCATCCTATATCTAAAACGGTTTGTGTTGCGGTTTTTTGAGCAAAATACTGTAAAAAACGAGTCGTCGATTTTTTTCGTACTTGCCATTCGTTATAAAGTGAATGTACTTTAGAAATATCGGGTAATTGTTGTACTTGAAAATCTGACAATACTCTGTTTTCTAACGTTCTAACTTTTAAATAGTTTTCAGAAAAAAAAGGTTCTTCTTGTGTTAAATAAACAACTTGTTTGCTCATGAGGTAAGTTGGTAATATTTCATAAAAAACAAAGCACCAATACTTTTTGTTTTTCTTTTAGTTTTTTCAATTATATTATTGCTTTTAAAAGCTTCTACCTCATTAACTACTCTTTTCACCGCAAAGTCATAGAATTTTCTAGAATAGGTACGTTTAAAATCTATTTGCCTATCGGTGGAGGTTTCCCAATTAGGTTTTACCGTTATTTCTTTCTCAATTTCAGAATACAAGGCTGTTCCTTTTATAGGATATGCAATAGTAATCGTGTAATGTGTTGGATTGGCTTCTTTAAGGTATTTTATAGTTTGGTTAATATCTTCTCGAGTTTCGCCCGGATAACCTAACATGATAAAAGTGCCGGTTTCTATGCCTATTGCATTGGTGTTAATAATAGCTTGTTTTACTACATTAACATCTACTCGCCTGTCCATTTTATCGATGATTTTTTGAGAACCACTTTCTGCACCAATCCAAATTCTAAAACATCCTGCTTGTTTAAGAAGTTGTAATATCTCGTCATTTAATCGTTCGGCACGGGTGATGCATTCAAAAGGTATTTTTATATTTTGTTGTTGGGTTTCTGCAACAAAACTTTTTATCCATTTATGGCTTACGGTAAACACATCGTCCACAAACCAAATGGAATCAGGATTATATTTTTTCTGAAGCATTGCCATTTCTTCTACCACTTGTTTTGCGGGACGTCTGCGATAGCTCTGCCCGTACACCGCTGTGCTACACCATTTGCAAGTGTAGGGACATCCTCGTTGCGTACTAATGGTCATCGAGCTTTTACCGTGGTGTTTTTTCCACATATTCAAATACTTAGAAATATCAATAGCATCTCTATTGGGTAAGGGTAAGGTGCTTAAATCTTTAATTTTACTGCGAGCCGGGGTTTTTACAACACGGTTGTTTTCAAGATAGGCTATTCCGTTAACCAATGACACATCTATTTTTTCGGTAATGGCTTTATAGAGTTCCAACATAGTTTGTTCCCCTTCGCCAATAACAATATATTGTGCGCCTGCTTTTAAATAATTTTCTAGGTTGTAAGTTACATCCGGACCTCCCAGAACAATCTTCGGGAAACCATAACGGGCATCTTTTTTAAGGATTTTAATTAATTTGATAACATTTATTTTAGTCATTAAATTTACATAAACAGCTACTATATCGGGTTTTTGATTCTCAATGTATTGGAGTTGTTCTTCCCTGTTTGAAAACGTTGCATCAAACACATAATTTTCAACTTTTTCTCGTTGTAAATAAGCAGAAACATAAAGCAATCCTAACGGAACGTAAGGTTTCATGATTTTTGCCTCAACGGGGTCTTCTTGCAGGTAATATGCGTGGGTTAAAAAAATGCTCATCAACGGTAAAGATACTAGAGTTTTTATAGAAATAAAATTATTAGTACAATATCATTTCTGCTTAACTTATTTAGCTATTGGGTTTAAAACAACACAACAGAAATAA
This sequence comes from Flavobacteriaceae bacterium, assembly GCA_015490835.1. GTDB lineage: Bacteria > Bacteroidota > Bacteroidia > Flavobacteriales > Flavobacteriaceae > Marifrigoribacter. The sequence continues at coordinate 13,197 of WFXA01000036.1, read as the reverse complement.
TGATAGTAAAAACAACCAGGTAACTTACTATTAAGGTTTTCCAAAAAACATTTGCTTTTTTTTAATTCCATAAAATATAAGGCTACCAGTAAAAATTTAACTGAAGACAACAATACGATAAGGATTCCTATAGTATCAATTTCTGAAAAAAAAGTAGCTAAAACAGCAGTAAGACCTGTTAAAAAAAGTAATGTATATAATGTGCTCTTTAAGTTCATACTATTTACAGAATTAAATATAAAACAGGAAACAATAATAACCAGATTAAATCACACATATGCCAAAATGCTGCACTCGCTTCAACATCCTCTACTGTCGAACTTGTTTTTCCAATTGCCTTTTTTAAAAACAATAAAATGACTAATCCTACAAGTACATGAATCACATGAAATCCTGTTAACAACCAATAAAAATTAAAAAAACTATCATACCCTAAAACTAGCCCTGCTTGGATTTTTTCGTAATATTCAAATCCTTTTAACATTAAAAACAACAAACCTCCAACTAGGGTCAAAGTAATAAAACGGTTGGTTTTATCAAGTTTGTTTTTTTTATATTCTTGCACTGCGTTTGCCATAAAAAATCCACTGGTTAATAAAAAAACAGTGTTTATTGCTCCAAAAGTTTTATTTAAATGTAACGCCGATTGATGATACATTTCGGGGTTTTCTCGAGTAGAAAAAACCAATACAATCAATGCAACTCCAAAGGTGAGAAGCTCCAGTAAAATGATAATCCATAGTAAAATACCTCCCGGCGGATAGTAGATATTTTTATAATCAATAGTTGTTTTCATTTGGTTTTGTTTTTTGATTACTTTAAGGGAATAAACTTGCTCTTCTCTATCAAATATTTTTTGGTTTGTTGAATATCCCAATTTTTTTCTTGCGCAATATTAGCCCCAACGATGTGAAACGAAATTGTTAATGTATCTGCCTCTCTTTTTAATTGTATTGTTTTAAATGTATTTTGAATAGCTCCTTCAGTAGGTAAAACCGGACATCTAATTAATTTGCTCTTTAGCATACTATCTTCTGCAAACCACTTTTTTAAAAAAGAAATATGAGTCTTACTACATTCATTATCCATCTTCAGTTGTTGTAAAATTAGACATTTATTGGTTTTTGTTTGTTGTGCACAAGCATTTCCGTAAGCAAATAAATAACCTGCCACAAGCGCTTTTTCGGGAACTTGAATATGCTGTAAAAAGGAAGTGTTAAGCGTATCATTTTCTAAGATAGTTTGTGAATAACGGAACGTTTGTTTTGTGCAAGAAAACAAGATAATTATTATTACAAATCCGAGGGCTCTCATGATTGATGCTTAATTTTCTCATATAATTTTACAAGCGATTCCAATAAAGCAACCGGAGAGGTTAATATTTGGTAGTGATTTTGTCCAAACATTTGCGGTAAATAATATTTTGCTTGTGCTTCAATGGCTAATGCATACGAATTAATATTTCGCCCTTTTAGTTCCCGTAACGCCTGTTTTACATCGTTTATTCCGTATTTTCCTTCGTAGCGATCGTAGTCATTGGGTTTTCCGTCGGAAAGTAAAATTACCCATTTATTTTTAGTATCACGGGCATCCAGTAAAGCACCCGAATGACGTAATGCTGCCCCGATACGAGTATAACCTTGCGGTTGAATAGCACCCACTTTAAATTTGGCTTTATCCCACGATTCATCAAAACCCTTTATGGTTTGGTAGGTGGTAAAATTTCGGGTTTTTGAGTGAAAACAATCTATTGAAAAATCTACTTGAAACTCGTTTAAAATCTCTCCAAAAAGAATGGATGCTTGCTTTTCAACATCTATCACTTTATTTCCTGCTGCATAACCATCGCTGGAAAGACTTACGTCGAGTAGCATTAAAATAGAAATATCTTTTTCTTTTTTTCGTTTTGAAAGGTATATTTTTTCTGAAGGCGTATGCCCGGAGTGCACATCGGTATATAAATCTACCAATGCATCCAAATCAAATTCTTCTCCTTGAGTTTGCCTTCTTAGTTGGCGATATTTATTGTTTACATTGGTAAGCATTTTTCTTAACCCTAAAAGCGTAGAAGCATTCTCTCGAAGTGTTTTTTTATAATATGTTACATTGGTTTCGGTTATTGACTTGGGAAAAACTTTACAGAAATTATTTTTATAAGCTTGGTTGCTATAATCCCATTCGTCATATTGAATAAAATATGCTTCAGAAGCAATTTCGGAACTCTCTTGTACCGTAATATTTTCAACAAACTCTGCTTCATAAACCGAATGCACCGAATCATCTACCCGAACGGTATATTTCATATTAAGCTCTTCCAAAGCATTGCTGTGGGCATTTAAATCATCGTCTCCGTCAAAATCTCGCCATCCGCCTTCCCACTCTTCGGCGGTTTCCACTTTTTCAAAATTATGGGTCATCACATAATCTTCCTGTTGTTTTTTGTCTATTTGAAGAGTTACAACTTCTTCTACCGCGTTTGCTTTAAGAATGGTTTTTATTTCGTTTGTTATTGCTTTTTTAGCTTTTTGGTTTATATTTTTCAAGGTATCTTCAGTAGAAAAATCCCTTTCATTTTTCATCCATTTTCCGTATAGAAAGCTGTAATCTGCCGGTTTTCTATGTGTTTTTAACCGGCTGAAATATTTATTAAATTCTTGATGAAGTTGTTGTGTTAACGGAAATTCTTCAAATAATACGGAAAGAACTTTTGGAGCGGTTTGAAACGCTTTTTGTTGCGATTCTAATAACAAATGTTCTTGTGAATCGTTCCAATTAAAATTCAGCTTTTTTTGAATAGAAAGAAACAGAACTCTAAAAAGATAAAACGAAAGGTTTTCTTCATAAGCGGGTAAAAAGTTGACGTGTTTTGGAAGAAAAAAATTGTTGTTTTTATAACCTCCTTCGCGTTCGGCGGCAAAAACGCTAATGGGTTTTCCGGTTACGGCACGAGCAAAAAGCGTGAGTCGAGGCTTAATATCTTCTAGTTTAACAGTGTTTTTTGCTTCTTCAACCGAATTTTTTTTTCTTCGTTTAAAGTAATTGGCAATTTTTCCGTAAAGGTATTCGTCAAGTGCCATGTTAAGTTAAAAAAATTATATCATCAAATTACACAAGTCTTTTAGTGCTTCGATTATTTCGGTATCATCGGTAAGAGGTTCAATAATAGCAACTTCTACAGATAATCGTTTGGGTAATCCGCTGTGAATGAGTTTTGCGGCATCCACTAACAATCGAGTGGAAACTGTTTCGGAAAGACCTAGTTCGGTAAGGTTGCGTATTTTGTTGGCAATGTGGACTAATTTTTTTGCCGTGGTCTTTTCAATTTGGCTTTCGTTAATGAGAATTTCGGTTTCAATTTTCTCTTCGGGATAGTGAAATGATTGTGCAACAAAGCGTTGTTTGGTTGAGGGTTTTAGCTCTTTAAATCCTCTTTGATAACCGGGGTTAAATGAGGCTACTAACATAAAATCGGGATGTGCTTGGATGGTTTCTCCTAACTTATCGATATGCAACTGTCGTCTATGGTCGGTTAGCGGGTGAATAGCAACAATCACATCGGGGCGGGCTTCGGCTATTTCATCAAGGTATAAAATGTATCCTTCTTTAACCGCATTTGTAAGTGGTCCGTCTATCCATACGGTTTGCGCTCCTTTTATAATGTATCTTCCTATTAAATCTGTTGCCGAAGTTTCTTCATGACAAGCTACGGTAATTAACCTTTTATCAAGTTTACTTGCCATGTATTCAACAAATCGAGATTTTCCGGTTCCGGTAGGTCCTTTTAATAGTACAGGTAATTTGTTATTATAACATTGTTCAAAAACCAATGTTTCTTTCCCTGTTTGATGATAATAAGGTGTTGTGTTGCTCATACCAAAAAATTTAAAAAACCGGAGTTAAATATACAAAATAACTCCGGTTAAAAGTTGTAACATTTTTTTGGGCTTATACTGCTAATTTACCTCTAAAGCTTCGTCTGTTGGTCGTCCGTATTTTATAAAATCGATGATGTACAAAATAACTCCCAATGAAAACAAAGTAGCACAAATAAGTAGTACTACAAAGTGAATGCTTATCTCGTTTTGTACTTCCATAAATTCCATTTTATATTTTCTTTCTAAGTATACTTGTGCAACACCGGCAACACCAAAAGCAACGGTCATTCCAATCATTCCGATATTTGTCGTCCAGAAAGCCATTCTTCCTCTTGTGCTTTCGTATAGTTTTCTTCCGGTAAGATTGGGTAAAGAATAGCTAATAATTGCCAACACAATCATAGCGTATGCACCCCAAAATGCCAAGTGTCCATGCATTGCAGTTACGAGTGTTCCGTGCGTGTAAAGATTGGTTTGCGGTAATGTGTGAGCAAAACCTAATAATCCCGCCCCAATAAATGAAACAATAGCAGCACCTAATGTCCAAAATAGGGCTATTTTATTAGGATGTTTTTTCTCACCTTTACGATACATGTTTACAGCAAATAAAGCCATAGCGAGAAATGCCAAGGGTTCGAGGGCAGAGAATATACCACCTACAACGATCCAAATTTTGTTAACTCCAATGTAGTAATAATGGTGTCCTGTTCCTAAAATACCGGATAAAAAGGTTAGCCCAACAATAACATACAGCCATTTTTCAATCACTTCTCTATCTACTCCGGTGAGTTTAATTAACAAGAACGATAATATACCTCCCATTATCAACTCCCAAACACCTTCTACCCAAAGATGAACTACCCACCAACGAAAGAAAGAATCCATTACCTGACTATCAAAGTTTATCATCCCCGGCAGATATAATAAGGCGGCAAACAACAATCCCATAGAAAGAACCAATGCGGTTGTTGTTTTTCTTTTTCCTTTAAAAAGAGTTGCTAAAATTAATCCGAGAAATAGCAATACGTTTACTACTACTAAATAGTCTAATTGTCTTGGTATTTCTAAAAATTTACGTCCTTCCCACCAGTTAAAATGGTATCCTACAATGGCTACCACACCAACAGCGGCAAGTGATATAAGTTGAACATATGCTAGTTTAACATTTACCAACTCGCGTTGTGCTTCTTCAGGAATGATATAATACGCCGCGCCCATAAAACCAGATAACAACCAAACAACCAACAGATTGGTATGTACGGCTCTTGCGGTATTAAAAGGGATTATGTCGTGTAGCCCGTCCAAACCTATTCGGGCAAACCCCATAAAGAATCCGTAGGTTAATTGCAAAATAAGCAATAACATGGATAGTGCGAAGAACCAATAAGCTACTTTTTGTGATTTGTATTTCATAATAATTAGTATTGTTAGTTTTTATCTTTTGCTAATGGAGAAACCACTCGGTCAAAGCCGTTTAGGTCAATTTCATCGATCCAATCAAAGAAAGCGATTAAATCATTGGCTTGGTCTTCGGTAAAACCGTAAGCCACCATTTTTCTTCCGTTTGGTGCCCAAGGATTAGGGGTCATTAATACCGACTTAACGTATCCTTCCCCTCTACGTTCTAATACTTTGGTTAGCTCGGGAGCATAATAGGCTCCTTCTCCCAAAATAGTATGACAACCCATGCAGTTGTTGGATTCCCAAAGTGCTTTTCCCCGAACTACTTGCTCGGTAATATTTTCATAATTGGATTGGTCTTGCCCTTTACTTAACGAATACACGGTTAACCCGATAAAAATTAGGAATGTAACCAATGTACCACCTAAGAAAAAAGCACGTGCTTGTTTTTTTGATAGCATAGTTGTAAAAGTTTTTATTATATAAGACCTTTTTATCTTTTATTAAAACAAAGATACAATACAGCCTGTCTTTATTTTATGATTTTTATCATAAAATGAAAAATTCCAACTTTATACTATTGGTGATGTAATGTATTCTCTTTATTTATTACCAAAAGGAATTATTTTATTCTGTATCAAGACGAAAAACACTGTTATAGCAGGGATAGAACGAGTAAATTTTACGAAGACACAGTGAAAAATAAACAATTTATTGACCAATAAATACTTGTTTTTGGTATAATAACGATTTTGTAATAGAAATAACTGAATAAAACATAAGGAACATTTTTGTTTAAAAACTCTTTTTGTATTTCTTGGGAGTTTCCCTTGTTAAAGGATATTAGCTAATTCCTTTCCGGTATGTGTGCCAATGGCTACTCCCATACCACCCAATCTTACACCACAAAAAACATTTTCTGAAAGAGGTTTTAGGATGGGGTTTTTAGTTTTTCCCACTCCCATAATGCCACTCCAACGCATATCAATCTCAAAGGGAGTATCGGGTAATAGTACCGTTTGCAACAACGTTTTTAGTTTGTCTTGTACAAGTGGGGTAAGTCCTTGCTTGGTTGTTTCTTCAGTTTTAAAATCTAGATTTCTCCCACCACCAAGAAGAATTCGGTTAGCTATATTTCTAAAATAATAATATCCTTTATCTATATGAAACGTTCCTTTTATATGTAAATTGGGAATGGATTTGGTAATTAAAACTTGAGCACGAGCCGGTTTTACATCATAGTTAATAAACTGTTTAGCAAAACCATTAGTGGCAATAAACACTTTTGAGGCACTTGATTCTATTAGGTTATTTAACTGAAAAACCACTTTGTTTTTAGTATCTAAAACCGATGTCACCTGGGCATTGTTAAGTACAATAATATTGTTTTTATTAACCAAAGAAAGCAAAGCCAACATCATTTTTCCGGTGTCTATTTGTCCTTCAAACCGGTTAAAAATAAGTGACGATTCTATATTTTTAAACCGGAAGTTGTTTTTTGTTTTTGAAAAAACATCATCTTTAAAAATGGGGCGTAGCAAATTGTTAATGTATTCTATATTAGCAAGTGATTGTTGGTAGGTTTCTTTTTCATTGTGCGTAAAAAGCTCGTATCCACCGTAAGGTTTGTAATTTAATGCATCCTCTCCCAGAAGTTCTCTCAGTTGATTAAGACCATTTTTTCTTTGTTCAACTAGAGAAACAACTTCATCCTGCGAATGGGTTTTAAGGTCTTCAAGAATTTCAGATAAGCTTCCAAAACAGGCAAATCCGGCATTTTTTGTACTTGCTCCCGAAGGAAGCATGCCTTTTTCAAAAACAACAATTTTAGCATGCGGATATTTTTTGCGAAGTTGTAATGCGCAGGTAAGTCCCACTATTCCGCTTCCAATAACAGCAAACTCAATGTTGGAAAGCCAAGTTTTTTGTTCCCAATAGGATAGATTCATAGGGTAAATATACTTAAAAGATACATTTACCAATTAACTTAATTGAAGAATTCGTTTGTTAGACCTACTAGGTTATAATTTGTTTGGTTTAGGAAAAAAACCTAGTAGCTCTTTGTTACTCACTAATTGCTCGCCACCCCAAAAATTTGAGCATAAAAAAAGGCAAACGAATGTTAAAAAAAAAAGTAAACGGCTCGCTTGTACCATTTTATAACCATTTAAAAGTTATTTCTATATGCTCGCCACCCCAAAGATTTGGATATAAAAAAAGGCAAACGAATGTTCACCTTTTTTTGCCCCAAATCTACCATGAACTTAACCTACTTATGCTATGGTATGCTCAAATATAAAGTAATTATATTGTATAAAAATAATATTTTAGATTAAGTGCTGTTTTTTTCGTTAAAACGTACTTTTCTAAGTGATTGTATAAGAAATTTAACATTATTAGAGTTATCTAAACACAAAATATTAGAACTAGTATGCTCTATCCGGATTTCCTTCATAAAAGTTAATAAAGGCTTGATTAACCACTCTGTTTCCTCCCGGAGTTGGATAATCTCCTGTAAAATACCAATCTCCTTTATTTTTTGGGCAGGCTTTGTGAAGATTTTCAACGGTTTGAAAGATCACCTTAACTCTGGCTTTGATGCCGGTATCACTTATAAGCAGGGCTATTTTGTCCGAAATTTCTTCATCCGTAAAAGGTGCGTATAATTCTTTGACCACATTTACTATTTTAACATCAGGAAAAGATAATTGGTCTTTGCATTTATTGTAAATTTCTTCAACAATATTTTTATTTCCTCTTTTTTTATGAAGCTCTACTGCCGCTTGAAAAGCGATAAGGTTTTCCAGCCTTGCCATATCTATTCCGTAGCAATCGGGATATCGTATTTGAGGTGCCGAAGATACTACGACAATTTGCTTGGGATGTAATCTGTCCAGCATTTTCAAAATACTTTTCTTTAAGGTGGTGCCTCGCACAATACTATCGTCTATAATAACTAAGTTGTCTTCGGGTTTTACTATTCCGTAAGTTACATCATACACGTGGGCGACCAAATCGTCTCGGCTGCTGTCTTCGGTGATAAACGTTCGAAGTTTTACATCTTTAACGGCTATTTTTTCGGTACGTATTTTATGTGCTTGAATTTCGTCAAGCCTTTCTAAAGTCAGCGTTTTTCGTTCTTTTACGATGGTTTCGTTTTTTTGACGGTTCAATTCGTCTTGTGCAGCTTCCAACATGCCGTAAAAAGAGGTTTCTGCAGTATTGGGAATAAATGAGAATACCGTATTTTCGGTATCGTAATTAATTGCTTTTAACACATCGGGCATAATGAGTTTACCCAATTTTTTTCGTTCTTGATAGATTTCGGCATCGCTTCCTCTTGAAAAATAGATGCGCTCAAACGAACACGATTTCCGTTCTAAAGGTTTTACAATTTTTTTAAGTTTGCATTCTCCCGATTTTTTAAGTAGAAGTGCATTTCCGGGCGGAATTTCATGTACTTCTTCAAACGGAACATTAAACACCGTTTGTATTGCCGGTCTTTCTGAAGCAACCACAACAACCTCATCATCTTTATAAAAATACGCCGGACGAATGCCCGCCGGATCTCGTAGCACAAAAGCATCGCCATGTCCTAACAAGCCAGCCATTGCATATCCTCCATCCCAGTTTTTAGCCGATTTTTTTAGAATTCGAGCCAAATCCAAATTCTCAACAATATAGGGAGAGGCTTCCACTTTTGTAAGTCCTTTTTGTTTGGCTTCTTTGTATAATTTTCTAACAGAATCATCAAGAAAATGTCCTATTTTTTCCATCACCGTTACCGTGTCGGTTTTTTCTTTTGGATGCATTCCCAGTTTAATCAAATTATTAAACAATTGCGTTGTGTTAGTCATATTAAAATTTCCGGCAATAATGAGGTTTCGGTGCATCCAGTTATTCTGACGTAAAAAAGGGTGAACGTGTTCAATACTATTTCCGCCAAAGGTTCCGTATCTAACGTGACCCAGTAAAAGTTCTCCTATGTAAGGCAGGTGCTTTTTTTGTGCAGTAACATCGTCTTTATATTCCGGATTTTGTTCAAATGCTTGATTAATTCGGTTGTTAATCTTAGAAAAAATATCTTGTATAGGTTGTGCTTCATTAGAGCGTATTCGGCTAATGTATCTTTCACCCGGAGCAACGTTTAATTTTATACTTGCCAGTCCTGCACCATCTTGCCCTCGATTGTGTTGCTTTTCCATCATCAGGTACATTTTATTGATACCGTAAAAGGCTGTACCGTATTTTTTTTTATAATACTCCAGCGGTTTAAGAAGTCTTATTAGGGCTATTCCGCATTCGTGTTTTAAAGCGTCACTCATAATGTGTTACAAAAAAAACCTAAAAATTAGGGCGTTGTTTTATGATAATTGTATGTCAAACTGTGTTAAGGTTTTAAATTGCTCTAGCCGCTGCAACACTTGTGCTTTATTGAGTTGCTGCATTCGTTCTGTGCCGAATTTTTCTACACAAAATGAAGCTAAGGAAGATCCGTAAATAACCGCATTTTTTAGCGAATTATAGCTGTAATCTCCGGTGGAAGCTACATAGCCTGCAAATCCTCCTGCAAAGGTGTCACCTGCGCCTGTTGGGTCAAATACTTCTTCAAGTGGTAAGGCAGGGGCATAAAAAACTTGATCGTCATAAAACAACAGGGCTCCGTGTTCTCCTTTTTTTATCACCACATATTGGGGACCCATTTTCATGATTTTCTTTGCTGCGGTAACCAGCGAATATTCTCCTGAAAGTTGCCTTGCTTCCTCATCATTTATGGTAATTACATCTACTTTGGCAATCACTTGCTTTAATTCTTCCAGTGCATTATCCATCCAAAAATTCATAGTGTCTAACACTGTGAGATTCGGTTTTTCTGTCATTTGCTCAATCACGCTTAACTGAACAAGCGGATGTAGATTACCCAACATTAATACGTCTGCATTTTTGTAAGATTCGGGAACTTTCGGATTAAAATCTGCCAGTACGTTAAGCTCTGTTGCCAGTGTATCACGAGTATTCATATCGTTGTGATATTTTCCGCTCCAAAAAAAAGTTTTTCCGGATTTTATAATTTCAATTCCGGAAATATCTATAGTATGGTTTTCTAGCATTTCTAAATATTCTTTCGGAAAATCTCCTCCAACCACCGAAACTATGGCAGGTTTTACACCAAGTTGAGAAGCTGCTAAACTAATGTATGTAGCAGCGCCGCCTAAAATTTTATCGGTTTTCCCGAAAGGGGTTTCAATAGCATCAAAGGCAACCGTACCAACGACAAGAAGTTTGTTCATTAAACTTTAATTTTATTTAAATTGCAAATATAGCATTTAATACCGTTTGAATTAAGAGGGAGCGAAATTTATTGTTATTGTATGATAGCAAATTACCATCAATATACGCGATAAATAAATTAGGTCGATTTTATCATCTTTTATCGTAGTTTTTGTAATTTATTTTCTGCCAAAATCTGCAGGTATTTCGCCCCAAGCTTTGGTTTCCCATTTTAATATTTTTGTTTTATAGGTGTTGGTTTGTAGCCAATATTCAGCCCGGGTAATAAGTTCAAAAAGCTTTTTGTTTTTATGGGTTCGTTTGAGTTTAGTTTTGCATTTTTTTCGTTTTACCCAACCTATTGCTATTTTAGAATCGCTGTAAATACCTCTGTCCGATTTGTGCTTTTTTAAATACGCCAAGCCATGTACCAAAGCTAAAAATTCGCCTACATTGTTGGTGCCATCTTTAAAAGGTCCTTGATGAAAAAGCAATTTTTGTGTTTGCGTATCAACTCCTTGGTACTCCATAATACCCGGATTTCCGCTAGAGGCGGCATCTACAGAGATGGTATACAAATCAGGTTCGCCTATTTGTTTTAATTCTTCAGGTGAAAGCGTTTTCTTCTTTTTGGTGTTTTTTCCTTTATAGTCTTCGTATTCGCCATCATAATAGGCTTTTTTTGCTTCTTTAAGTGTAAAAAACGATTTGTATTGCGCTCCTTTTACACCGGCAATTGCCTTTTTGCATTTTTCCCAAGTGGTGTAAATTCCGTCCAGATTTCCGTACCATACCACATAATATTTTTGTTTCTTTGCCATAAACCCGTTTGCTTAATAAACAAAAGTAGCCAAATTATACCTGAAACAGGAAATTAAAAAGTGAAAAACCATTTTGATATACACGCCAAGGATTACGATGCCGTTTTTACCCATTCGCTTATCGGAAAAGCACAACGAGAACGAGTATATTCTTTCTTAAAACCGTTTATAAATACTCCCAAGTCGCTTTCTATTCTTGAAATTAACTGTGGTACCGGCGAAGATGCAAATTATTTATCTTCTCTAAGGCATACCGTTTTAGCAACCGATGTTTCCAAAAAAATGATTGAAACAGCTAAAAAAAAACATCCGCATCTTACTTTTAAACAATTAGACAGCACAAAGCTTTCTGAAACCAAATTTACCAAAAAGTTTGACCTGATATTTTCTAATTTTGGAGGGTTAAATTGTTTGTCACCTAAGCAATTAAACACATTTATAAATTCTTCGGTAAAATTAGTAAACCCCGGCGGAAAATTAGTGTTGGTTATTATGCCAAAAAAATGCTTGTGGGAACGGGTTTATTTTTGGTTAAAAGGGGATAGGAAAAAAGCAACGAGAAGAAACACCTCCAAACAAGTATTGGTAAATGTAGCGGGCGTGGAAGTTCCCACGTGGTATTACGCACCTAGAGAAGTACAAACTATGGCGAAAAAAAACTATAAAACCCTTGTGTTAAAACCCGTGGGTGTTGCCATACCACCTTCGTATTTAGAACGTTTTTTTAAAACAAAACCCATTTTGTTTGGCTTTATAAAAAGATTGGAAAAAGCGTTTGCTTTTTCTATTTGGGCAAACTATGCCGATCATTTTTTAATCGTGCTTCAAAAGAAAAATAGTACTTAATTGTTTAGAATAAATAAGCCATATAACATATTGTAATCTTACTTCTTCACCATCTTAAAACTCCTAACACCCTCTTGCGTTATTAGTTTTACAAAGTAAACACCGGGTAGTAAACCGGAAACATTTATATTTTCATTATTACCCTGCACTTGCAAAACTTCTTTGCCCAATAAATTATACACTTTTACCTGCTTTATTACCACATTATTTAAATTGTTAATCCTTAGTGTATTTTTTGTGGGGTTTGGATAAAACAACAATTTTTTAGTTTCACTAATCTCTTTATATGAATGAATATTATTGCTTGCCTTTGAACTATCACTACAACCTAAAATATAAGCTTTAAAATAAGATTCTGTTTTTGCGTTAAAACCTACTGTTAAGGTTACGCTACTTCCGGCATGATATTCTGCATTACCTCCTTCAAAAATAATATTAGAAGCAATAATTGTTTCGCTTGCTTGTTGGTAATCGTATGAGTTGTTTAACACATCGTCTGTAATAATCAAATTAGTCTCACAACTATCTTTATTAGGTATAAGTTGAGGAAAAATATATCCATTTTTCATGCCCGATTGTAAAAAGATTGAATTAGAAATAGGAGAAGACGAAGTGTCCCAAGTATTTGGATTAGATATTATACCTAGTGGGAAAGAATTATAGTTGCCATTTGAATACGAACCGAAGCTTACATTAATATCACCACCACTAGTAACATTTTGATTGTTATAAATCAAATATATTTTATTATTCTTTGCTAATTGCAGATTAGCAGAATCATAAGTGATAGGAAACAAATATAAAATTAAAAATCACTAACTTTGAAAACTTAAAATGTTAAAGTCCGATTAATAGGGGTCTGAGCCATGCCCATTATTAAAACCTATCACTTCTATATTATTCAAGAATTGAAAATTAACATTACCATAAACCCAAGTATTATTTTGATTTTGAGCATTTAGCAAAAATGAATAAATTAAAGT
>WFXA01000035.1 GCA_015490835.1 Flavobacteriaceae bacterium | reverse complement strand
GTTAATGGAGACCAAAGATTTAATTACTGCTATTATGAATTTAATGGAAGAGTATTATAATAGTTACAAGAAGAAGTAATCTGTGTTTTTTTGCGTATTACATACCCTGAAAATTTATTTTTTTTCAGGGTTTATTTTTTTGTTTAATAAAAGGGTTCATTATAAAAGTGTTATTGTCTGTTTTAAATTTTGTGCTAATTTCAAACAGTTTTTTGTTTGTATTTATGAAGAATGTAACAAAACCTATAAATTTTGTAACAATATTTATGTTTCTGTAAGGTAGTTTAAAACTATACAGGGTTTAAATAAAATTTCAAGTAAGCTATAAAATGGTATTGTAAACCGAAAGATGCTTGCGGTTATAACTGTTTTTATTAACAATATTTTTTAAATATTGATTCAAAAAAATGGGAAAGCTTTTTTACAACTTTCCCATTTAGGTAATAACACTGGTTTTTCGATTCTATTTTCGAATCGTTTAAGAACCGCACATTAAACAATCGTCATCTTGATCTGCATTTTTTGATTTTTCCAATAGTTCTCTTAACTCTTGTGGAGTTAACGGTTTGTTATTTTCGGCTTTAGTAGCTACTACTTCTGCTTCTTGCATATTGCTTACGGGCTTCTTTTTTGAAGTATTGCTTAATGTAAACTTAATAGCATCTACTGCACTTTTTGTACGTAGGTAGTACATTCCGGTTTTTAAACCGCTTTTCCAGGCATAAAAGTGCATAGAGGTAAGTTTTGCCATGTTTGCATTTTCCATAAAGAGGTTAAGCGATTGCGATTGGTCTACAAAATAGCCTCGTTGGCGAGACATATCTATAATGTCTTTCATACTTAATTCCCAAACGGTTTTGTACAGATCTTTTAGTTCTTGCGGGATGTTTACATTTTGAACCGAACCGTTTGCTCGCATGATTTCTTCTTTTAAATCATCGTTCCAAAGCCCTAGGTTTACGAGGTCTTCTAAAAGGTGTTTGTTAACAACAATAAACTCTCCGGAGAGTACTCTTCGGGTATAAATATTAGAGGTGTAAGGTTCAAAAGCTTCGTTGTTTCCTAATATTTGAGAAGTAGATGCTGTTGGCATAGGCGCAACTAAAAGCGAATTTCTAACGCCGTGTTTTAGCACTTCTTTTCTAAGTTTTTCCCAATTCCATCTTCCGCTTAATTCTTCATCTTTGATACCCCACATATTATGTTGAAAAATGCCTTCAGAAATTGGAGACCCTTTGTAGGTTTGGTAAGGGCCGTCTGCTTTAGCTTCTTCCATAGAGGCTGTTACGGCAGCAAAATATAATGTTTCAAAAATTTCTTGATTGAGTTTTTTTGCTTCATCACTTGTAAAAGGCAAGCGTAACATTATAAAGGTATCTGCCAAACCTTGAATTCCTAATCCTACCGGACGATGCCTAAAGTTAGAGTTTTCGGCTTCTTTTACCGGATAGTAATTTCGGTCTATTACTCTATTAAGGTTTTTGGTCACTCGTTTGGTTACTCTAAAGAGTTCTTTGTGATCAAATTCGCCATTTTTAACAAACATTGGGAGCGCAATAGATGCTAAGTTACACACGGCTACCTCGTCTGGAGAAGTGTACTCCATAATTTCGGTACACAGGTTAGAGGAGCGAATTGTTCCTAAGTTTTTTTGGTTACTTTTTCGGTTTGCGGCATCTTTATACAACATATATGGCGTTCCGGTTTCAATTTGAGATTCTAGAATTTTCTCCCAAAGTTGGCGGGCTTTTATGGTTTTTCTGCCTTTGTTTTCCGATTCGTATTCTAAGTATAGTTCTTCAAATTTTTCACTATGGGTATCGCATAATCCAGGACATTCGTTAGGGCACATTAACGTCCAATCGCCATCTTCTTGTACGCGTTTCATAAATAGATCGGGAATCCACATAGCATAGAATAAATCTCGGGCTCGCATTTCTTCTTTTCCGTGATTTTTCTTTAGGTCTAAAAACTCAAAAATATCGGCGTGCCAAGGTTCTAGATAAATTGCAAAGGATCCTTTTCGTTTTCCTCCTCCTTGATCTACATAGCGGGCGGTATCGTTGTATACTTGAAGCATGGGTACAATTCCGTTAGAGGTACCGTTTGTTCCGGCAATGTAGGATCCGGTTGCTCTAATATTATGAATAGAAAGACCTATTCCTCCGGCAGATTGAGAGATTTTAGCGGTTTGTTTTAAGGTGTCGTAAATACCGTCTATGCTGTCTTCTTTCATTGTTAATAGGAAACAGGAAGACATTTGCGGCTTTGGTGTTCCGCTATTAAAAAGCGTAGGTGTTGCGTGTGTGAAGTACTTTTTAGACATTAACTCGTAGGTTTCTTTTACGGCTGTTAAGTCGTTTAAATGAATTCCTACCGAAACACGCATAAGCATGTGTTGTGGACGTTCAACTATTTTTCCGTTAAGTTTAAGTAAATAAGAACGCTCTAGGGTTTTAAAGCCAAAATAATCATAACCAAAATCTCTGTTGTAAATGATGGTAGAATCCAGTTCGTCGGCGTTTTCTTTTATAACATTATAAACTTCATCGCTTAGGAGTGGTGCTTTTTTTCCGGTACGAGGGTTTACATATTCGTACAAATCGGTCATCACTTCAGAGAATGTTTTTTTGGTGTTTTTATGAAGATTAGATACCGAGATTCTTGCTGCGAGTTTTGCATAATCTGGGTGCGAAGTAGTCATTGTAGCTGCAATTTCTGCGGCAAGATTATCGAGTTCGCTTGTGGTAACGCCATCGTAAAGCCCTTCTATTACACGCATAGCAACTTTTACGGGATCTACCAACTCATTGAGTCCGTAGCATAATTTACGAACTCGCGAGGTTATTTTGTCAAACATTATTGGTTCTCTACGCCCGTCTCTTTTAATTACATCCATAATCTGTTATTGTTTTGTTGATGGTTACTTCTATGCACAATAAGGAGTGCCTTTATTTAATTAATATAGGTTTAAAATAGTACCTGAATTCTTTTGGGGAGAAGAAAACAGGATTTAAAAATCGGCGTCGAAACTTATTTTATTGGCGTTTTTATCTTTATTGGTGATTCCTGCTTTTTGGTATTCGGAAACGCGTTTTTCAAAGAAATTTGTTTTTCCTTGAAGCGAAATCATATCCATAAAATCAAATGGATTTTTTGAATTGTACACTTTTTCACAACCAAATTCAACGAGTAATCGGTCTGTTACAAACTCTAAGTATTGTGTCATAAGTTTAGAGTTCATACCAATAAGGCTTACCGGTAATGATTCGGTAATAAAACCTCGTTCGATATCGAGTGCATTGGTAAGTATTTCTGTAATACGCTCTTTAGGTACTTTGTTGATAATATGGTTGTTGTGTAGATGAACTGCAAAGTCACAATGCATTCCTTCGTCTCTTGAAATAAGCTCGTTGGAGAAAGTTAAACCGGGCATCAAACCACGTTTTTTAAGCCAAAATATAGAGCAGAAACTACCCGAAAAGAAAATACCTTCTACGGCAGCAAAGGCGATTAAGCGTTCTGCAAAACTGGGGCTTTCTATCCATTTTAAAGCCCATTCGGCTTTTTCGGTAATTGCGGGAAATACTTCGATGGCTTTAAAAAGACGGTCTTTTTCTTTGTCATCTTTTACGTAAGTATCTATTAAGAGTGAGTAAACTTCGGAGTGAATGTTTTCCATCATTAATTGAAAACCGTAAAAGAATTTTGCTTCGGTGTATTGCACTTCACTAACAAAATTTTCGGCTAGATTTTCATTAACAATTCCATCGCTGGCAGCAAAAAAAGCAAGAATGTGTTTTATAAAATAACGTTCATCATCATTTAATTTTGTTTCCCAATCTATTACGTCTTGGTGAAGGTCTATTTCTTCGGCTGTCCAAAAGCTGGCTTCTTGTTTTTTATACCAATCCCATATATCGTGGTGTTGAATAGGAAAAATTACAAATCTATCTTTGTTTTCTTGTAAAATGGGTTCCGCTGCTTTCATTTTCCGTTTTCTTTTAAAATTGTTATTTATTTGTTGTTGCTGGGGACTAACAAATATGAAAAATTTTAAGAGATGTTTTAGAGGATTTAAAGTATATTTTCAACAAAGTTTTTAACACTGAAAATGTTTTCGCAAACAACTGTCAATCAACACTATAAAAGGTTTTGAGTTTTACTATGATAAATTGTTGCTTTGTGTATCAATCAGTGTTTTCATGCTTGTTTTTATTGCTTTTTATCGGGCTTTTGTTAAAGAA
>WFXA01000034.1 GCA_015490835.1 Flavobacteriaceae bacterium | reverse complement strand
ATATAGTAGAAAGTAAAAAAAGCAGCAAAAACAAAAAAACCTTTATGCCTCCTGCTGTAAACAGTTTCGTAAATGCAGGAGTTTATGAGAAAAACAGTATTCAAGTAATGGTTATCAATGCAGGTATGATAAATTCCAAAACTATGCAAAAGAGTTTTGACAAAGGAATTTTTGATAAACACACCATTCCTTTTAAAGCCATATCGGCAGTTAAACCCTTTGTAATTATTGATGAGCCACATAAATTTGGTACAAGTAATACAACTTGGAAAAATATTCAAAAACTGCATCCGCAATTTATTTTGCGTTATGGTGCTACGTTTAAAGAATATGAAAATTTGATTTACACTTTAACGGCTGTTGATTCTTTCAATCGTAATTTAGTAAAAGGTGTAATTGGACATATTACAGAATTTGAAAGTGGGAAAAATGCTATTGTAAAACTCAATAATACAAACGGAACAGAAGCAACATTTGAGTTGTTAGATGAAGGTAAAAAACAAACCTTTAAATTGACTAAAAAAGAGAGTTTGCAAAGAGTACACTCTGCAATGGAAGATTTGTATGTAGAAAGTTTAAATAAAAGTAAAGTTGTTTTATCTAACGGTATTGTGTTATCAAAAGGCGATAAATTAAATCCTTATTCTTATGCAGAAAAACTGCAAGAAATAATGATTCAAAAAGCCATAAAAAGCCATTTTGAAAATGAGAAAAAACTACTTACAAGAAGTGTTAAAATTAAACCTATCACACTATTTTTCATTGACAATATTGAAGAATACAGAAATGAAAACGGTTATTTAAGAACTACTATTGAACGTTTAATAAAAGTAGAAGTAGAAGCCTTACTTAAAACCGAAAAAAACAAATTTTACAAAGCCTATCTTGAAAAAACATTAGAAGATATTAGTTTAACACACGCAGGATATTTTTCAAAGGATAATTCTGAAAAAGATGAAGCCATAGAAAAGGAAATAAACGAAATTTTGCACGATAAACAAGCAATGTTAAGTTTAGATAATCCAAGACGTTTTATTTTTTCTAAATGGACTTTGCGTGAAGGTTGGGATAATCCTAATGTTTTCGGAATCTGCAAATTAAGAAGTAGTGGTAGCGATATTTCAAAATTGCAAGAAGTTGGTAGAGGTTTAAGGCTTCCAGTAAATGAATACGGAAATCGTGTAAAAGACGAGCAGTTTTACCTTAACTATTTTGTAGATTTTACAGAAAGTGATTTTGTAGATAAATTAGTTAATGAAATTAACGAAAAATCTGGTGCCATATCCATAGAAGATATTCCAGAAAAATTATCGGATAATATCATAAAGAAAATTTGTGAACTCTACGAAACTACAGAAGACGATTTATTAGAAGTTTTAGATGATAATAATGTAGTTACAAGAACAAATAAATTTAAAGAAGGTGGTTTTGATTTTATCAAGCACAATTATCCTAAAATATTTGAAGGTGTTGGCCCTAATAAAGTAAGAAAATCTACCGATAAGAAGAAGCAAGTAAGCATTAGAACAGAGAAATATACAGAATTAAAGGAATTGTGGGAAAAGCTAAACGAAAAAGTAATTTTAGAATACAAATTTGACAAAGAATACAAATTCAAAACCTTGTTTATAAATTTCTTAAATGAGCAAAAAGGAAACTTCACTATTGAAGGCATAAAAGAGCGAACAGCACAAATTGAAATAACTGATAACATAGCAGGAGTTCGAGAAGAACAAACAATTTACGGCAATGAAATAACACCAATTTCTACAATGAAATATAGTGATTTTTTAAAAGAATTAGCAAAAGTTTTAAACATTAATATAAAGACCTTAAATAGTTCTTTTATTGAATCTAATGTAGCTATAAACAAATTCTTAAATATTGCTACAGTTCGCATAATTAAGCAAAAATTCGAGAATTATTTAATGTACAACGCCATTGATAAATTTGGAATTGAATATCAAAAAGTCAGTAATGAAATTCACCCAACAAAATTCACAGACGAAAAAGGAAATGTATTAAAAGAAATTTCAGCCTCTGACGTTGGAGTAATGTATTCAGAAAATAAAGTTGCCGACAATTATCTATTAGATGAATTATTTTATGATTCTGAATTGGAAAAAGAAAACATTGAGAAAAATTTGAAAGAAGTAGTTGTTTTTTCTAAAATACCTAAAAACTCGATTAAAATACCAGTTGCAGGTGGGAAAAGTTACTCACCGGATTTTGCTTACGTTTTAAATTATGAGGACAAATCGAAAAAACTGTACTTTGTTGTTGAAACAAAAAATACCAATGAAGAAAGTTTGAGAGATGAAGAAAAACAAAAAATAAGACACGCAGAAAAGTTCTTTGGAGATACTATCAAGATAAAATTCAGAAAACAGTTTAGCAATAAGAAAATAGAAACTTTAATACGAGAAATAATAGATAAATAATAGCCAACGCATAAGCCATACACATTGCCAAGTCGCACAAGCCAACGCTGATTTGAAAGTAAAATATGCCACCAAGCAACAAAGAATTGTGCTAAATTAAAAAGTTAGTACTTAAAATCTCTCGCTGTTTTTATTCAAACAATTGGCAGGAATAAAAAAATAAGAGATAATATAATTATTAAAGGGAGCAGCTAATACTTCATATTCACTTAAAATTTCAATCTCCATTCCTAAATAATACCATAACATTTCTTACTTTTGCCAAGCCTAATTTTATAATTTTATTATAATGAACTTACACGAATATCAAGGAAAAGAAATATTAAATAGTTTTGGTGTGGAAATACAACGCGGAATTGTAGCCACTACACCCGAAGAAGCAGTTGAAGCCGCTAAGAAATTAACCGAACAAACCGGTACAAAATGGTACGTTGTAAAAGCACAAGTACACGCCGGCGGAAGAGGAAAAGGAGGCGGTGTAAAGCTTGCCAAAAATTTAGAAGAGGTTAAAACCATTGCAAGTCAAATTATAGGAATGACACTAATAACACCTCAAACCGGTGCCAGCGGAAAAAAAGTACACCAAGTATTAATTGCAGAAGATGTGTATTATCCCGGCGATAGCGAACCCGAAGAATATTATATGAGTGTTTTACTAAACCGTAGTAACGGAAAGAACATGATAATGTACTCTACCGAAGGCGGAATGGATATCGAAAAAATTGCCGAAGAAACACCACACTTAATTTTTAATGAAGAAATAGATCCTGCATTGGGTATTTTGCCTTTTCAAGCCAGAAAAATTGCATTTAATTTAGGGTTAAGCGGAATGGCTTTTAAGCAAATGGTAAAATTTGTTACAGCGCTTTATACCGCCTATTCCAAAACCGATTCCTCGCTTTTTGAAATAAATCCGGTACTTAAAACCAGCGATGATCGAATCCTTGCCGTAGATGCAAAAGTAACCTTAGATGACAATGCATTATTTAGACATAAAGATTATGCCGCTCTTAGAGATACACGAGAAGAAAACCCTATTGAAGTAGAAGCAAAAGCAGCCGGACTAAACTATGTAGATCTTGACGGAAACGTTGGTTGTATGGTAAATGGTGCCGGATTGGCAATGGCTACTATGGATTTAATAAAACAAGCCGGAGGTGATCCTGCCAACTTTTTAGATGTAGGCGGAACAGCAGATGCCGAACGAGTAGAAACCGCCTTCAATATTATTTTAAAAGACCCCAATGTCAAAGCCATTTTAGTTAATATATTTGGTGGTATTGTACGTTGCGATAGAGTTGCTCAAGGTATTATTGATGCCTATAAAAATATTGGCAATATACCTGTTCCTATTATTGTAAGACTGCAAGGTACCAATGCAGACATAGCTAAAGTGCTAATTGAAAAAAGCGGATTAAACGTTTATAGCGTAACCGAATTTCAAGAAGCTGCCGATAAAGTACAAGAAGTCTTACAGGAATTAGCATAACAAATTTTAAAAGGATTTTTTATAATATCCCTATTATATAATACGTATGGAAAATAATAATTTATCGTTACTTAGCGATTTGGTTTATATTGTAAAAGCAGATGGTAAGATAACCCAATCTGAATTGGATTTTTTAATGCGAATAGCTAAAAGAATGAAAATTTCCACCGAGCAAGTAAAAGATTTGTTCACAAATCCGTTGCCAACTAAAACTAATTTTACCGAAATAGAAAAGATAACGCAGTTTCAAAAAATGGTATTGTTAATGAACGTAGATGGCGAAACACATCCTAAGGAAATTGAAGCTATTAAAAACTATGGATTGGCTATGGGTATTAGACCTACGGTAATAGATCATGTTTTACTGAAAATGGAAGACTATCCGGATAAAATTATTCCGCCACAAGAACTCATACATCTTTTTCAGAAATATTATAATTAACCCTGTCAAAAAGTCGCTAACAACCAACAAATAGAGACAAAACGTCATATATTAATCTTTGGAGTATTTTTTGTTTGTAACACTTTGATTGAAAAAAAGTTTAATAAAATATACTAAAAAGATATGAAATCAGTTACTAATAAAAACCTTTGGTTACCCACATTATTTGAAGATTTATTAACTCAAAATGTAGTTAATCAGGAGCGTTTTACGGTTCCGGCGATTAACATTATCGAAAACGAAGATAATTTTAAAGTTGAATTAGCGGCACCGGGATTAAAAAAAGATAACTTCAAAATAGAAGTGGATAATAATAAGTTAACCATTTCTTCCGAAGTAAGTTCAGAAAAGATAAATAGTAATGTTAATTTTACTAGAAAAGAGTTTGATTTTTCGAGTTTTACACGTACTTTTGCACTTTCAGACAACATAAACACAGATGCTATAAAAGCTAGTTATAAAAATGGTGTTTTAAGCATTACGTTACCTAAGAAAGAAGAAAAGAAAGACATTAAAAAAATGGTTGAGATTTCATAATTGAAATTTAATTTGGTTAGTTAGTTGATAATGCCACGCACTACTCAATCGGTGCGTGGTTTTTTTTATGCTTATTCTTTTAGGTGTTCGGGTCTATTATCCGATTGTTTTAACGCATTGTTTAAAGCATTTAATTCTTCGACAGTAAGATTACGCCATTTGCCAACGGGAAGGTTGCCTAATTTAATATTCATAATTCGTGTGCGTTTTAACGAAACTACTTCATAATCCAAGTACTCACACATTCTGCGAATTTGCCGGTTTAATCCTTGAATTAATGTTATTTTAAAAACATAGCGGCTAATTTTTTCGACCTTACACTTTTTAGTTACTGTATCTAAAATAGGCACTCCGGTTGCCATTCGTTTTATAAAATCGTCGGTTATTCTTCGATTAACCTTAACAATATATTCCTTTTCGTGGCGATTACCGGCTCGCAAAATTTTGTTTACGATATCACCATCATTCGTCATTAACAACAAGCCCTCGCTAGGTTTATCTAATCTTCCTATATGAAATATACGTTCTTTATGACCTATAAAATCAACAACATTCCCTTTTACTCTAGTGTCTGTGGTACAGGTAATACCTATGGGTTTATTAAGTGCTATATACACCATATTTTGAGTAGAAATAAGCGGATTGTTATCGACCAAAATTACATCTTCAGGCATTACACGGTCTCCAAGTCCGGCAACTTTTCCGTTTACGGTTACTCTCCCCTGCTCTATTAACGTGTCTGCTTTTCTTCTGGAGCAAAATCCGCTGTCGCTGATGGTTTTGTTAAGTCTTTTTGAAAGAGGATGATAATTAGACATACAACTATTTTATACAAAAGTAAGAAAGCAAAAAATGAATAGTATTAAAATAACAGATTAAATTTTTCCAATAAAGTCATACTAAAACTTAAATATATGATTTATTTTTAGAAATAATTCAAAAACCTATTATTGCTGTATTTACTAAACTGTACATTCATTATTCAAATAAAATACTAAAATATCTCTTATCTATATA
>WFXA01000033.1 GCA_015490835.1 Flavobacteriaceae bacterium | reverse complement strand
CGATAACATATCAAAGTAGAAAAGCAGATGTATATCGCAGTTCTAAATGTTTGAATTGTGGTGCCGAATTACGACTCACCGATAAGTATTGTCCGCAATGTTCGCAACTTAATACAATCAAACAACTTTCGATAAAGGATTTTTTTTATGAATTTTTTAGTAGCATTTTTGTATATGATTCCAGACTAAGATTTACGTTAAAGGACTTACTGTTCAAACCCGGAACCATAACAAAAAATTATGTAAGCGGGCAGCGGTTAAAATATGCCAATCCGTTTCGTTTTTTTTTAAGCGTTTCTATTATTTACTTTTTAGCACAAGGATTGGCGCTATCGTTTTCATCTTCTTCAACCATTAATAAAAAAAACAGTTCTTCCCA
This sequence comes from Flavobacteriaceae bacterium, assembly GCA_015490835.1. Lineage (GTDB taxonomy): Bacteria > Bacteroidota > Bacteroidia > Flavobacteriales > Flavobacteriaceae > Marifrigoribacter. The sequence continues at coordinate 7,685 of WFXA01000033.1, read as the reverse complement.
AATTAGTAGTGCCGATTATAAAGAAATGAAAAAAGAGCTGAAATATGAATTTGGAACAAATAAAGGAATATTAAAAAAAATAGATACTATTGCACCAATCCCCGACTCACTAAGAGCCGTAAAACAAGAGGAGGGTAGCACAAAAAAAGATAAAAAAGAACCTGATTATTTTACACAAGAAGAGTTAGATACAACCGGTTTAGTAAGAGCAACTTTATATAAGCTTGGAACGTTTCTCGAATTTTATAAAAAAACTAAAATTAAAAACCCCGAAGTGGCATTAGACAGCCTTAAATACAGAAAAACAAAAACTAATATTTGGCTTTATAAAAAATATGGTGTTGCAAAAAAAATAGAAGAAAATCCCTTAGAATTTTTTACCTATTTAATGAACAAAACCCCCTTCTTTTTGTTTTTCTTTGCACCTGTTTTTGCCTTGTTTTTTTGGTTGTTGTACTATTATAAAAAGCACACTTATATGGAGCATCTGGTTTTTATTTTCCATATTTTTAGTTTTACATTTTTAGTTTTGTTTATTCGATTAATTATAGAATCTATTACAGGAACAGATGTGTTGACAGCCGTGATTTTTGGTATTATCGGACCTTTTTATTTCTATAAAGCACTACGTAATTTTTATCAAGAAGGTAGGCTTGTTACTATTGTAAAATTTATGTTTTTAAACTTGGTTTTTCTTTTTGGAGCAAGCCTGGCAGCAAGTTTTTTTGTTTTAGCAACAGCGGCATTTTATTAAGCTAATTATCTTTTTTTTCAAAAAAAATACGATACTGTTTTTCAATAGATAAAATAGTATCTTGCAACCGATATCATGAAACCTTCCCAAAGAAAAATAGAAATAATTACAACCGCTGCTCAACTTTTTAAAGAAAAAGGGTACAGTGCCGTTACTATGCGTGATATTGCTAAAGCAATGCACATAAAAGCGGCAAGCCTTTATAACCATATTAACTCCAAACAAGAACTGCTAAGCCATATTATTATTTCGTTAGCCGAAGATTTTACCACCGGAATGAAGGAGGTGAAAACTGCCGAAATTTCCAGTATAGAAAAATTAAAGAAACTGGTGGCATTACACGTGTCTATTTCAAGTAACAACACATACGAAATGGCATCCTTAAACAACGATTGGATGCATCTTGAAGCAGAATTAGATTATTATTTGAAACTCAGAAAAGATTACGAAGAAAATCTTCGAAAAATTATAAAAACCGGCATACAAAACAACGAAATCATCGATGTAAATCCAGAAGTAGTCCTCTTCTCAATGCTTTCTACTTTACGTTCTCTTTATATTTGGATTCCAAAAAAAGAAGATTTAGATATTCAGCAATTTACTCAAGATTTAAGCAACGTTTTACTAAAAGGAATTACCAAATAAAAACCAAAAACTTTTTCTTATATTTGTAAACAAAACTAACAAGTGTTAGTTTTGTAAAAAAAAGAAATAAACGTGTCTAAATACCATACTTTAATTATTACCGAAATTTATAAAGAAACACCAGATTGTTCGGTAATTTCCTTTCAGATTCCTGAAAATTTAACAAAGGATTTTCAATTTAAACAAGGACAATACCTTACTTTAAAAGCGAAGATCAATGGCGAAGAAGTAGTGCGTTCCTACAGTTTATGTACCGCTCCTTACGAAAACAAATGGAGTGTTGCCGTTAAAAAAATAGACGGCGGTACATTTTCAACCTTTGCTAATGAAGTTTTGAAAACGGGTGATACTTTGGAAGTAATGCCTCCCGACGGAACATTTTTTGTAGAAGTAAATACTGAAAAACCCAATAACTATGTTGCTTTTGCCGCCGGAAGCGGAATAACACCGGTAATTTCCATCATCAAAACACATTTAAAAGAAGAATCCCAAAGTACGTTTCATCTGTTTTATCTCAATAAAAACAGCCAATCGGTTATTTTTAAAAACGAATTAAACCAACTTGCAAAAGAACTCGATAACCGATTTAAACTACACTATTTTTATACACAAGAAGCCACCGAAAATAAACTTTTTAACGGAAGATTTTCAGCAGAAAAAATACAGCAAATTCAGTCTGAAATAACCGATTTAAAAACGGTAAACCATGCTTTTATTTGCGGACCGCAAGAAATGATTTTTATGTTGAAAGATGAATTGCATAAATATGGAATGAATGAAAAAAATATTCATTTTGAATTGTTTGAAGTAACAAAACCCGAAAAAGAAACCAAAATTGAAGCCATAGATAATGCAGAGGTAACCATAATTATAGACGATGAAGAAATAACCTTTACCGTTCCTAAAGGAAAAAACATTTTAGAAATTGCTGAAAAGCAGGACGCAGACGTACCCTTTTCGTGTAAAGGAGGGGTTTGTTGTACTTGCAAAGCAAAAGTGATTGAAGGAAGCGTTGAGATGAAAGTTAATTACGCACTAGATGAAATAGATTTAGCAAATAACTTGGTGTTAACCTGCCAAGCATTACCTGTATCGCAGAAAGTAGTAGTAGATTATGATGATGTGTATTAGTGCAAAGCACTCTACTGTAGGTTTTTACCGCCTAATGTGGGTAAACTTATAGGTGTAAAATAAAGACTGTATAAAGATTATGAAATCTTAATGATAAAAACATAACAATGAAAAAAAACACCGAACAATTAGAACTCGAATTCCAAGAAAAAATCGATAACGAAATAAAAATCGAACCCAAAGATTGGATGCCCGATGCGTATCGGAAAAACTTAATTCGTCAAATTTCGCAACATGCACATTCCGAAGTTATTGGTATGCAACCCGAAGGAAACTGGATAACTCGAGCACCCAGCCTACGTGCAAAAAAAATATTGTTAGCAAAAATTCAAGATGAAGGAGGTCATGGATTGTATCTTTATAGTGCAGCTGAAACCTTAGGCGTAAGTAGAGACACTTTTTTACAATGGTTGCATCAAGGCAAAGCAAAATATTCCAGTATTTTTAATTATCCAACACTAAATTGGGCAGATATGGGAGCTATAGGCTGGTTGGTTGACGGAGCTGCCATTGTAAATCAAGTTTCGCTTCAAAAAACATCGTACGGACCTTACTCCAGAGCGATGGTGCGTATTTGTAAAGAAGAAAGTTTTCATCAGCGACAAGGTTACGAAATAATGACCAAAATGGCACGAGGCACAAAAGAACAAAAGCAAATGGCACAAGATGCCTTAAACCGTTTTTGGTGGCCTGCCCTCATGATGTTTGGTCCTCACGACAGCGATTCGGCTCATTCCTCACAGTCATTAAAATGGAAAATAAAACGTGAAAGTAACGACACCCTACGACAACGATTTATAGATAAAACAGTACCCCAAGCCGAACTCATAGGGCTTACCGTTCCAGACCCCGATTTAGAACTACAACCCAACGGAAGCTACAAAACCGGAGAGATTAATTGGGACGAATTTTGGAACGTAGTAAAAGGAAACGGACCTTGTAACAAACAACGGTTGGCACACCACAAAAAAGCCCACGACGAAGGTCGTTGGGTGCGGGAAGCTTGTTTGGCTTTTGCAGAACATTAAAATAACAACAGTTTAAAACATACAATTATGAAAACAAAAGATAATCAAGGACCTCTCTGGGAGGTATTTACCCAAAAAAAACAAGGACAACCTTTTAGACACTCCGGAAGTGTTCATGCCTACGATAAAACCCTTGCAATAGAAGCTGCCAGAGATTTATTTACCCGTAGAAACGAAGGCACCGGACTTTGGGTGGTGAAATCCGAATTTATTATAGACGTACAACCCGAAGAAGCAGATAGTTTTTTTGAACCTGCTAAAGACAAGATTTACCGGCACCCCACTTTTTACGATATGCCCGACGGCGTAAAAAATATGTAAAATCTGACTAAAGCGGAAAAGAATAATTACAACATACATTTTTGCTTTTCAAAAGCAAAGAAAAGACAAAAGGAAAAAAAATAGAAAAAAATGAAAAATAAACTATTCAAATATACATTACGATTAGGCGACAATGCCCTTATTCTCGGACACCGATTGTCCGAAAATTGCAGTAAAGGTCCTTATTTGGAAGAAGATATTTCTATAACAAATACCGCTTTAGATTTATTAGGACAAGCCGAAGCATTTTATAAATACGCAGCTCAAGTCGAAGATGCCGGCAGAACCGAAGACGATTTGGCTTACAAAAGACCCGAAAACGAGTTCTATAATCTACAATTAACCGAGCAACCCAACGGTAACTTTGCCCACATTCAGGTACGTCAATTTTTTATAGATGCTTTTAATTATTACCTCTTTTCGCAACTTAAAGAAAGTAAAGACCCAACCTTAGCTGCCATTGCAGCAAAATCGTTAAAAGAAGTTACCTATCATTTACGAAGAAGCAGTGAGTGGATGATTCGCTTAGGAAAAGGAACACCAGAAAGTAATCAAAAAACACAACAAGCACTCGAAGACCTTTGGCAATTTACACACGAGATGTTTGTGGCAGATGAAGTAGACGAAACCCTTTTAAAAGAAGGAATAGCAGCAGATTTACACAAACTAAAAGAACATTGGGATGCCAAAGTGAATGAGATTTTAGAGCAAGCAAATTTACAACGCCCCGAAGACGGTTACCACGCTACAGGAAGCAAAAAGGGATATCATACAGAATATCTAGGGTATATCTTGGCAGAAATGCAATACCTGCCACGAGCCTATCCCGATGCCAAATGGTAAACATCCTGCAAGGTTTTCTTATAAGGTGTCTTTGAATATTTTAAGAAGAAGTTCGTTTTTCTGCAAGGTTTTGCTCATCTTAGGCGGGTAACCTTGTAGGTATAAAAAAACAATTGTAAAGAAGATTTAGGTTTTACATTGAGGGTTGTAGGTATTTAATAAAGACCAAGTTCTAATTATTATAAAGGAATAGTTTTATTACCTTCACCTGTAAGGTCTTAAAGACCTTGTAGGGATTAAAAAAATATCAGAAAACAGATTTTTTAAAAAAATGGAGTGCTAATTTTTCTGTTTTAGCTCAAATTACAATGAATACGGCTCAAAAATTAGAAAAATTGAGCTATATTTACATTGTTTTTGAGCCGAATGAAGATATGAAATGAGCATAAACTTTTTTAAACAGATGACAATAGAAAACTTAATATTAGAATTCTTAGAAAAAAAACCGGAAAGTTCTTCCGTAGAAATTCTACAGGGAATATCGGAGAAGAAAAGTATTGCCACAATAAAAAGAGTTTTATCCAAACTTGTGGTAAAGAAATTAATAGCATCAACAGGAAGAGGGAAAGCGACAAGATATAAACTATCTCCTTTTTACAATCTGTTTCGTGAAATAGATGTAACTATTTATTACCAAAAAGAAATAGACGAAAGAACAATAATTGAGAATTTTAATTTTTCACTGTTAACGAAAATTTTTCCGGAAGCAAGATTATTCACAGAAGATGAATTAATACATTTAATAGCATTACAAAAAGAGTTTGAAAAAAACATTTCTGAATTAACAGAATTTGAAATAAAAAAAGAACAAGAACGTTTAGCAATTGATTTAAGTTGGAAATCTTCACAAATAGAGGGAAATACTTATTCGTTATTGGAAACAGAACGACTTTTAAAGGAAAAAGAAACTGCAGCAGGGAAATCAAAAGAAGAAGCTGTAATGCTGCTTAATCATAAAGAAGCTATAGATTTTATTATCGAAAACCCCGATTATTTATTCCCTCTATCATTATCGAAAATAGAAGATATTCATAGTATCTTAACAAAAGAACTTTCAGTTGATAGGAATATAAGAAAAAGAAGAGTAGGTATTTCTGGTACTAATTATCACCCAATAGACAATGAATTTCAAATAAAAGAAGCATTATCTTTGACTTGTGATTTAATAAATAGCAAAAAAAATGTTTTTGAGCAAGCTTTTCTTGCGCTTATTCTTATTTCATACATTCAGCCATTTATTGATGGAAATAAACGAACAGCTAGAATTGTAAATAATGCTATATTGATAAATCAAAAATATTGCCCTATTTCATTTAGAACCGTTGATAGTGTGGATTACAAAAAAGCGATGTTATTGTTCTATGAGCAAAATAATATCACAACTATCAAGAGACTATTTATTGAACAATATGAATTTGCAGTAAAAACATATTTTTAGAAGACAGAAAAACGAATTAGAAAAAATATAGAGCATTCGCCTACTACTCAAAGTGCAAATTTGTAGGCGTAACAAGAAGTAATTTTTCCTGCAAGGTTTTGTCCGCCTAAGGCGAGTAACCTTGTAGGTATCAAACTCAAAAAGAAACGAGTTAAAAAAAAGAATTAAAAAAAGGAACATAAAATGTCAGACACAAAAAAATACCCGGAAATATGGGATTTACTCGCAACCATACCCGATCCTGAAATTCCGGTGCTATCCATATTAGATTTAGGTATTGTAAGAGACGTTACCCAAGAAGAAGATAAATGGATAATTACCATTACACCTACTTATTCTGGTTGTCCCGCAATGAACCAATTTGAAGACGATATCCTTTCCAAACTTAAAGAACACAACTATCAAAACGTACAAATTAAAACCGTTTACGATCCACCTTGGACCACCGATTGGATCAATGACGAGGCATTAAAACGTCTTGAAGAATACGGTATTGCACCACCGGTAAAAGGCACACAAGACAAAGGAGTGCTATTTAGCGAAGGCGTAAAACAAGTTCGTTGCCCGTTGTGTAAATCCACCAATACCGGCGTGATTAGTCAGTTTGGGTCAACCGCTTGCAAAGCATTGTATAAGTGCAACGATTGTTTAGAACCTTTTGATTATTTTAAATGTATTTAAAATCGGTATTTTCTTCCTTAATCTTCTTATTTTTACCCTAAAATTTTACAATGAACGCACCTAGTATTTTACTTAATATTCAAAATAGTGTTGCTACTATTACCTTAAATCGCCCCGAAGTATTCAATAGCTTTAACAGAGAAATGGCATTATTGTTTCAAAAAACTTTAGACCATTGTCAGGACAATAAAGAGGTAAGAACCATTGTAATTACCGGAAGCGGAAAAGCCTTTTGTGCAGGGCAAGATTTAAAAGAAGTAACCACACCCGAGTTAAACCCCGGTTTTAGAAAAATTCTCGAAGAACATTACAATCCTATTATTACCAGAATACGAAACAATCCCAAGCCCATTATTGCCGCCGTAAATGGTGTGGCAGCAGGTGCCGGAGCCAATATTGCCTTGGCTTGCGATGTTGTAATCGCTTCCGATAAAGCTAGTTTTATACAAGCCTTTAGCAAAATAGGTTTGGTGCCGGATAGTGGCGGAACGTTTTTTCTACCCAGATTAATCGGGTTTCAAAAAGCATCGGCACTTATGATGACAGGCGATAAAGTAACTGCCCAAGAAGCTGAAAAATTAGGAATGATTTACCAAGTAATTCCGTTTAAAGAGTTTGAAAACCACCTAAAACTATTTTCAGAAAAAATGGCGCAAATGCCAACACAAGCTCTCGGATTTATAAAACAAATGTTGAATAAATCAATAACCAACACCTTAGAGCAACAATTGGAATTGGAAGGAAAATTACAAATAGAATCGGCACAATCGCAAGATTACCAAGAAGGAGTAAACGCCTTTGTAGAAAAAAGAAAACCAAAATTTAAAGGGAAATAAATATATTG
>WFXA01000032.1 GCA_015490835.1 Flavobacteriaceae bacterium | reverse complement strand
ATGGTAGAAAGTATGATAGTGCTTTAGTAAAATACAATAAAGCCTTAAAGATAGCTTTGGATAATAAAATTAAAAATAAATATACATCTGCTTATATGGCTTTGGCAAATGTTAATTACAATGCTTTGAATAACGAAGAAGCAATTGAATATTATATAAAAGCCATTGACAGTAGTATTTATTTAAAAGGGAATGAAAGAAAAAGAGTTGTTCCTGTTTATGTGAATCTTGGAACACTTTTTTTGGATAGAAAAGACTATGTAAAATCTGAAATATATTTACAACAGGGTTATAAACTAGCTAAAGAATTGAATCATAAACAAGGTATAGCGGATGTAAGTTTAGAATTAAGCAGATTATATGTTGAAAACAATACAAATCTTAAAAAAGCAGAAGAAATTTTACAAAACTGTATTCATACATATAAAGATTTAGGTGACAATCCTTTCCTAATTGATTCATATATTAGTCTTGGGAATCTATATTTAGTTACTAATGAACTTGAGAAAAGTATCGATATAAAAAATAAAGCTGTTAAACTAGCCGAAAAAGAAAAGTTGGTAGATTATTATTATGCTTCAGCTATTAGTTTGGCAAAAAGTTATTTTAAAAACGAAAATTTCAACAAAGCACTAAAATATGCTAATGAGGTTTTAAAAGATACTTCAGATGCAAAAATGACAGTCTCAACTAAACTTTCTTTGTTTGAAGTAAAATCTGATCTAGAAGAAAAAAATAACAATTTTAAACAAGCCTTTCTATTTAGTAAAATTTTAAATAAGGAAAAAGAAAAGCAATTTAAGACAGAGAAGAATAAAATTGTAAACGATATCGAAACCAAATACCAAACCGAAAAAAAAGAAAGAAAAATTGCGCAACAAAATGAAATTATAAAAACCAAAGAATTAGAAGCCCAAAAAGCCAACACCCGAAACGTGTTATTAGCAATCGGTCTTTTATCTGTGTTGGTTATTACCTTTTTAATCTGGAAACGCTACAAATCTGAAGCCAAAGCCAAACGCATTATCGGCAGTCAAAAAAGGGTAATTGAAGAATTGCAAAAAGAACTGCACCATCGTGTAAAAAACAATCTTAACATAATAGACACCTTTGTAGACAAAATAAAAGAAGATTACCAAGACACCGCATTAAAAAACAAATTACAAGAGTTGCAAAACCGTATATTTAGTATTAACCAAGTGCATACGCAACTGTACCACAGTGCCGATGTTACCAATGTAAAGGTTAAAAAATACGTCGAAAGCTTGGCGCAAAACATTGCATCTTCTTTTAACAATAAAAACATAGTCGTAAACCAAAACGTTAAAGAAAATCTACAACTTAATGCCGATAAATCTTTTGTAATGGGATTAATCATTAACGAATTTTTAACCAACTCTTATAAATACGCATTTGAAAAAGAAGGCAAAATTGAAATAAACATAGAAGAAAACAAAAAAAATTATATTTTAAAACTATCCGATAACGGAAAAGGACTTCCTAAAGATTTTAATATAAAAACCGTTGGTTCTTACGGTTTACGTATTATGAAGCTGTTAGCCAGACAATTAAAAGGAACGTTTGATATAAAAAACCATAAAGGAGTAGAATTAATCATACAATTTCCAAAAGTATAAAAACCATGAAAACACACATTTTAATAGTAGAAGACGAAGCGATTTTATACGATAGGCTACAAGAAAAATTAGCCAAAGAAAATTATACGGTTTCCGATTATACACCAAGCGTAGAAGAAGCCATTGCAAGCATAAATCACCAACGTCCCGACATTGTACTTTTAGATATTAATCTGCAAGGAAACTATACCGGGTTAGATTTGGGCAAAATGCTATACGAAGACTATAAAATACCGTTTATATACGTAACCGAACGAGCCGATAACCAAACTTTTTACGACGGATTACACACCCACCACGAAGACTTTGTTGTAAAAACAAACAACAAATTAGATATAGAAGGTTTAATAAGAAAAATACAAACGGTTTTGTATCGAAATAAGACAAAACAAAAGCCGGTAATAAAAGATGCGCTTTTTGTATATGTAGATT
>WFXA01000031.1 GCA_015490835.1 Flavobacteriaceae bacterium | reverse complement strand
CCTGTTTTTCGCACTTCATTAAAAAACTTCTATAACTCATTGATTTTCAATTGTAAATTTTAAAAAATGGGTGTCCCGTTCTATATTTGTGAATGTTTTTACGAAAAAAGAAAAATAAATCGGGCAGTATTTCAGTTCAAATTATCTCAAAATCAAAGGGGAAATATAAAGTAGTTAAAACAATCGGCAATGGAAGAACAGAACAAGAAATACAAAAACTAGAATATTTAGGTAAACAAGAACTTGAACGTTTAAGTTGTCAACCTAAATTATTTATATCAGAAACAGATACTATTGTTGAACATATATTTGCATCATTGGGTAATTTCAAGACTTGCTTTTCCATTGAGCAAACTTAAAACCATAGAATATTTGTATCGTTATCAAGGAGTTAGTTTAAATAAGGATAGTGTTTATCGTTTTTTAGATAAACTAAACAATCAATTAAAAGATAAGGTTGAGCAAATAACATTTAACCATACAAGAAGAATTCTTGGAGGGAATATCAGCGTTGTTTTTTATGATATGACCACCCTTTATTTTGAGGCATCTGATGAAGACGATTTGCGTAAAACGGGTTTCAGCAAAGATGGGAAGCACAGTAATCCCCAAATATTTTTAGGTTTATTGGTTGGTTTAGGTGGTTATACCATAGGTTACGATATTTTTGAAGGAAATACTTATGAGGGGCATACACTTATTCCATTTCTTGAAAAAATAAGTACAAAATTCAATATAGAAAAACCTATCGTTGTTGCAGATTCTGGACTTTTATCAAATGAAAATATTAAGGCGCTACAAGAACAAGGTTATGAATATATACTTGGAGCAAGAATAAAAAATAAAACAAATAAAATAAAAGAGAAAATCTTACAAACACCATTAAAAGACGACCAAATAAAAACGATAAAGAAAGATGAAAATACTCGAATAATAATCAGTTATTCAAAAAAACGGGTCAAAAAAGATACTCACAACAGAGAACGAGGTTTAAAAAGGCTTGAAAAAAGAATAAAATCCGGTAAATTGACAAAATCAAATATAAATAACAGAGGATACAACAAGTATTTAAAACTGAAAGGTGAAGTATCAATTGCAATTGATTATGATAAATATGAAAAAGATAACAAATGGGATGGGTTAAAAGGATGTATTACAAATTCAAAATTATCAGGGAGTCAGATAATAGAAAATTATGCGAATTTATGGCATATTGAAAAAGCTTTTAGAATGTCCAAAACAGATTTACGAATAACGGCCAATATATCATCGTTTACAAAGGAGAATTGAAGCTCATATTTGCAAATCTTTTACGGCTTATAGTATTTATAAAGAACTTGAAAGAATATTGCATAAAAACAATAATTTTTAATGCCTTTGTCTCATAAAAAAATGTCTATATTTAAAACTGATTAGTTACTATATATTAAAAGTTTACCGGGTCAAAGGCTGTTGGTAAATCATATTTTTTGGCAATTTTTGACACTATCCTAAAAAGTATAATTTAAGTTATTTTTAACTTACACACTTTTTGGAATAGCATCAATAAAAAATTACAAAACAGAAATCAAATATTAAAAATCCAAAAACTTTTTAAGAAAAAATAAAACAGCAACAAAAAGAATGATACCTAGTAAAATCCATTTACTACCCTTGTATTGTTTTTTGTGAAGTTTCTTGTCTTTTTTATAACTTACGGCAGTAATAATAACAAAACCTGTAAAAAATAAAATTGCAAAAATAAGTTGTCCGCTACTAAGCATAATTTGTGTAGATTTATGCCGGTAAAAATACAACAACAACTTTTTTACAGATAGATTTTAACGAAATATTCTTTTTTTTAAAAAATAAGCCACCCGCTTTCTCGGGTAAAAACTATATAAAAAACATATGAAAAACAAAATAGCTGCCGTACAACAATTTCATAAAGCTTTTGGCTTAGGAGTAAAACAAGAACCTACAGCCAATTTAGGCAAGGATAAAAACCTGCTTCGGTTTAATTTAATGAAAGAAGAAAATGAAGAATACCTCGAGGCTGCCAATAACAACGACTTGATTGAAGTGGCAGATGCCTTAGGCGATATGCTCTATATTCTTTGCGGAACCATTATTGAACACGGGATGCAACATAAAATTGAAGAAGTTTTTAACGAAATTCAACGTAGTAACATGAGTAAATTAGGTGCAAACGGAAAACCTATTTATCGAGAAGACGGAAAAGTTTTAAAAGGTCCCAATTATTTTAAACCCAACATTAAAGCAATATTAGATAAATAGATTTCAAAAACTTTAGTAAAATCTATTAATCAACAGCATATCTCCATCCGTAGGGGTCTTCTGCTCGGTTGTATTGAATATCCATTAAAGCCTTTTTAAATCGTGTGGCATAACTGTCTTTTTGTTTGGGAATTTCGTAAACTTTTTCTTGAAAACTAAATGCGCTTACAGGACTGATTACTGCAGCTGTTCCCGCACCAAATATTTCTTTAAGTGTTCCGTTGTTTGCAGCTTCAACAATCTCAGAAACAGGTACTCTTCTTACCTCAACATGTACACCGGCATCTTTAGCTAATTGGATAACGCTTTTTCGAGTAACACCGTCTAATATTCTGTCGTTTGTAGGAGCGGTTATCAAGGTATCTCCAATTCTAAAAAACACATTCATAGTTCCGGCTTCCTCCAAGTATTTATGCTCATTAGCATCCGTCCAGATAACTTGCTGAAAACCTTTTTCTTTTGCTAAGTTGGTAGGATAAAATTGTCCGGCATAATTTCCAGCTGCTTTTGTAAATCCAACACCTCCATCGGCTGCTCTGCTGTAGTGTTCGGCTACTACAACTTTGACATCCCCTTTATAATAAGCTTGAACCGGAGAAGTAACAATAATAAATTTATATTCGGTCGAAGGAGATGCAGACACTCCTACTTCGGTTGCAATAACAAACGGGCGAATGTACAAGGCATTTCCATCCCCCGGTTTTATCCATTCTTTGTCTAGACTAACTAATGTATCCAGTGCCTCAAAAAAGTAATCTTCTCTAAAGGCTGGTATTGCTAAACGTTCGGATGAACGATTAATACGTTTAAAATTTTGATCGGGTCTAAACAACCAAGCATTTCCGTTATCGTCTTTATAAGCTTTCATACCTTCAAAAACCGCTTGCCCGTAATGAAATACTTTAGCAGCCGGTGAAATGGTTATATCTCCATAAGGAACAACAGAGGGGTTTTGCCACTTTCCATTCTTATAATCGCAAACAAACATATGGTCTGAAAATGTTTTTCCGAAAACCAAATTACTAAAATCAACTTTCGAAATTCTTGAATTTTCTATTTTTTGTATCGAAATATTTTTGTTTGTTACAAGACTCATAAGACCGCATTTTTATATTGCAAAAGTAATGAAAAAATACTGCTTCTAAAAGCTAAATAATTCTTAATTTTGCAAGAATAATACAACCTAAAATTTTAATTCTATGAAAAAATTAGTCGTTTTCTTTTTGTTTTCCTTTCTTTTTATTGCGTGTAAAGAAGAAACCAAAAAAGATAAAAACAATAAAACTACAGTGGAAGCACAAAAAGATGTAGCGTTTGCCTCTTTTGGAGAGAAAATACATCCTGATGGTACTATTTCCAAAGAGCAAATAATTGAAAAATATAAAAACCTAAAACCCGGAGATACCGTTACGGTTAAATTTACTACAACCGTAAACAGCGTATGTCAGGCTAAAGGTTGTTGGATGCGCTTGGACTTAGGTGATAATGAAGCCATGGTAAAGTTTAAAGATTATGGTTTTTTTATGCCTAAAAACATTGCAGGGAGAGAAGTAATTGTAAACGGAAAAGCATTTGTAAGTGAAATGAGTGTAGAAGAACAACGCCATTATGCCGAAGATGCCGGAAAAAGTAAAGAGGAAGTGGAGGCAATTACAGCACCTAAAATAACCTACTCATTTGAAGCAGACGGAGTGTTGGTTAAAAAATAAATCATGCGTTTTTTAATTCTATTTTTAGTGATAAGTCTGGTTGCTTGTGATACTTCAAAAGAAAAAAAGAATCCAATCGATACGCAAACCCATGAGGAGTTTGTTATGTATGAACCTTCTGAAATGACCAAGCATATGAACTTTATGTATGCGTATAACCAAGGATTAAAAGAAAAAATACTTTCCGGTGATACGTTGCCAAATTTTACAAAAGAGTTTTTAAAAATATATACAGCAACACTTACAAACAATAAGGAGAAAAATCAACGTTTCAAAGTTGGCGCAGAATCATTTATTAAAAGTCAACAAAAAATCTTTCTTCAAAAAGATTCTTTAGCTATGGTAAAACAGTACAATAAAACCATCAATTCTTGTATAGATTGCCATCAAACCGAATGTACCGGACCCATACCTAAAATCAAAAAGCTGTTGATTCATTAATTTTGAAAAGAGAAATCATCACAACAAAAGACGGTTCTAAAACCATCTTTATTCCGCAATGGAACGAACAATATCATTCCATTCATGGAGCCATACAAGAAGCCTATCACGTATTTTTACAGATGGGCTTTTTTTATTGCTTGTCGCTACCCAATTGCAAACAACTTCACATACTTGAGGTGGGTTTTGGCACCGGACTAAATGCATTAATCACCTTAAAAGAAGCAAAAAGCAACAGCATACCGGTTCATTATACGGCAGTAGAAGCTTTTCCTGTGATAGATGATGAAATAAACCAACTCAATTATCCCGAATTGCTGAAGATTCCCAATTCGGTTTTTAAATCATTACACACCGCTTCTTGGGAAAAAGAAATCAGGCTAAATGATACTTTTACCATTCTTAAAAAGCAACAAAAGTTTGAAGACATTACAGCAAGCAATGCCTTTCAATTAATTTATTTTGATGCCTTTGGCGCACGGGTCCAGCCCGAACTGTGGACCGAAACCATTTTTACTAAAATGTACCAAGCATTAAAACCAAATGGAGTTTTGGTAACCTATTCGGCAAAAGGAAGCGTACGAAGAGCGATGCAAGCAGTTGGTTTTAGAGTAGAAAAACTTCCCGGACCATCCGGAAAGCGTGAAATGTTACGTGGAATAAAACCACCTGAACAATTTGGGTTCAATGCCATTTTAAGTTTCCTTGCTTTTTAATTTGTTTTTATACTCATTTCATTAAAATCTAAATTTTGAGTTAAAATACAACTTTTTTTGAAGTATAATCTATGTAACCTGTTATTTACAAAACTATTTCATAGTAAAGCATTATCTTTGCTACCCATTTTGTTATTATGAACAAAAAAGTTTTACTCTTAATATTAGACGGTTGGGGGATTACACAAAACCCGAAAGTATCGGCTATTACACATGCTAATACGCCTTTTATCGATTCGTTATATACAAAATATCCCAATGCACAACTCCGTACAGATGGTTTAAACGTGGGACTTCCCAAAGGACAGATGGGAAACAGCGAGGTTGGGCATATGAATTTAGGTGCAGGACGTATTGTGTACCAAGATTTTGTAAAAATTAATAAGGCTGTCGAAGAAAACACCTTAATAGAAGAGCCGGTTTTAAAAGAAGCCTTTGAATATGCCAAACAAAATCGTGTTAATTTACATTTTATGGGCTTGGTTTCAAATGGCGGTGTGCACTCGCACATCAATCATTTAAAAGGATTGGTTAAAGCGACAAAAGCAAAAGGATTGGAAAAAGTTTTTGTTCATGCATTTACAGATGGTCGCGATGTTGATCCAAAATCGGGTGCGGATTTTATAGATGAGTTACAACAATTCCTCTCTAAAACAACCGGAAAATTAGCTTCGGTAATAGGAAGATATTACGCAATGGATAGAGACAACCGCTGGGAACGAATTAAAAAAGCATACGATTTATTGGTTTTAGGGAAAGGACAGCCCTCTACAAATCCGGTTAAAACGATTAAAGAAAGTTATAAAAACGGAATCACAGACGAGTTTTTAGAACCCATCGTCGTTACCCAAAACAATCATCCCGTAGCAACTATCAAAGAAGACGATGTAGTTGTTTTTTTTAATTTTAGAACCGACAGAGGAAGACAACTAACCCAAGTACTTACTCAAAAAAACAACGAAGCATATAGTATGAAAACCATACCGTTATACTTTGTTACGCTTACCAATTACGACCATCATTTTAAAGGGCTTCACGTAGTTTACGACAAAGAAGACATAAAAAATACACTTGGAGAAGTGTTAGAAAAAAACAATAAAACCCAAATTAGAATTGCCGAAACCGAAAAATATCCCCACGTTACATTTTTCTTTTCAGGAGGAAGAGAAGCTCCTTTTAAAGACGAAAGCCGAATTTTATGTCCTTCCCCTAAGGTAGCTACCTACGATTTAAAACCCGAAATGAGTGCCTACGATATTCGAGATAAGATTATTCCTGAATTATATTCGCAAAAGGCAGATTTTATATGTTTAAATTTTGCCAATGGTGATATGGTTGGGCATACCGGTGTGTTTGAAGCCGCTGTTAAAGCCTGTGAAACCGTAGATACTTGTGTTAAAGATGTTGTAGAAACGGCATTGCAAAACGGATACACTACCATTCTTCTTGCCGATCATGGAAATTGCGAAACCATGATTAATCCGGACGGAAGCCCCAATACGGCTCATACTACCAACCCTGTTCCGGTTATTTTAATAGCCGAAGATGCGCCTTCAATTAAAAACGGAATTTTAAGTAATATTGCACCAACCATTCTTCAAATAATGGGATTAGACAAACCGGAAGAAATGGATAAAGAATCACTAATCAAAACCCAATAAAATGAAAAAATTAGCTTTTTTGTTTGTAGTAACAACGCTTATTTCTTGTAATTGTAACAAGAAAGATAAAATTGATAAAAACGTTTCAGAAAACGAAACAACCCTTGTAACACCTTCCGAAAAAGAAGCCGAAGAAGAACTATTGATAGGAAAAATAAGTTGTAAAAATTTGGAAATGCCACCTTACAACGATTGGTTTGTAGAAAACTTTAACAATCACACCCTAGACACCCTAACGATAAGCAATTTAAAACCTTTGCTTAAAGACACCCGGATTAAAGTATTTATGGGAACTTGGTGTAGCGATAGCCAACGTGAAGTACCGGTACTTCATAAAGTTTTGGAAGCAGCAGATTTTGATGAAGATAACTTGGAAATAATTGCCGTTAATAGAGATAAAATTACCCCAAACGGACTGGAAAAAGGAAAGGATATTCAATACGTACCAACCATTATTTTTTATAAAGCCGGAAAAGAAATCAACCGAATTGTTGAATCTCCCGTTATCTCGCTTGAAAAAGATATGCTGACAATTCTTTCCGGACAAGAATACAAACACACCTATGCCGAATAATTTTTAAATCAGTAAATGATCTCGCAAACCTTAACCATAGCGGTAGATTTTGACGGCACCATTGTAGAAGATGCTTATCCTCAAATTGGCAAACCTAAAATGTTTGCTTTTGAAACCTTAAAAAAGTTGCAAGAAAAGGGTCATCGATTAATTCTTTGGACCTACCGAAGCGGAAAAACCTTAGATGAAGCCGTAGCTTTTTGTAAAAAAAACGGAATTGAATTTTACGCGGTTAACAAAAGTTTTCCGGAGGAAGAATTTGACGAAAAATACAGTCGGAAAATAAATGCAGATATTTTTATTGACGACAGAAATATTGGTGGCTTAGTAGGTTGGGGAGAGATATACCAGCAATTAATAAGAGAGGATAAACCCGAAATTAAGAAAAGTAAACGCAATTGGTTCGGATTTTAAACTTTAAAAATGATTATACCCAAAACAAAAGAAGAAATAGAAAAAATGAGAGAAGCTGCGTTGGTGGTTTCAAAAACACTCGGTATGTTGGCAAAAGAAGTCAAACCCGGAGTAACCACTTTGTCTCTTGATAAACTCGCTGAAGAGTTCATTAGAGACCACGATGCGGTTCCCGGTTTTCTAGGTCTGTATGATTTTCCTAACACCTTATGTGTAAGTCCCAATGCGCAAGTAGTACACGGTATCCCTAACGATACACCCTTACAAGAAGGCGATATTATTTCTATAGATTGCGGTGCTGTTAAATACGAATTTTACGGCGACCATGCTTATACGTTTCCGGTGGGAGAAGTAGCTCCCGATGTAGAAAAACTATTACGCATTACCAAAGAATCGCTTTATGTAGGCATTCGAGAATTTAAAACTGGAAACAGAGTAGGTGATGTAGGGTATGCCATACAGCAATATTGCGAAAAAGAAGGTTACGGCGTTGTGCGAGAGTTGGTCGGACACGGCTTGGGCAAAACCATGCACGAAGACCCCGAAATGCCTAATTACGGACGAAGAGGAAGAGGAAAAAAATTTGTAGAAGGAATGACCGTTGCTATTGAACCCATGATTAATATGGGAACTAGAAACATTAAACAACTCAAAGACGGATGGACCATTCTTACACGAGACGGAAAACCCAGCGCTCATTTTGAGCATGATGTTGCCATCGTAAACGGAAAACCAAAACTGCTTTCTACCTTTGATTATATTTATGAAGCTTTGGGAATACAAAGCAACGAAGAAGATGACTTTAGGTTTTAATTTACATTTTGAATAAACTCATAAAATTCATTTTAAAAAAAATACCCAGACCCATTCTTATTAAATTAAGCTATTGGGCAAGACCTTTTATAGGGTTCTTTCTGAGAGGAAAAAAATATACAGACCCCATTGATCAAAAGTCGTATCGTAAATTTCTTCCGTATGGATACGAAACTATTCGTGAAAATGTATTGGCACCGGGAACACTCTCATTAGAGCGACATCGGTTATTTTGGTTGTATTTAAAAAATGAAACCTCCTTTTTTGATGCTTCAAAAAAATATAAGGTGCTTCATTTTGCTCCCGAACAGGCTTTTTATAAACGGTTTAAAAAACTAAAACACCTTGATTATACTACTACCGATTTACATTCACCTCTTGCAGATGTAAAGGCTGATATTTGCAATCTTCCGTTTAAAGATAATACCTTCGATTTTATTTTTTGTAATCATGTGTTAGAACACATCTCGGACGATACCAAAGCAATGCAAGAATTATATCGTGTGTTAAAACCAAACGGAATAGGAATATTTCAAATTCCGCAAGATTTACAACGAGAACACACCTTTGAAGACAACAGTATTACAAATCCCAAAGAACGTGCTAAAATATTTGGGCAATACGACCATGTTCGGGTGTACGGAAGAGATTATTTTAACAAACTTAGAACTATTGGTTTTAAAGTTGAAGAGGTAGATTACACGGCAACTATGCCAACTCAAGAAATTGAAAAATACCGTTTGGCAAAAGGTGAAGTTCTTCCGGTGTGTAGAAAATAATTGCTCTTATATCATTTTTGTTTAGTTACTAATAACCAAAATCCTTAGCATTTTTCTGTTAATTGCGAATAACACCCAATTCTTGTTTTTTATTGGGTACTTGTGTAAAACCGTATTATTTATAAATATTTCAGGTTAAGTTATACCTATTATTAATATAAAATAGTCCAAAACTATTTTATATTTTAGAATGGTTAATGCCGTTACAGAATGAAAATAGT